>NZ_MJGQ01000086.1:110902-147365 GCF_001865095.1 Curtobacterium sp. MCBA15_013 | reverse complement strand
CAGACGCACTCCCCACTCGACTCGTGGAACACGAGCGTCGTCAGAGAGGCATTTCGTCTCACCCCGAACAGACCACTTCGAGAGTGGATCGTCATCGGGATTCGTTGCCTGAGCGGGACCCCGTCCGGACTGCATCTCCGGGGCGTTCGCTCCGGTGACCGTCTCGGCCGTTCCGTTCTCCGCCTCAGCGGCAACGAGTGATTACTCTACACACGCCCCGGGGGCCCCGCCAACCGTCCCGCACCCCGGGCGTGTCGCACGGGCCGATCCGCGCGGAGACGCGGAACGGCCCGCCCCCACGGTGGGAGCGGGCCGTTCGGTGATGCGTGTCAGTGCTTGGCGATGACCGGGTTCTTCAGTGTGCCGATCCCCTCGATCGTCACCTCGACGACCTCGCCGTCGCGGATCTCGCCGACGCCGGCAGGGGTGCCGGTCAGGATGACGTCGCCGGGCAGGAGCGTCCAGATCGACGAGACGAACTCGATGAGGGACGGGATGTCGTGCACCATCTCGCTCGTCGAGCCCACCTGGCGCAGGTCGCCGTCCACGCGGGTCTCGATGCGGATGTCCGATGGGTCGATCTCGGTCTCGATCGCCGGCCCGAGCGGGCAGAAGGTGTCGAAGCCCTTGGACCGTGTCCACTGGCCGTCGCGCGCCTGCAGGTCACGGGCGGTCACGTCGTTGGCGATCGTGTAGCCGAGGATCACGCTCGCGAAGTCCTCGCGCGTGACGTTCTTCGCGAGCGACCCGATCACGATGGCGAGCTCGCCCTCGTGGTCGACGCGTCCGACCCCGGCGGGGAGACGGATCGGGTCCTCGGGGCCGATCACCGACGTGTTGGGCTTGAGGAACACCACCGGGTCGTCCCCGGAGCGCTCATCCATCTCGGACGCGTGCTCGGCGTAGTTGAGCCCCACGCCGATCACCTTCGACCGCGGGATGACGGGGGCGAGGAGCTTGGCGTCCGCCAGGGGCACCCGCTCCCCCGTGGTCTCGAACCCCTGGTACATCGGGTCACCCGCCAGCACGACCAGGTCGCGCTCGTCGAGGATGCCGTACCGGGGGTCTTCGCCCTTGCTGCTGAACCGTGCGATCTTCACCGTTGGAGCCTATCGACGTGTGGTGTGCGTTCAGGCCGGGTCGGTCAGGCGCGTCATCCACCCGTGCGGGTCGGGACGGCGGCCGTACTGGATGTCGGTGAGTTCGTCGCGCAGGGACATCGTCAGCTCGCCGGCCCCGACGGTCGGCGACCCGATCGTGAAGCCCTCGCCGCGGAGTTCCGCGATCGGGGTCACGACGGCGGCGGTCCCGCACGCGAAGGCCTCGGTGATGGAGCCGTCCTCGACGCCGTCACGCCACTCGTCGAGGGTCACCCGACGGCGTTCGACGCGCAGCCCACGGTCCTCCGCCAGCTGCAGGATCGAGTCGCGCGTGATGCCCTCGAGGATGGAGTCGGAGTCCGGCGTGACGAGCGTGCCGTCCGCCTTCACCAGCACGACGTTCATGCCGCCGAGTTCCTCGAGGTACTTGCCCTCGACCGAGTCGAGGAACATGACCTGCTGGCAGCCGTGCTCGTAGGCCTCTTGCTGGGGCAGGAGCGACGAGGCGTAGTTGCCGCCCGTCTTCGCCGCACCCGTGCCGCCCTTGCCGGCCCGGGCGTAGTTCGTGGACAGCCAGATCGACACCGGCTTCGGTCCGGAGGTGAAGTACGCCCCCGCCGGGCTCGCGATGCAGTGGTACGCCACCGCCTGTGCCGCACGCACCCCCAGGAACGACTCGGTCGCGATCATGAACGGCCGCAGGTACAGGCTCGTCTCGGGCGCCGAGGGCACCCAGTCGACGTCGGTCCGGACCAGCTCGCGGATGGAGTCCACGAAGGTCTCCACCGGCAGCTCCGGCAGCGCGAGCCGCCGCGCGGACCGCTGGAAGCGCCGAGCGTTGGCGTCCGGGCGGAACGTCCAGACCGAGCCGTCGGCGTGCCGGTAGGCCTTCAGCCCCTCGAAGATCTCCTGCGCGTAGTGCAGGACGCTCGCGCTGGGGTCGAGGCTGATCGGCCCGTACGGGTGGACCGAGGCATCGTGCCACCCGGCGTCCAGCGTCCACTGCACGGTGGCCATGTGGTCCGTGAAGTGCTTGCCGAAGCCCGGGTCGGCGAGGATCTCCTCGCGCTCGGCGGCGGCACGGCGCTCGGGTGAGGGGGTGGTGGCGAACGCGAGTCCGAAGTCGGTGTCGGTGCTCATACGGGGAGACTCCTGTCAGGCGGTGGTGGTGCGTGCCGTGGCCGCGGCGGCGATGGCGTCGCCGATCTCGGCCGTGCGACGCTGCGAGGTGCCCCGGTCGGCGAGGTCGGCCTCGACCGCCCGCGTGACCGCCGCCGCGAGGTCGCTGCGACCGATGTGGTCGAGCAGCAGTGCGACGGACAGGATGGCGGCCGTGGGATCGGCCTTCTGCTGACCCGCGATGTCCGGCGCGGAGCCGTGGACCGGCTCGAACATGCTGGGGAAGGTGCCGTCCGGGTTGATGTTGCCCGAGGCCGCCAGACCGATGCCGCCGCTGATCGCGCCGGCCAGGTCGGTGATGATGTCCCCGAAGAGGTTGTCGGTGACGATGACGTCGAACCTAGCAGGTTCGCGCACCATGTGGATGGTGACGGCGTCGACGTGCTGGTAGTCCACCGAGACGTCCGGGTACTCCTGCCCGACGGCCGCGACGGTGCGCTGCCAGAGGGCTCCGGCGTGCACCAGGACGTTGCTCTTGTGCACGAGCGTGAGGTGCTTGCGCGGCCGCCGGTCCGCCAGCTCGAACGCGTACCGGACGACGCGCTCGACGCCGTACGCGGTGTTCAACGAGACCTCGGTCGCGATCTCCTGCGGGGTCCCGACGCGGATGGCGCCGCCGTTGCCGACGTACGGTCCCTCGGTGCCCTCGCGCACGACCACGAAGTCGACGTCACCGGGGGACGTCAGCGGCGTCGTCACCGACGGGTAGACGACGGTCGGGCGCAGGTTCACGTAGTGGTCGAAGGCGAACCGCAGCTTCAGCAGCAGCCCGCGCTCGATGATCCCGCCCGCGAGCCGGGGGTCGCGGGGGTCGCCACCGACCGCGCCGAGCAGGATCGCGTCGTGGGTGGCGATGGCGGACATGTCGTCCTCGGTGAGGATGTCACCGGTCGCGAGGAACCGGTCGGCGCCGAGGGAGAACGGGGTCTCCTCCACCACGAGGTCGTCCGGCAGCACGGCGTGCAGGACCTTCAGCGCCTCGTCGACCACCTCGGGTCCGATGCCGTCCCCGCGGATCACCGCGAGCTTCACCGTCTGCGTCATGTCCGCCACTCCCCTACAGCGTGATGTCGATCTCGCGGAGCGAGGCCGCGTCGATCGTGGACCGGACGTGCTCGAGGATCTCGGCCGGGACCGGCGAGTCGACGGTGAGGACGCTCAGCGCCTGGCCGCCGGCGGCTTCCCGCGAGATCTGCATCGCCGCGATGTTGATGCCGGCGTCGCCGAACTCCTTGCCGTAGACCGCGACGATGCCGGGCCGGTCGGTGTACTCCATCACCACGTGGTGCTCGGCGAGGGCGACCTCGACGTCGTGACCGTTGATCTCGACGAGCTTCGCGACCTGCTTCGGGCCGGTGAGCGTGCCGGACACGCTGATCGCCGGGCCGTCGGACTGGGCCCCGCGGATCGTGAGCACGTTCCGGTACTCGGGGCTGTCCGAGTCGGTGATGAGCCGCACGGTGACCCCGCGCTGCTCGGCGATCAACGGTGCGTTCACGTAGGACACCTGGTCGCTGACGACGTCGGTGAAGACGCCCTTGAGCGCAGCGAGCTTCAGCACGCTGACGTCGAACTCGGCGAGCTCGCCGTGCACCTCGACGTCGATGCTGGTGACGGGCGACGTGGCGAGGCCGGTGAACACCTGACCGAGCTTCTCGACGAGCGGGATGCCGGGGCGCACGTACGGGTCGATGACGCCACCGGCGACGTTGACCGCGTCGGGGACGAGTTCGCCGCCGAGAGCGAGCCGCACGGACTTGGCGACCGAGACGCCCGCCTTCTCCTGCGCTTCGTCCGTCGAGGCACCGAGGTGCGGCGTGACGACGACGTTCGGGAGCGCGACGAGCGGCGAGTCCTTCGGGGGCTCGGACACGAAGACGTCGAGACCGGCGCCGGCGATCGTGTTCGAGGTGAGCGCACGGTGCAGCGCGTCCTCGTCGATCAGTCCGCCACGGGCGACGTTCACGACGAACGCGGTCGGCTTCATGAGCGCGAACTGGTCGTCCGAGATCATGCCGACCGTCTCCGGCGTCTTCGGCATGTGGATCGTGGTGAAGTCGGCGCGCTTGAGCAGGTCCTCGAGCGAGACGAGCTCGACCCCGAGCTGCTGGGCACGGGCCGTGGTGACGTACGGGTCGTACGCGATCACCTGGACGCCGAACGCCTGCAGGCGCTGGGTGATGAGCGCACCGATGCGGCCGAGGCCGATGATGCCGACGGTCTTCTCGTACAGCTCGACACCGGTGTACGCGGAGCGCTTCCAGGTGCCGGCCGCGAGCGACGCGTGAGCGGCCGGGATGTGGCGCGCGAGCGACAGGATGTGGCCGACCGTGAGCTCGGCGGCGGAGATGATGTTCGACGTCGGCGCGTTGACGACCATCACCCCGGCGGTGGTGGCCGCCTTGATGTCGACGTTGTCGAGGCCGACACCGGCACGGGCGACGACCTTGAGGTTCGGGGCCGCGGCGATCGCCTCGGCGTCGACCTTGGTGGCGGAGCGCACCAGGATGGCGTGCGCGTCGGCGAGGGAGGCCAGGAGGGCGGGGCGGTCGGTACCGTCCACGTTCCGGATCTCGAAGTCGGGCCCGAGGGCGTCGACTGTGGCGGGCGAGAGTTCTTCGGCGATCAGGACGACCGGCTTCGGCACAGCTGCAGTTTCCTCACACGAGACGGGCGGTATCCCACCATCGTATCGACGTGCGCACGTGGTTACGACCGCAGGGGCGGTCCGGTGGGCGACCACACGACGGACGGGAGGCGCGGTGCCAGCCGGCACCGCGCCTCCTGGCCGTCGGACGGACCGTCAGAAATCCAGCAGCCGCGGCACGAAGAGCTGCAGATCGAGCCACAGCGCGCCGGCGGCGGCGAACGCGAGGACGAAGACGCCGATCGTCACCGCGAGCCGCGCGCGACGGCTCACCCACAGCGCGACGACGAACGCGACCGGCGCGATCGCGATGTCCAGCACGAGCCACACCCACGGGGTGCTGCGGGCCAGCGAGTCGCCGCCGGACGTCGTGCCGAGGAACGCGTTGAACGCGCGGACGGACTGCGAGACGGTCACGAGGTTGCCGACGCTCTGCACGGTCATGTACGCGAACAGCAGGGCGAACACGAGCCAGACGACGACCTTGCCGACGAACGCCCGGGACGACCGACGGACGGTCGGCGTCGCGGCGGTCACCCGAAGCTCCGCGTCATGAGGAAGGGCCACGGGAAGAGGACGAGGGCGCCGAGCAGCATCCACAGCAGACGGCTCCGCGTGCGCTGTCCACGGCCGGCCCAGAGCACGACGGTGAACCACAGCGCGGGCGCGACGATCGACAGGAACCGGAGGACCTCGACGAAGACGGTCAGCACGGTGTCGACGTCCGAGACGTACGAGGTCGAGGCCGTGAGCAGCCAGGCCACCGTGTAGAGCAGGTACAGGCCACCGAAGACGCCGAACCCGATGAGCGCGCCGGAGGTCTCTGGGGCCTCGGGGTCACGGCCGGAGCGTTCCTTGACGGTGACCGGGTTGTGCGCCGCGTCGACGTGGGTCGCGTCGTCGGCGTCGCCCCAGCTGAGGGCGTCGTCGTCGTGGTCGACCGAGCCGTCGGGCGGGGATGCTGCCGTGGTCATGCCTCGATTCTACGAGGCGTGCCGCTCCGGCTCGACCACGGACGACCTGTGCGGCCGCCGGTCAGACGTCGGCGGGCTGGGTCTCGAGGACCTCGGCGACGACCTCGCGCACCGCGGGGAACAGCGGGTGGCTCTCCATCAGGCCGGTGAGGATCTCGGTGAGGGCGTGTGCCGTCGCACCCGAGCGGAGCAGCGCGTGCAGCTCGATCGACTCGGGGTCGTTCTCGTCGTCGAAGTCGAGCGCGACGCGCACGGCGCCGAGCAGGTGGTCGACGGGGAGCCCGCGTTCGGCGAGCTGCGCGGCCGGGCCGACGAAGCGCTCGCGGCGGCCGAGCTTCCGGAGCGGGTTGCGTCCGACGCGGACGGTCGTGTCCGGGAGGTGCGGGTTCGCGATGCGGGAGAGGTTCGCGGCGACGTAGCGCGCGTGCTCCTCCGGGTCGAAGCCGTGCTTGGCGACGAGGAGCGCGGTGGTCTCGGCGAGGACGCCGTCGACCTCGGCGCGGACGGCCTCGTCCTCGAGGGCCTCGCGGATGAGCCGGATGCCCCGGACGTAGCCGTGGTAGGCGGCCGTCGCGTGCGCGGTGTTCACCGTGTAGAGCTTGCGCTCGACGAACGGCTGCAGGTCGTCGACCCAGGTCACGCCGTCGATCGCGGGCGGCTCGGCATCGGAGTCGGCGAAGGGCGTGCGCTCGATGACCCACTCGTAGAACGGCTCGAGCACGACGTCGAGGCCGCCGGACTGGCCGAGCACCCCGGACTGGTCGGGGACGATGCGGTCGATGGCGCAGTTCGCGAAGACGGCGGCGATGTCGCGGTCCTCGAGGATGGGGGCACGACGGATGCTGGCGTGCAGGGAGTCCGTCGCGTTGAAGGCGTTCTCGCACGCCACGATCGTGACGTCGCCGCGGTCGAGCGGCCGGGCCGCCAGCCCCTCGGCGATGACGGGGGCGACGAGCGGGAGGGTCCGGGCGCCGACCGCGGTCGTGACGACGTCGGCCTCGGCGATGGCCCGGACGACCTGCTCGCGGTCGGTCTTGCTGCTGAGGGCCGTGAACCCGTAGACCAGGTGCTCGACCGGCATCTCGCCGACCTCGTGCACGACGAACCGGCCGGCTTCGTTCAGTGCCGAGACGACGCGGTCGTCGACGTCCACGAAGGTGAGCTCGTAGCCGCTCGCGACCAGGAACTGCCCCACGAACCCGCGTCCGATCTTGCCGGCGCCGATGTGGACCGCTCGCTTCGTCACCGCCATCCGACGATCCTCCCATGCTGGACGACGACCTGAGGACCGCCCATGTCCGGGCCGGACGACGGTCGTCGCGAAACGTCCCCGGGAACGCCGAGGGGACGCCGGTGGGCGGCGTCGGGGCTGGTGGTGAAGTGCTGCATAACGTTCGGGTCACATCGCGAGGCGGCGGTGCGGGTGCACCGCCGCCTCGTCGTCGAGTGGTGTTGCGAAGACTACCGCGCGGCGGAACCGTCCACGTAGTCGGCGTCGTTCGACTTCCACGCGAAGAGGGCGCGCAGCTCGCGACCGGTCGCCTCGATCGGGTGGCCCTCGCCCTTGGCGCGGAGTGCCTTGAACTCCGGCGCACCGGCGTCCTGGTCGTCGATGAAGCGCTTCGCGAAGGCACCGTTCTGGATGTCCGCGAGGACGGCCTTCATGTTCTCCTTGACCTCGGGCGAGATCACGCGCGGGCCGGAGACGTAGTCACCGAACTCGGCCGTGTCGGAGATCGACCAGCGCTGCTTCGTGAGGCCGCCCTCCCAGATGAGGTCGACGATGAGCTTGAGCTCGTGCAGGACCTCGAAGTAGGCGATCTGCGGCTGGTAGCCGGCCTCGACCAGGGTCTCGAAGCCGTACTGGATGAGCTGCGAGGTGCCACCGCACAGGACGGCCTGCTCGCCGAACAAGTCGGTCTCGGTCTCCTCGGTGAAGGTCGTCTTGATGCCGCCGGAGCGGAGGCCGCCGATGGCCTTCGAGTACGACCACGCGAGGTCCCAGGCGGAGCCGGACGCGTCGACCTCGACGGCGACGATCACGGGGACGCCACGGCCGGCCTCGTACTCGCGGCGCACGGTGTGCCCCGGGCCCTTGGGTGCGACGAGCGACACGTCGACGCCCTCCGGCGCCTGGATGTAGCCGAAGCGGATGTTGAAGCCGTGGCCGAAGACGAGCGTGGCGCCCGGCTTGAGGTTGGGCTCGATGTCGTCCTTGTAGACGATGCGCTGGACCTGGTCCGGCGCGAGGATGACGACGACGTCCGCCCAGGCCGTGGCGTCGGCCGGGGTGAGGACCTCGAAGCCGGCTTCTTCCGCCTTCTGGCGGCTCTTCGAGCCCTCCTGCAGGCCGATCTTGACCTCGACGCCGCTGTCGCGGAGGTTGAGGGCGTGGGCGTGGCCCTGCGAGCCGTACCCGATGACGGCGACGTTCTTGCCCTGGATGAGCGTCAGGTCGGCGTCGGCGTCGTACACGATGTCAGTCACGGTGGTGGTTCTCCTGTGGTCGGTTCGGGAAGCGTTGGTTGCGGTGAGTCGGGAGGAGACGGCCTGGAGGCGCGGTGCGGGTGGCGACCCGCGCCTCCAGTCCGTCACGGGTCGCGGTCAGCGCACCCGGTCGGTGATGCTCTTGGGCCCACGGCCCATGCCGAGGAGGCCCGCACGGGCGAGCTCCTTGATGCCGTAGGGCTCGAGCACGCGGAGGATCGCCTGGATCTTGCCGGGGTCGCCGGTCACCTCGACGATGAGCGAGTCGTTCGCGACGTCGACGACCTGCGCACGGAACAGGTTCACTGCCTCGAGCACGGCCGAGCGCGTCTGGTTGTCCACCCGCACCTTCACGAGCATGTGCTCGCGCTGGACGGACTGGGAGAAGTCCAGCTCGACGATCTTGATGACGTTGACCAGCTTGTTGAGCTGCTTCGTCACCTGCTCGAGCGGGAGGTCCTCGACGTCGACGACGACCGTGATCCGGCTGAGCCCGTCGACCTCGGTGTTGCCGACCGCGAGGGACTCGATGTTGAACCCGCGGCGCGCGAACAGCCCGGCGACGCGGGTCAGCAGACCCGGCTTGTCCTCGACGAGGAGGGAGAGGACGTGGCTCATGCGGTTTCCCCCGTCATGTCGGCGTCCTCGTCGTCCCAGGTGGGGGCGAGGGCCTGGGCGTACTCGATGGACGAGTTGCTGACTCCCTGCGGGACCATCGGCCAGACCATCGAGTCGCGGCTCACGACGAAGTCGATCACCACGGGGCGGTCGTTCGTCTCGAGGGCGAGCTGGATGGCGGCGTCGACCTCGTCCGCCTTCTCGACGCGGATGCCGAGGGCTCCGTACGCGTCCGCCAGCTTCACGAAGTCGGGCACGCGGCGCGAGTCGTGGCCGGTCTCGAGGTCGGTGAACGAGTGGCGGCCGTCGTAGAACAGCGTCTGCCACTGCCGCACCATGCCGAGCGACGAGTTGTTGATGATCGCGACCTTGATCGGGATGTCGTTGATGACGCAGGTCGCGAGCTCCTGGTTGGTCATCTGGAAGCAGCCGTCGCCGTCGATCGCCCAGACCACGCGGTCCGGCTCGGCGACCTTCGCGCCCATCGCGGCGGGGACGGAGTACCCCATCGTGCCCGCACCGCCGGAGTTCAGCCAGGCGTTCGGACGCTCGTACTTGATGAACTGCGCCGACCACATCTGGTGCTGCCCGACGCCGGAGGCGTAGATCGCCTCGGGGCCGCTCAGCTCGCCGATGCGCTTGATGATGGCCTGCGGCGCGAGCAGTCCGTCCGTCGGCTCCGCGTAGCCGAGCGGGAAGTCGACCTTGAGCTGCTCGAGCTTCGCCCACCACTCGGCGGTGCTCGCACGCTGGTCGGTCGGGATGCCGCCCCACGCGTCGAGCAGGTCGACCAGGACCTCTTTCGCGTCGCCCACGATCGGGACGTCGGCGAAGCGGATCTTCGAGATCTCGGCCGGGTCGATGTCGACGTGCACGACCTTGGCGTTCGGCGCGAACTCGTCGGCCTTGCCGGTCACGCGGTCGTCGAAGCGGGCGCCGAGCGCGATGATGAGGTCGCTGTCCTGCAGGCCGAGCACCGCCGGGACGGTGCCGTGCATGCCGGGCATGCCGAGGTGCTGCGGGTGCGAGTCGGGGAAGGCGCCCCGTGCCATCAGCGTCGTGACGACCGGCGCACCGGTGGCCTCGGCGAAGCGGAGCAGCTCGGCGGTCGCCCGGGAGCGGATCACACCGCCGCCGACGTAGAGCACCGGGCGCTCGGACTCGGCGAGGAGCTGCGCGGCCGCGGTGATCTGCTTGCCGTGCGCCTTGGTGACCGGCCGGTAGCCGGGCAGGTCGATCTTCGGCGGCCAGACGTACGGCGCCGACTTCTGCTGGGCGTCCTTCGTGATGTCGACCAGCACGGGGCCGGGCCGTCCGGTCGTCGCGATGAGGTGCGCCGCGGCGAGGGTCGCCGGCACGTCGGCCGGGTCGGTCACGAGGAACGAGTGCTTCGTGATCGGCATCGTGATGCCGACGATGTCGGCTTCTTGGAAGGCGTCCGTCCCCATCAGGGTCGAGAAGACCTGGCCCGTGATCGCGATGAACGGCACCGAGTCCATGTAGGCGTCGGCGATCGCGGTGACGAGGTTCGTCGCACCGGGGCCCGAGGTGGCGATGGCGACGCCGACCTTGCCGGACGCCGAGGCGTAGCCCTCGGCGGCGTGGCCGGCGCCCTGCTCGTGGCGGACGAGGACGTGGCGGATCGTCTGCGACGCCATGAGCTCGTCGTAGAACGGGATGATCGCACCGCCCGGCAGGCCGAAGACGTCGGTGATCCCGAGGTGCTCGAGCGTCCGGAGGACGGCTCCCGAGCCGGTCAGGATCTCCGGCGTCCGGCGTGCACCGGCGGCCGCGGACAGCGGAGTGGCTTCCGTGGGCATGAGGTGTTCCTTGCCTGGAGTGATGGCGATGGTGCGTGTGTCGACGCTAGCCCGTGACCGCGCCCTTGGCGGCGGACTGGACGAGCTTCGCGAACTTCGCGAGGACTCCGCGGGTGTAGCGCGGGGGCAGCGGGGCCCAGCCTTCTCGGCGGGCTTCCAGCTCGGCTTCGTCGACCAGTAGGTCGAGCGAGCGAGCCGCGATGTCGACACGGATGCGGTCGCCATCGCGCACGAATGCGACTGGACCTGCGTCCACCGCTTCCGGTGCGATGTGGCCGATGCACAGGCCGGTTGTGCCGCCTGAGAATCGTCCGTCCGTCAACAGTAGTACATCCTTGCCGAGTCCAGCGCCCTTGATGGCCGCCGTGATGGCGAGCATCTCGCGCATGCCGGGGCCACCCTTGGGGCCCTCGTACCGGATGACGACGACGTCGCCCTTCTGGATCCTCCCCTCGGTGAGGGCGTCCATGGCGGCGCGCTCGCGGTCGAACACCCGCGCGGGGCCCTCGAAGACCTCGGCGTCGAAGCCGGCCGTCTTCACCACGGCACCCTCCGGCGCGAAGGAGCCCTGCAGGATCGTCAGGCCACCGGTGGCGTGGATCGGGTTGTCGAGCGTCCGGAACACCTCGCCGTCGAGCTCCGGCGGGTCGATCTCGGCCAGGTTCTCGGCGAGGGTCTTGCCGGTGACGGTCATGACGTCGCCGTGCAGCAGGCCGGCGTCGAGCAGCGCCTTCATGATCACCGGGATGCCGCCGTTGCGGTCCACGTCGACCATGACGTACTTGCCGAACGGCTTCATGTCGGCGAGGTGCGGGACCTTCGAGCCGATGCGGTTGAAGTCGTCGAGGGAGAGCTCGACCTCGGCCTCGTGCGCGATCGCGAGGAGGTGGAGGACGACGTTCGTGGAGCCTCCGAGTGCCATGGCGACGGCGATGGCGTTCTCGAACGCCTCCTTCGTGAGGATCTGGCGCGCGGTGAGGCCCAGGCGGAGCATGTTGACCACGGCCTCGCCGGAGCGGTGCGCGTAGTAGTCACGACGACGGTCGGCGCTGGGCGGCGCTGCCGAGCCGGGGAGCGACATGCCGAGGGCCTCGGCGACCGACGCCATGGTGTTCGCGGTGTACATGCCGCCGCAGGCGCCCTCGCCCGGGACGATCGCACACTCGATCTTCTTGAGTTCCTCCTCCGACATGGTGCCGGCCTTGCACGCGCCGACGCCCTCGAAGGAGTCGATGATCGTGACCTCCTTGAAGGAGCCGTCGGCCTGCTTCACGTAGCCCGGCATGACCGAGCCCGCGTAGAGGAAGACGCTCGCGAGGTCCAGGCGCGCGGCCGCCATGAGCATGCCGGGCAGGGACTTGTCGCACCCGGCGAGCAGGACGGTGCCGTCCAGCCGCTCGGCGTTCACGACGGTCTCGACGCTGTCGGCGATGACCTCACGCGAGACGAGGGAGAAGTGCATGCCCTCGTGGCCCATCGAGATGCCGTCGGAGACGGAGATGGTGCCGAACTGGAGCGGGTACCCGCCGCCGGAGTGGACGCCCTCCTTCGCCCCCTGCGCGAGGCGGTCGAGGGAGAGGTTGCACGGGGTGATCTCGTTCCACGAGGAGGCGATGCCGATCTGCGGCTTCTCCCAGTCCTCGTCCCCCATCCCGACGGCACGCAGCATGCCACGCGAGGTGGTTGCTTCGATCCCGTCGGTGACGACCCGGCTGCGCGGCTTGACGTCGATATCAGGCATGGGGTGAGTCTAGGCGCAGTTGGGATACCAAGCCGACAACTCCATGCATCCGCATGGGTGACGGGCGGTCCAGGAGGCGCGGTGCGGGTCCGCCTGGTCGCTGCGGGTCAGCGCGTGGCGCGGATCCGGGCGAGCTGCTTCAGCACGTCGGTGAGCGCCGCGGGGTCGGCGACCCGGTAGCCGGCGAGCGTGTCGCCCTCCCCCACCTTCACGCCGACGTCGCCGTCGCGGAGCACCCGGAAGGCGTCCTCGTCGGTGACGTCGTCGCCGGCGAAGAACACCGCGTCGGCGCCGTGCAGGTCGCGCAGCCGGGCGATCGCGTCGCCCTTGGTGACGTGCCGGACGGCGAACTCGAGGATGTCCTTGCCCCCGCGTTCGAGGACGTCCGGGTCGGCCTCGTGCGCGGCGGCACTCGCGGCGGCGTTCGCTTCAGCCGCGACCTCGGCGCTCACCCGGCGGGTGTGCACGCCGTGGCCGGCCGGCTTGTGCTCGATGACGACACCCGGGAACCGCTCCCCGACCGCGTCGAGCGCGGTGCCGATCCGGGCCACGCGAGCCTGCTCGTCGTCGGTGAGGGCCGCTTCGTCGTGCCCGTCGACGCGCCACTCGACGCCGTGCGACCCGACGAGGGCCATCTCGGCGGGGGCGTGCGTCACCGCGGCGAGGCTGTCCAGCGGGCGCCCGGAGACCAGGACGACCTCGGTGTCCTTCGCCCGGTGCAGGGTGAGGACGGCCGCCCACGAGCCGGGCAGCGCGCCGACCTGCGAGGGGTCGTCGGCGAACGGCGCGAGCGTGCCGTCGAAGTCGAGGGCGACGATGAGTCGCGGCGCAGCCGCGAGCGTCTCGAGGGCCCGGTCGACGGCGGTCTGGTCGGTGGTCGTCTCAGGCATCACGCGCCTCCCGGGTGTCCTCGGCAGCACGCGCCGTCTGGGCGTCCTGGTCGAAGATCGACATGTTGTCCGTCTGCGCCTCGCGGTGCTGGTCCTTCGGGTCCGCCGCGGAGGGGTCGATCTGCGCGTTCTTCGGGGCGTGGCGGTCGAGCGCCTCGAGGAACGAGCGCGACCAGCGCGCCACGTCGTTGTCGCGGACGCGCTTGCGGAGGGCCCGCATGCGGGTCGAGCGTTCGCGTCGGGGCATCTCGATCGCGCGCTGGATCGAGTCCTTCAGCGCGCCGATGTCGTGCGGGTTGACGATGACGGCCTGCTTCAGTTCGTCGGCGGCACCGGCGAACTCGGACAGGATGAGGACGCCGTCGTTGTCGAACCGGGCTGCGACGTACTCCTTCGCGACGAGGTTCATGCCGTCGCGGAGGGCCGTGACGAGCATGATGTCGGCGGCGAGGTAGAGCGCCACCATCTCCTCGCGCGGGTAGCCGTGGTGCAGGTAGGCGATCGGCTGGTGTCCGATCACGCCGAGGTCGCCGTTGATGCGGCCGACCGTGAGCTCGATCTCGTCGCGGAGCGTGGCGTACGTGTCGACGCGCTCGCGGCTCGGGCTGGCGACCTGCACGAGGGTGGCGTCCTCGACCGCGATGCGGCCGTCCTCGACGAGTTCGCCGAAGGCCTTGATCCGGTGGCGGATGCCCTTCGTGTAGTCGAGGCGGTCGACACCGAGCAGCACGGTCTTCGGGTTGCCGAGGCTCGCACGGATCTCACGGGCGCGCTCCTGCACCTCGGGTCGGTGCGCGATCTCCTCGAAGCCGGCGGCGTCGATGGAGATCGGGAAGTGCCGGGCCTCGACGTGCCGCACCGTGATGCCCTTGCGGCTGCGCGGTGCGTCCGGGTCGTCGACGGGGACGTCGATCGTCTGCCCCTTGGTCGTGTAGCCCTTGATGTGCCGGACCGCCCGGAGGAAGTCGCTCGCGTCGTCGTGCCGCTGGAAGCCGATCACGTCCGCCCCGAGCAGGCCGTCGAGGATCTGTGCGCGCCACGGGAGCTGGGCGTAGATGCCGACGGGCGGGAACGGGATGTGGTTGAAGAAGCCGATCGTCAGGTCCGGGCGGAGCTCGCGGAGGAGCGCGGGGACGAGCTGCAGCTGGTAGTCCTGCACCCAGACGATGCCGTCCTGCTCGACGATCTCGGCGATCTGCTCGGCGAAGCGCTGGTTCACGCGCTTGTACGCGTTCCACCAGTCGCGGTGGTAGCTCGGGTGCTCGATGACGTCGTGGTAGAGCGGCCAGAGGGTGTCGTTGCTGAACCCCTCGTAGTACTCCTCGACGTCGTCGTTGCTCAGCGGGACGGGCACGATGTGGATGCCCTCGTTGTCGAACGGGGCGACCTCGACGTCGGGCTGGCCGACCCAGCCGACCCAGGCACCGTCGTTCGCGCGCATCACCGGCTCGAGTGCGGTGACGAGGCCGCCGGGCGAGTGCCGCCAGCCCTCGTTGCCGTCCTCGTCGACGATGCGGTCGACCGGCAGGCGGTTCGAGGCGACGACGAAGGCGTAGCGGGTCTGTTCGGTGCGGGGTGCTGCCATGGGGTGCTGGGGTCTCCGTTCCGCCCGGCACGAACGCCGGGTTCGGTGCCGAAGTTACCAGCGTGCCGACAGCGGATTCACGGCGGATCGACGGCTTCCGGTACGCTGCGTCCATCGTGTCGGGGGGACACGCAGGTGACGCACGGGGTCGTCACCGCCCTCTCGACGAGAGAGGACCCAACCGTCGTGAGCGATCAGTCGCCCGTCCCGCCCGTTCCGCCCGGGCCCCCGTCAGCCGCGCCGGCCGCGTCCGACCCGCTCGGTCGCCTGCTCCGCGCCGTCCCCGGTCGTGACTGGGTCGCCGCCGTCGTCGCGGCCGTCGGCGGGTGGGTCGCGGCGTACGTCGTCGCGGCGATCTCGCTGTTCCTGACGGTCGCCGTGGCCGCCGGTTCCGGTCCGGTGTCCACGAGCTCGTCCTCGGGCCTCGGCACCGGCGGCTCCGACCTCGGGTCGGCCGGGGCACCCGACGTCCAGTCGCTCCTGTCGGGGGTGAGCGTGCTGCTGGGGTCCCCGGCGCAGCTCGTCGCCCTCGCGGACCTCGGGCGGCTGCACGGCTCCGGTTCGATCCTGCTGCTCGGTTCCGGGTCGGGGTCGGTCGGCGTCGTGCCCGTGCTGGTGCTCGCGGCGCAGGTCGTGCTCGCGGTCGTGCTCACGCGCCGCGTCCGGAGCCGGGTCCTCGCGCTCCCGCAGCTCGTCGTCACGGCGGTCGTCGCCGGGCTCGTGACCACCGCGGTCACCACGCTCGCCGGCCTCGTGCTCGCCATCCGGTTCCCCGCCGTCTCGGGGGTGCAGATCGACCCCGTGCACGCCGTGGGGATCGGTAGCGTGCTCGGGTCGTTCGTGATCGGCACCCTCGCGGTGTTGCTCGCCCGTCCGTCGCTGCTCGTCGGTCGGAGCACCTCCGTCGCCCGGGCACTCGGTGCCCTGCGGGTCGCCGCGTGGCAGCTCGGCGGGCTCCTCGTCCTGCTCGCCCTCGTGCTCGTCGTCGTGGCGCTCGTCGCGCAGCCGTCGTGGGGCGCCGCCCTGCCGCTGCTGCTCGGCAACGCGGCCGTCGCCCTGACCGCGCTCGGCTTCCTCGGCGGGGTCGGCACCTCCGGACTCGGTGCCGCCGGGAGCGACGCCTCGGTGTTCGCGGGCGCCGGTGGCTGGACCTGGCTCGTCGTCCTGCTCGTCGTCGTGAGCTCGTTCGCGGCCGGTCTGGCGCTCGCGGTGCGCCGGAACGACCGGGTCCGCACGACGCTCGACTGGGTCGCGACGCCCGTGGTCTGGTTCGTCGCCGGACTCGTGCTGTTCGTGCTCGGCACCGGCGTGGTGTCCTACCAGGTGACCGGTTCGAGTGCGGTCGGCGGGTCCGGCTCGGTCGGTGTGACCCCGTGGACGCCCGTCGTCTTCGCGCTCTGGGGCGGGGTCATCGAGGTCGTCGCCCGGTACGTCGCGCCCGTGCTGCTCCCCCGCGTCGGCGGCGGCGTGCTGCTGCGGACGGCGCGCGTGGTCGGGACCGACCCGGTGCTGGCGCCGGTGCCGGCTCGGCCGACCGCTCCGGTCGACGGTGCCGCTCCGGTGTGGGCGGTGCCCGCCGATGCGGCGGCCCCGGCGGCCCCGGCGGCCATGACAGACCCGTCGCAGCCGGACCAGCCCGTCGAGCCCGGTGCGCCGGTCGGCCAGCCGCACCCGAGCCAGCCCTTCGTCGGCCAGGGCGCCCCCGCCCCCGCGCCGATGTCCCCGCGCGCGAAGAAGGTCCTCGTGCGATCGCTCATCGCGGGCGGCGCGGTCGTCGTGGTCGTCGTGGCGGGAGCGATCACCACGGGCGTGCTCCGCACCACCGTCTGGGGCCCCGGACCCACGGCCCGGTCGTACGTCGACGCCATCGCGCAGGGCGACGCGGACACCGCGGCGAGCCTGAGCGAGGTGACCGGCGACGCCTCGATGCTCGACTCCGCCGTGCTGCAGAGCGCGAAGGACCGTCCCACCGACGTCCGCGTCGGCCGGGTGTCGACCAGCGGGGACACCGCGTACGCGAACGTCACCTTCCGGCAGGGCGACGCGCAGCGCTCGGGTCAGGTCGTCCTCGAGCGGACCGGCACGTCGTTCCTCGTGAAGGACGAGTGGCGCGTCACGGAGCCGCTCACGGACCGCGTGACGGTCTCGGCCGCGCAGGTCCTCGAGGGCGCCGACGTGACGGTCGGCGGCAAGAAGGTGGGCGAGATCGAGAACGGCGCCTTCACGTCGCTCGCCTACCCCGGCAGCTACCAGGTCGAGGTCGGCGGCACGGAGTACTTCACCGGCGGCACCGAGACGCTCCGCGTGGGGTCGTCGAGCTCGCCGTACGCCGACTTCGAGGCGAAGCCCACGAAGGAGCTCGAGACCGACGCCGAGCAGTACGTGTCGGACCTCATCGACGACTGCGCGGCGAAGACCGACATCAGCTACGCGGACGGCTGCCCCTGGTACGGCCCGTACGACGCGGACGGCGCGGTGCAGTACGACGTCCGGTCGAAGCCGGATCTCGAGGTGCAGTCCTCCGGGGGCGGACTCGTCGAGGTGACCAGCACCGCGGACGGCAGGATCGGGTACTCGTACACGGACTACTTCGGCGACGCGCAGAAGAGCGAGGACACGTTCGACGTGGACGTCTACCTGAAGGTCGAGGACGGGAAGCTCGTCTCGGCGTACTGAGAGCCCGTACCGCCTGCACGGCCGACCCTGGAGTCCCGGGGTCGGCCGTCTCACTAGGCTCGACCCCATGGTCATGACACGGGCGTGGCGGAACGGCACCGCGGCGGAACGGGACTTCCCGGTCGACCGGATCTCCGAGCTCATCGCCGAGGACGGCACCTTCGTGTGGGTGGACTACACCGACCCCGAGCCGTCCGACCTCGAGCACGTCGAGGCCGAGCTCGGCATCCACGCGCTCGCGGTCGAGGACGCCGTCGAACGCGGCCAGCGCCCGAAGCTCGACCGGTACCGCGACAGCCTCTTCCTGGTCGTCTACGACGTGGGCGGCCTCGACCACGCCGGGGACCTCACCACGCACGAGGTGAAGGCCTTCGTGACCGAGCACGCCCTCGTCACGATCCACGGCAGCGACGTCGACACCGGGGCCATGGAGCGCCGGCTCGACGCGACCACGGACATCGCCGACCACGGCGTCCCGTGGTTGATGTGGGGCCTGCTCGACGCCGTCACGGACCACGCCACGAACACGGTCGAGGACATCGAGCGCCGGATCGACGCGCTCGAGGAGGACCTCTTCGAACACGGCACCCCGCGTGAGAAGCAGATCCAGCGGCGATCGTTCCGCCTCCGCAAGGCCCTGGGCGTCCTGCGCCGTCAGGTGGTCCCCACGCGGGACAGCGTCGCCTCGTTGCTGCACGGGGACGCCGAGACGATCTCGGACGGCATCCGCCCCTACTTCCGCGATGTCGAGGACCACCTCGTGTCGATCACCGACTCCGTCGACCAGCTCCGCGACGCGGTGTCGAGCGTCCTCGACACGAACCTCAACCTGGCGTCGAACCGGCAGAACACGGTCATGAAGAAGGTGACGAGCTGGGCGGCGATCATCGCGATCCCGACGGCGATCACGGGGTTCTTCGGCCAGAACCTGAAGTTCCCGGGAATGGGCGAGTGGAGCGGGCTCTACTTCTCCCTCGGGCTCATCATCGCCTCATCGCTGACGCTGTACCGGGTCTTCAAGGCGAAGGACTGGCTCTAGAGCCGCAGCGCGAGGACCCCGGCGACGACGGTGAGCGGTGCCACGATGCACCCGAGCGCCATGTACCGCCCCCACGACAGGTGGACGCCCTCGGACGACAGTCGTGCGTGCCACAGCAGCGTCGCGAGCGAGGCCCACGGCGTGATGAGGCAGCCGGCGTTCACCCCGACGAGGAGCGCCGCGTAGCGCAGGGCCTCGTGCCCGGCGGCCGGCTCGAGCACCAGGTAGGCGGGCAGGTTGTCGATCGCGTTCGCCGCCAGCGCGCCGGCGCCGCCGAGCACCAGGAGCGACCCCGTCCCGGTGCCACCGGAGAGCGCAGCCACGATCGGGTCGGTGATGCCGGTCGTGTGCAGCGTCTCGACGACCACGAACAACCCGGCCGCGAAGACGAGCGTCGACCACGGCACGCGCGACGGCTTGAGCTCCGACGGCGCCCGGAAGGCCGCGACGACCACGAGCACGACCGCCGCGGCGATCGCGGCGATCCACACCGTGACGCCGGCGGTCAGGGCGATCACCAGCGCGACGAGCACCGCCGACGCCGACCAGAAGAACACCGGGTCGGTCGCCGCCCGGACCGAGACCGGCGTGTACCGGCCGAAGAGCTTGCCGCGGAACACCACGAGGAGCACGGCACACGGGACCACCACGCCGGCGAGGGCGGCCCACACCATGAGCCCGGCGAACGGGATCGGCCCGTCGAGCCCGATGCGGTCGACGGCGAGCAGGTTCGTCAGGTTCGACACCGGCAGCAGCAGCGACGCCGTGTTCGCGAGCCACACGGTCGTCAGCGCGAACGGCATCGGCGGCAGTCCGACCCGCCGGGCGAGCGTGATGACGATCGGGGTGAGGAGCACGGCCGTGGTGTCGATCGACAGGAACACGGTGCAGAGGACCGCGAGCACGACCACGGCGCCCCAGAGCCCGATCGTCCGCCCGCCCCCCACCCGTGCGGCGACGTCGGCGAGCCGGTCGAAGACCCCGGCGTCCGCCGCGAGCTCGGCGACGACGGTGAGTCCGAGCACGAAGGCCAGCACCGGGACGACCCGGTCGGCGAGCTCGGCGAGGTCGGACAGTGGGAGCAGCCCGAGGGCGACGCACACCGCGCCCACCACGAGCAGGACTCCCCCGATGACGGCCTGGCGCACGACGACTCCTCCACGAGTGCGCCGGGCAGGGCGTCCGGCGGCGCTCCAATGTACTGGCCGGTAGCGTTGACGGGACGACGACAGGAGGAACCCGTGCGGAAGTTCATGTTCAGCGGTGCGGTGTGGAGTTCGATCATCAGCGGCTACAGCGTGGTGCAGACCACGCGGCAGGGCCCGCGTGACTGGCGCCTCGCGCTGACGTGGGTGGCGTGGATCGCGACGACGCTCGTGGCGATCGGTACGGTCGTCGAGGACGACCGCGCCGTCAAGGCCAAGCAGCCGTAGACCGCGACGCGACCCGGTGACGGGACGCGACCCGGTGACGGACGGGAGGGACGGTGCCAGCTGGCAGCGTCCCTCCCGTCCGTCCGTCTGTTCCGGGGCCGGCCGGTCAGCGCTCCGACCGCGGGATGTCCGAGGTCTGGATCGGTCCCGTGAAGAGCGCCGCACGGTCGTCCTGGTCCGGCGTGAACAGCGCGGACTCCGACGCGGTCGACGCCGCGCGCCGTCGCGGCGCCGCGACCTCGTCCACCATGAGCACCCGTTGGACCGGCAGTGCGTCGGGGTGGGTCCGCTGGATCCAGTCGACGAGCTCCTCGCGGATGTAGCAGCGCAGGTCGAACAGGGACGGCGCGTCGTGCGAGGTCGCGAGGACCCGGACACGCACAGACCCCTGCACGGCGTCGGTGACCTGCAGGACCTTCACCCGGCGGTCCCAGAGCTCGGTGCGGTCGAGGATCCGGTCGAGCTCGGCGCGCATCTCCCCCGGCCGGACCCGCCAGTCGAGGTCGAGCTCGACGGCCCCGAGCAGCTCGCTGTTGGTCCGGGTCCAGTTCTCGAACGGCGTGCTCGTGAAGTACGTCGACGGCAGCACGAATCGCCGGTCGTCCCACAGGTGCACGACGACGTAGGTGAGGGTGATCTCCTCGATCCGCCCCCACTGCTGCTCGACCACGACGACGTCGTCGACACGGATCGACCCGGAGAACGCGAGCTGCATGCCGGCGAAGACGTTGCCCAGCGTCGACTGCGCCGCGAGGCCGGCGATGACGGAGATGAGCCCCGCCGACGCGAGCACGCTCGCCCCGGCTGCCTCGACCCCCGGGAAGGTCAGCAGGATCGCGCCGATGCCGATGATCACGAGGACCGCGACGGTCAGCCGGCGGATCACGAGGACCTGCGTGCGGATGCGGCGGGCCTGCCGGTTGTCCGGGACGTCGATGCGGAAGCGGTGCAGGCCGAGGTCCTCGAGGAAGATCGCGATCTGGCACGCCAGCCAGGTACCCGCGGCGATCGTGGCGATGAGGAAGCCGTGCGACACCGGCGCGCGCCACGGGAAGGCGTCCGGCCGGTTCGGGACGCTCGTGACGAACGCGACCCAGAGGAGCACGACGAGCAGTTCGGTGCGGAACGGGTGCTTCATGCGTCGGGAGAGCACGGCCGCCCAGCGTTCCCGCCGCGCGAGTGCGCGGAAGACGAGGTGCAGGACGAGCGCGGCGGCGGCGGTGACGAGCAGCGCGACGCCGATCGCGACGAGGAGCCGGAGGAGGATGTCCATCCCTCCATCGAAGCGGTGGACGACGGACGTCGTTCAGGAACGCGACCACCCGCACGACAGGAGGCGCGGCGCCGGACCGGCACCGCGCCTCCTGGCAGGGGCTGCTGCTACTTCGTCGAGGTGAGCGAGTCCACGTAGTCCTGGTGCTCGGACGCCCACTTCGCGGTGATCGCCGGGTACTCGCTCGTCTTCGCACCGCTGTTCACGAGCGCGTTCTCGAGTGAGTAGAGCGTGTCGGAGTCCATCGCGAAGTCCTCCATCCACTTCGACGCCTGCGGGAACTCGTCGGCGAAGTCCTTCTTGGCGATGGTGTGGATCTCCTCGTTCTTGCCGAGGGCGCCCTTCGGGTCCTCCAGGTCCTTGATCGGGAAGGCGTCGTACGCCCAGTGCGGACGCCACAGCGTCACCACGACGTCCTCCTTCTTCGCGATCGCGGCCTTGAGGTCGGCGAGCATCGCCGGCGTCGAACTCGTGATGAAGTCCATCCCGTCGAGGCCGTACTGCGGGATCACCTGATCCTGCACGACCTTCGTCTCGCCGGCCGCGGGCTCGATGCCGACGATCTTGTTGCCGAAGTCCGAGGCCTTCGCCTGCAGTTCGTCGATCGAGTCGATGTCCGAGTACTCCGGCACGGCGAGCTCGAGCGACGCCTGCTCGTTCCACGCGCCGAGGTCCGTGAGGTCCTTGCCGTACGTGTCCATGTACTCCTTGTGCGTGTTCGGCAGCCAGGTGTCGAACACGACGTCGTAGTCGCCGGATGCGAGGCCCGTGTAGGCGGGCGCGACGTCGGAGTTCGTGAGCTGGACGTCGTAGCCCTTCTGCTCGAGGACGTGCTTCCAGAGGTAGCTCGCGGCGGTGTCCTCGTCCCAGCCGTTGAAGACGACGACGTGCATGGACTTATGGTCGCCGTTGTCGAGCGTGCCGGAGGCGCCGTAGTACCCGGGCGGCATGCACGCGGACAGGCCGAGGGCGGTGGCGGCGGCGAGCGCGGCGGCCGCGAGGGTGCGCTTGGTTCGCTTCATGATCTGTTCCTTCCTCACGCGTCGACGGTCTGGCGGTCGGTGACCGCTTCGGTGGTGGCGGCGGTCTGGGCGGTCGCCGCGTTCGGCGTCGCGGTCGCGGTGGGCTTCCGCTTTCCGCGTCCGAAGAGCCTGGAGGCGCGGCCCGAGTCACCGCCGAGCGCTGCGGTCAGGCGGTCCAGCAGGATCGCCAGCACCACCACCGACAGGCCGGCTTCCGCACCGAGACCGACGTCGATGCGGTTCAGCGAGGCGACGATCTGCTCGCCGAGTCCCCCGGCGCCGACCATGCCGGCGATGACGACCATCGAGAGCGACAGCATGATGACCTGGTTGACGCCCGCCATGATGCTGGCCTTCGCGAGCGGCAGCTGGATCTGGCGGAGGATGCGCCACGGGCTCGACCCGAACGCGGCGCCGGCCTCGACGACCTCGCTCGGGACCCCGCGGATGCCGAGCTCGGTGAGCCGGACGCCCGGAGCCATCGCGAACACGATCGTCGCGACGATGCCGGGGACGACGCCGACGCGGAAGAGCAGCAGCGCCGGGATCAGGTAGACGAAGGCCGGGGTGGTCTGCATGAAGTCGAGCACCGGGCGGATGATCCGGCTGGCGGTGTCCGATCGGGCGGCCCAGATGCCGAGCGGGATGCTGAACACGACAGCGAGCCCCGCGGCGACGATCACGAGGGCGAGGGTGTCCATCGCGTTCGTCCACTGGCCGACGCTCACGATGAAGAGCAGACCGACGGCGGCGCCGAGTGCGAGCTTCCAGCCCTTCGCGACGAACGCCAGGACCACGAGGATCGCGACGACCACCCAGAACGGCGGCGTGGAGAGGAAGTACTCCATCCACGCGTCCATCCACGTGAACACGTAGCGGACGACGTCGAAGAAGCCGGAGAGGTAGGTGGTGATCCAGTCGACGATCGCTGCGACCCAGGTGCCGAGGGGCAGGTGGAAGTCGCCGAAGGAGTTGGTTCCGGGGGTGATCATGCGTGGTCTCCTTCGGCGAGGGTCGAGTCCATGTCGGAGTCGGAGATGCGGGTGACCGGCTCGAGCACCGGGATGGGCATCGTCGCCGTCGGCACGTTGCCGAGGGCGGCGAGCAGCGTGACGCGCGGGACGACCCCGAGCAGGCGTCCCTCGTCGTCGACGACCGCGATCGGCAGCGGCGACTCCACCGCGAGCTCGAACAGGTCGGTCAGCGCGGTCTCCGGCGCGACCCGGGCGTACTCGGTGTTGACGATGGCGTCGAGGTTCGTGTCGCCGGCCTTGACCTGGCGCATCACGTGCCGGTCGCGGACCCACCCCTCGAGCTTCCGGCCGCGTCCGGTCACGAAGACCGCGGCCGTCTGCAGGTCGCGCATGGTCCGGAGCGCGCCACGCGGGCCGACGGTCAGCGGGACCGCGGCACGTGCGGGCTCCATGACGCTCGACGCGGTGAGCACGCGGGCGCGGTCGACGTCCTGCACGAACTGGGCGACGTAGTCGTTCGCGGGGTCGGTGAGGATGTCCTCCGGCGAACCGATCTGCACGATCCGGCCGTCGCGCATCACGGCGATCCGGTCGCCGAGGAACATCGCCTCGTTGAGGTCGTGCGTGATGAAGACGATCGTCTTGCCGAGGCGCTGCTGCAGGTCGACGAGCTGCTCCTGCATCTCGCGGCGGATGAGCGGGTCGAGGGCGCTGAAGGCCTCGTCCATCAGCAGGACGTCGGTCTCCGCGGCGAGGGCGCGGGCGATGCCGACGCGCTGCTGCATGCCGCCGGAGAGCTCGTCGGGCTTGGCGTCCGCCCAGACGTCGAGTCCGACCAGGCCGATGACCTCGCGGGCCTTGGCGAGCCGGGTGGCCTTGTCGACGCCGTTGACCTCGAGGCCGTACGCGACGTTCTCGAGCACCGTGCGGTGCGGCAGCAGCGCGAAGTGCTGGAAGACCATCGACACGCTGGTGCGTCGGATCTCGCGGATCTCCTTCGGCGTCGCCTTGGTGACCGTCCGGCCGCCGATCTCGACGCTGCCCGCGGTCGGCTCCAGCAGGCCGTTCAGCATGCGGATGAGCGTCGACTTGCCCGAGCCGGACAGGCCCATGACGACGAAGATCTCGCCGGGACGCACGTCGAAGGACGCGTCGATGACGGCTGCCGAGCCGAGGTCACGGACCTCGTCACGGGTGGCGCCGTCGGCCAGGCGGCGGACCGCTTCACCGGGTCGGCGGCCGAAGACCTTGTAGGCGCCGTGCACGCGCACGGCCGGGACGTCGGTGGGGTGGTCCGGCGTGACGGCACGCCGGTCCTGGGGTGGTGCGATGGTCAACGGTGCTCCTCGCGGGACCGCGGCGCGAGGACGGCGCACGGCGGTACCGGTGGTTGCGGACGGGTCGCCCGGCACCGTGTTCGGCGGCATCGCATCGAGCCCGCGCAACGGCGCAGGGCGAGCGATCACGCACGCGGGGGTCGTACTCGGGACGACCCCGGTCCAGCCGACCGTACGGCCCCCGCCGTGCTGCTGCGGTGGACGCGTCCTGATCGTCGGTGTCCCCTGAAGGGACGTTCAAGGCTATCGACGCTTGTCCCCCGGCGCGAATCCGGGTCCGCCGGAATCCCGGCACCGGTGTACCCCGTTCACGGCGTGTCGCCCATCGGTCCGGGGATCGCGATCGTGACCGGCTCGTTACTTTTCAGGAGACTCGCATGGTTGTGTGCCACCCCGGTTCGACGCACCTGTAGCGTGTCGCGCATGACAGCGCAGAACGACACCGGGGTGGACCGCGCGCCCGCGAACGACTTCTCGCACGAGCAGGAGGGCTACCAGCACGGGCTGAAGCCCCGGCAACTGCAGATGATCGCCATCGGCGGCGCGATCGGCACGGGGCTCTTCCTCGGCGCGGGCGGTCGCCTGCACACCGCGGGGCCGGCCCTGGCGGTCGTGTACCTCATCGCGGGCATCTTCGCGTTCTTCATCCTCCGGGCACTCGGTGAGCTCGTGCTGCACCGTCCGTCGTCCGGGTCGTTCATCTCGTACGCCCGCGAGTTCTTCGGGGAGAAGTTCGCGTACGCCGCCGGGTGGATGTACTTCCTCAACTGGGCGATGACCTCGATCGTGGACACCACCGCGGTCGCGCTCTACCTGCACTACTGGGCCGGACCGCGCGCGATCCCGCAGTGGGCGCTGGCCCTCGCGGCGCTCGTCGTCGTGCTCGCCGCGAACCTCGTCGCCGTGAAGGTGTTCGGCGAGCTGGAGTTCTGGTTCGCGATCATCAAGGTCGCCGCCCTGGTGGCCTTCCTCATCGTCGCGCTCGTGTGGCTCGTGTTCGCGTTCCCCGTCGAGACGGGCGGCGAGACGGTCCGGACCGGGTTCAGCATCTGGGCGGACAACGGCGGCCTCTTCCCGACCGGCCTGCTCCCGGCGGTCCTCGTCGTGCAGGGCGTCGTGTTCGCCTACGCCGCGATCGAGCTCGTCGGGACCGCGTCCGGCGAGACGCAGGACACCGAGAAGGTCATCCCCCGCGCGATCAACTCGGTCGTCTTCCGCATCGCGGTGTTCTACGTCGGGTCGGTCGTCCTGCTCTCGCTGCTCCTGCCGTACACCTCGTACAAGGACGGCGTCAGCCCCTTCGTGACCTTCTTCTCGTCGATCGGCAACCCGCAGGTCGGCCAGGTCGTCGGCTCGATCATGAACTTCGTCGTCCTCACCGCGGCGCTGTCGTCGCTGAACGCCGGGCTCTACTCGACCGGACGCGCACTCCACTCGATGGGCATGAACGGCTCCGCGCCGAAGTGGACCACGAAGATGACGAAGGGCGGCGTGCCGTTCGCCGGCATCCTGCTCACCTCGGCGTTCACGCTGGTCGGCGTCATCCTCAACCTGTTCGTCCCCGGGCAGGCGTTCGAGATCGCCCTGAACATCGCGAGCCTCGGGATCATCACCGCCTGGGGCACGATCATCCTCTGCCAGATGAAGCTGCGGTCGTGGGCGAAGCAGGGGCTCGCGAAGGAGCCGTCGTTCAAGCTGCCGGGCGCGCCGTACACGTCCTGGCTGACGCTGGTGTTCCTCGCGACCGTCATCGTGCTCATGGCGATCGACTACCCGATCGGCACGTACACGATCGCGTCGCTCATCATCGTCATCCCGCTGCTCATCCTCGGCTGGTTCCTGCAGCGCGACCGCATCCTCCGGATCGCCTCGCTCCGCTCGGGCATCACGGGTCCGTACCCGGTGACCGGTCGGGACCCGGCGAACCAGGTGCGTCGGAGCGGCTCCGGCACGGACGGCTCCTCGACCGCAGCGACGGACGGTTCGTCGCACGGGTCCACGGATGCGTCCGCTGGTCCGGACGCCGGGTCGGACGACCACCGGGCCTGATCGCCGGCGGCTCCCCCGTCCGTCGGCTCGACCGGCGAACGGGCGGAGTGTCCGGATAGCGAAACAGCGCGCCCGGGGCGTGCAGGAGGGTCCGGCACCCGTCGGTACGATCGGCGGGTGCCGGACCCATCTGTCTCCCCCACGCTCGACCTCCAGCTCACCTGGCGCGGTACCTTCGGCCGCGTCCGGGTGTTCGACGACCGCGTCGCCGCCGAGACCAGCTACGAGCGGGACGCCCTGACGCCGGTGCCGATGGAGTCCGTGCGGGGGTGGCGGATCGAACCGTGCGACTTCGACGCGGTGTGCGTCGAGTTCGTCACGCCCGGGGAGACCTACCGGGTGCTGCTCGACACCACGGACGAGCAGGTCGCCGGGCTGGCGTTGCGTCGAGCCCTCGGCGCGCCGTTGCCGTCCGCGTCCTGACGCCCACCGCCGACCGGCGGGCGCTCACGGCCAGGACGGGTGGGCTGTACCGTCCGCGAGCCGACGTCCCCACCCCGCGTCGAGGTCGGCGACCTGTGACTCGTCCAACCGGACCGCACCCGCGGCGAGGTTCTCGGCCAGGTGCCCGGCGTCCGACGTCCCGGGGATGAGCAGGACGTCCGGCGCGTGCTGCAGCAGCCACGCGAGTCCGAGCTGCGCCGGAGTGACGCCGAGCTCGTCCGCGATCCGCACGGCCACCGGTTCGTCCACGACCTTCGGGAGCCCCGGGAACGCCCCGCCGAGGGGGAAGTACGGCACCCACGCGATCCCTTCCCGGATGCACTGGTCGAGCAGCGCCTCGTGCTCGCGGGCCACGAGCGAGTAGGCGTTCTGCACGCAGACGATCCCGGCCGCGAGCCCCCGCTCGAGCACCTCGCCGGACACCGCGCTCAGACCGATCCCCCCGATCAACCCCTCGTCGCGCATCGCGGTCATCTCCGCCAGCTGGTCCTCGACGTCCACGAGCTGGTCCCCCTCGGCCAGCAGACCGGGGCCGGTGTCCGCTCGGCGGAGGTTCACGACGTCGATGCGCTCACGGCCGAGGCTGCGCAGGTTGGCGTGTACCTGAGCGCGCAACTGCTCCGGACGCTGCGCGAGGGCGAGTGGCACCGGGGCGGCGACCCGGACGGCACCGACCTTGCTCACGACGACCACGTTGTCATCGGCCCCGAACGCTCGCCGGATCACGTCGTTCGCGACGCCGTCTCCGTAGAAGTCGGCGGTGTCCACGTGGTCCACGCCGAGCTCCCGGGCGCGGTGCAGCAGGGCCACGCCCGCCTGCCGGTCGTCGGTGAACCGTTCGAGTGCCATCGCCCCGTAGCCGATCCGTCCGACGGTCCGACCGCCGAGCGTGGAGGCGCCACCCGGGCGCCGTGACTGTTCCTCGTGCATGTCATCTCCGGTAGTGTCGATCGAAACGGAGGAACCTCCGCTTCGATCAGCATAACCGGAGGAGCCTCCGCTTTGTCCAGCGATCCCGTCACGAGCACTCGGCGACCTCGCGCGGACGCCGCGCGCAACCGCCAGCGGGTGGTGGACGCCGCGCGTGCGGCCTTCACCGCGCAGGGCGAGGACACGTCGCTCGAGGCCGTGGCACGGGCCGCGGGCGTCGGGATCGGGACGCTGTACCGGAACTTCCCGACGCGCGAGGACCTCATCGCCGCGGTCTACCGCGCCGAGCTCGATGCGGCGCTCGCGACCGTCGACGAGCTCCTCGCCCCCGGTACCGGCTCCGGGAGCGCCGCGGATGCCTTCCGCGCCTTCGCCGGCCGGTACGCCGAGTTCGTCGTCACGAAGCGGGGGCTCGCCGAGACCGTGCGGGCGGGGGCGTTGCGCGGGACAGCCGAGGCCGCGGGGACCCGAGAACGGGTGAACGCGGCGGTGCAGCGCTTCCTGGACGCCGGGGCCGCCGACGGCTCGCTCCGGGCCGAACTGCTCGCCGACGACGTCACGGCCGCACTGGTGGGCATCCTGCTCTCCACCCGCGACGCGGTCGACGCCGCGCAGACGGGCCGGCTGCTCGACATCCTCGTGGCGGGACTCAGCCGTCCTGCGGCGCGAACTGCGTGACGCGGAACGTCGCACCCTGCGGGTCCTGCAGCTCCGCAGCCCGGGTCCAGAAGCCGTCCCACGAGTCCAGCACCCGGCCACCGAGCCGTTCGGCGAGCGCCGCGGCACCGTCGCGGTCCGCCACGCTGAACGACACGTGCCAGTCGTCGGCACCGGCGTCGAGCTTGTCGAGCGCGCCGATGACGTCGGCGAACCCCTCGGGCGCGCCGACCTGGCGTTCGCGGATGTCCGGGTCCGAGGTCGCCGCGAGGTGGTCGCCGTACCCGGGCAGCCGGACCATCGCGCTCGGGCCTTCCTCGATGCCGGAGACCTGCCAGCCGAAGAGCTGCTCGTAGAACCCGATCGCCTGCTCCGGATCGGTCGCACGGAGGTCGCTGAACACCCACCCACCAGGGGCGTTGATGTGCTGCGCGCCGAGTCGGGCGCGCGCCTGCCAGAGCCCGAACGCGGCACCACGGGGATCGACGCAGTCGACACTGCGGCCGGCCGCTCCCCCGGGTCCGGCGTCCTCGGCGGGACCAGCGGTGCCGCCGAGCTCCGTGACGCGACGGGCCACGGCGTCGGCGTCGTCGACCGCGATGTACGTGAGCCACGTGGCCGGCTCGTCACTCGACGCGACGGCACCGACCTCGTGCCCGTCGATCGACACGATGCGGTAGGAGCCCGGCGCCCCCGGCGGGAGTCGCTCTTCGAAGTCCCAGCCGAACAGCCCGCCGTAGAAGGCCTGGGCTGCGTCCGGGTCCGGCTGTCGGGCGTCGATCCAGCTGGGGACGCCCTGGGGGTACGTGCGCGGGGTCTGGTCGGTCATCGTCGCTCCCGGGTCCGCCGGCGCGTGGCCGGATGCCCCAGGTCTACCGCGGACCACCGACGCCCTCGCGCCCGCGCCCGCGCTCGCGCCCACGGCCGCGCCCGCGCCCGCGCCTCAGTCGTCGGTGTCGACCTCGTCCGTGACGACCTTGCCGGTACCCGCGTCGAGGCGGACGCTGTGCTTGGTGCCCGAGGCGTCGCGGACGTCGCCCTCCCAGACGACCTTCCCGAGGTGGTCGTCGAGCCCGAGCTCGGTGATCGTGCCGGCGTGCAGGTCCTCGAACCGGCCGACCGCGTCGTCCACGGTCAGGTCGGCCGCGGCCGTGAAGCGCTCGTTCTCGGCCCGGTCGTCGGCGTCCGAGGTCTCGGTGCGCGGCGATCCGGACACCGCCGTGCCGGCCTCGTTCGTGTGCACCTCGTGCTCGGTGCCGTCGTCGGTGACGACCAGTACTTCGTACGCGGTGCCGTTCTGCTCCTGCTCGACCGAGATCACGGTGCCAGACCCGACGGCGTCGCGGGCGGTGGCGACGGCGGCACGCAGGGCGTCGTTCGACGTGGCGGACGCAGCGGTCGCGCCGCCGGACGCCGATCCGGACGAGGACGAGGATGACGTCGTGGACGAGGCCCCGTCGGACTGCGCGGTGGAGCACCCGACGAGGGCGAGGGACGCCACGAGCGGCAGGGCGGCGATGCCGGCGACACGACGGGTGGAGCGGGCTGTGGTGGTGCGGAGTGCGTTCATGCGACCAGGGTGCCGGGCGGGTGCTGAAGCACGGCTGAAGCCCCCTGTTCAGCCGCCGAGTGCGATGCGGACCGCGAACCGGGCGCCACCGAGCGGCGAGTCCGTCACGACGACGTCCCCGCCGTGTGCCCGGACGGCGTCCTGGACGATCGCGAGGCCGAGCCCCGCGCCGCCCGCGTCCCGGCTGCGCGCCTCGTCGAGCCGGACGAGGCGTTCGAACACGCGATCACGGTCTGCCGGAGCGATGCCCGCCCCGTCGTCGTCCACCGTCAGGACGGCGCGTCCGTCCTGCTCGGCGAGCGCCACGACGACCCGACCCTCGGCGTGCCGGACGGCGTTGTCGACGAGGTTGCGGACCACGGCGGCGAGGAGCCGTTCGTCCCCGAGGACACGGGCCGGCCCGATCCCGGACCCCTCGACCCGGATCGACCCGTCGGTGCTCCCGCCGAGCCGTCCACGCGCCCGGGCCACGGCGTCGAGCGCCAGATCGTCGAGGTCCACCGGACGCCGGACGCCCACGTCGCCCTCGTCGAGCCGCGAGAGCTCGAGGAGGCCCGTCACGAGGTCCTGCAGCCGGAGCGCTTCCGAGCGCACCACCTCGGACAGCTCGACGACGTCGGCGCGGTCGGGGTGCGCCGCGGCGACCTCGGCGTGCTGGCGGATGGTCGCGATCGGCGACCGCAGCTCGTGGGAGGCGTCGGAGACGAACCGCCGCTGCCCCGCGGCGGAACGGTCGAGCCGGTCGAGCATGGTGTTCATGGTCGTGGCGAGCCGGGCGATCTCGTCGCCGGTGTCCGGGACCGCGACCCGGGCGTCCGGTCGTGCCGCGCGGATCGTCTCGACCTCGGTGCGCATGCGTTCGACCGGGCGGAGCGACCGGCCGGTGACCACCCACGTGACGGCACCCATCACGAGCACGAGCACCGGGACGCCCACGGCCAGCAGCGCGACCGCGGCACCGACGGCGGCGTCGGTCTGGTCGAGGGAGACCCCGTAGACCAGCGTCGCGTCCCCGCCGCCGGGCAGGTCGACGTCGTCGGCGACGAGCAGCCATCGCTCGCCGTCGTGGGTCCAGCGGGACTCGTCGGCCGTCGGGAGCGCCGGTGGATCCGCGTCGTCCCCGTGGGCGAGGACGGATCCGTCGTCCCCTACGACCTGCACGAGGACGTCCTCGTAGCCGCTCACGACCCCGGCGCCGTCGGCCTCGACACGAGCCGAGGCCTGCTCGAGCCCCGACTCCGCCGTGGTCCGCACCCCGTCGAGGAGGACGAGGCGGAGCACGACGACGAACGCCGCCGCGCCGACGAGCAGCGCCGCGAGCACGACGACGACCGCCCCGAGGGTGGTCCGCGCCCGGACGGACCGGAAGCGCCGGCGGCCGCCGTCAGCCACCGTCCACCGCCAACCGGTAGCCGGCGCCGCGCACCGTCTCGATCGCGGTGCGACCGAACGGCCGGTCGACCTTGCGACGCAGGTGTCCGACGTACACCTCGACGATGTTCGGGTCGCCGTCGAAGTCGACGTCCCACACGTTCTCGATGACGTCGCGCTTCGAGCAGACCTCGCCGGCGCGGCGCGCCAGGAACTCGAGGACGGCGAACTCGCGACTCGTCAGCTCGACGGGCGTCGACGCCCGGGACACCGTCCGGGCGGCCGGGTCGACGACGAGGTCGCCGAGCGTCAGGACCGCCGGGCGCTCGCGCGCACCGCGGCGCACCAGGGCACGCAGCCTCGCCACGAGGACCGGGTGCGAGAACGGCTTCGTCACGTAGTCGTCGGCCCCGGCGTCGAGCGCCTCGACCTGGTCCCACTCGCCGTCCTTCGCCGTCAGCATGAGGACGGGCGTCCAGTCGCCGTCGGCACGGAGCTGCGCGCACACGGCCCAGCCGCTGAGGCCGGGCATCATCAGGTCGAGCACGATCGCGTCGTAGCCGAACTCGCGGGCGTGCCACAGTCCGTCGACGCCGTCGTGGGCGACGTCGACCGCCCACCCCTCGGCTTCCAGCCCGCGACGGACGCCGTCGGCGAGCCGCACCTCGTCGTCGACCACCAGGACACGCATGCCCCGATCCTGCCGTGCGCCGCTGAAGCAGGCCTGAAGCGTCCTGGACGCGACCGGTCGCGGGCCAGGAGGCGCGGTGCGGGCCGGCACCGCGCCTCCTGGCCGGCACCGGGTCGCGTCCACAGCCCCGTCGTCGCCGGGTCCCGGGACGGATTCGGGTTCTGGCCCGGCCTCCGGCGGCGACGGTACCAGCGCCGATCCTGCTCCCTCGGCGACGGACGCGCTCAGACGAGCAGGAGGATCCCCGCGACGACGGCCGCGACGGCGATCGCCAGCGCGATGAGCAGCAGCACGAGGTGCACCGTGTAGAACGTCGTCGGCTTGCCGGCGGCGTCACGCGCCCGGGAGTCCTTCGCGACCCGCTGGAAGAAGCGCGGCCAGGTGACGACGTTGAAGACGGCACCGATGAACAGGACGAGGGCTGCGAAGACGGTCACCCGACGATCCTAGACACCGCGGGCACGGGGCCGGTGGTGCTCGGCCGCCCCCAACGCGGCCGAGTCCCACCCCGTGCTGCCACATCGCGTGTAGCACCTGCTACAGACCCTACACGGCGGCCCGGACGACGTCGACCCATCCAGTGGGATCGATGTCCCGTTCTGGTAACGACTGGCGCTACGCCGCGTCGAGGGCCGCTTCGGCGTCGGCCAGGGCCCGCTGCTCCGACTCGCTCAGCGACTGCCGGGCGCGACGGGCGCCGTCGTTGATCTCGACGATGAGCCGACTGAGCCGCGTCGCCGGGTCGCCGGAGTCGGGGTAGGCGTTGTCGGTGCCGATCCGCGCGTGCAACGGCGTGAGGGCGCGCAGGGCCGTCTCCACCCGACGGGAGCGCCGACGACGGGAGACCTGGTGGCCGATGACGAGCAGGAGCATCCCGGACGACACGCAGATCACCGCACCCGGGGTCGTGACGTCGTAGGGCAGCGCGAGGGCCCGGGTGAGGCCGATGTCGCCCAGGACGTGCGCGAGGTCCATCACCACGACGACGACCATCCGCACGACACCGAGGACCCCACCGAGCACGAGGACCCACAGGCCGACGAGGTCGGTGGTGGTGCGGGCCTCACGCAGGTGCAGGACGCAGATGAGTCCGGTCGCGCCGAGCGCCACCCCGAGGTAGACCGTCTGCGCGATCGAGTAGACCGTCGCCGCCGGGTGCGATCCGGCATCGAGCATGAAGGTCGTCGTCGTCGCGGGCTTGTCGAGCACGGTGAACGCCACGATCACCACCACGACGACGACCGCGCACGTCACGACGATCGCGTTCCGGAGCCACGGCCGCGCGGCACCGACGGCCTTCGCCACACCCCAGAGCAGGGTGCTCGTCCCCGCGACCATCAGGCAGTCGCTGACGACCGTGACCACGTTGAACCCGCCGAACAGCGGATCGAGCCACCGGTACAGCGGGTCGACGTTCGTGACGATCGTCGCGGCGAACAGCAGGAAGGTGACCGCGAGCGTGCGGTCCTGCCCGCGCTGCAGGACGAACAGCGTGACCGTGCCCGCGATCAGGAGCAGCGCCTGGACGAGGGAGACGATCACCCGAACACCCCGCGGAACGCGCTCGGACGGTCGCGGTGGCCGCGGATGAGCCCGGCGAGCCGGTCGGCGAAGACCTCGGCCTCGTGCTCGTACTCGTTCGAGAACAGCCCGCGGGCGAGTGCCCGCTCGACCTTGTACTCCGGCAGGTCCGGGATGACGTCGCGGATGTAGGCCGCCTGCGGTGCGTGGTCCTGGTGGCGGTGCAGGATGTGGCCGAGTTCGTGGCCGATGACGAACGACCGGAACGTCCGCGAGGCCGTCGGGGAGATCATCACCAGGTGCTGCCGTTCGAGCGTCGCCACGAAACCGCACACGGGCTCGGCGGCGAGGAACGCCTCTTCACGGACGACGATCGGCTTGCCGACCACCTCGGCCGCGGCGGCGACGGCCTGGTCGACGTCGGACCACCCCTCGGCCGCACCACGCGCCCAGAACGCCTCGACGAGGTCGGTCGGAGCGCTCATGCGACACTCCCCCGGGCGGACTCCTCCTCGAGCACCTCGGCGATGCGACGGAGCGCCTCGGGCGAGAGCTCACCGGGGAAGGTCCGGGCGGCGAACCCGCTGACACGTGCCGATCGGAGGGAGCGGACGAGGGCGAGCTGGGCACCGATGCGCTCGGGGACGTCGCTGTCCTCGAGCAGGAAGCGCTCGTCGACCTCGAAGAAGCCCGCGAGCAGGCGGAGCAGACCGGTGTCACGGTTGCGACGGCCGTCGCCGGAGAGCATGTACGTCCACTTCGCCCGGGACAGCGAGCCACCCTGGGCCGCCACGTACTCCTCGATCGCCGCGAACGGGACGGGGGCGCCGCGCTGCGCTTCCTCGAAGTCGAGGAGGAGGTTCAGCCGGCGCGCGAGTTCCGCGGCGTCGAGCACGCCACCCCTCGGATCTGCTGTCGCCATGTCGATCGGACTCCTCCCCAGCCGCACGTCGTGCAGGACATGGTAGCGCGAGCCGCCGACGAGGACCTCGCTAGCCTCGACGGTGTGAGCACCCCGTACCCGTCCACGGTCGCCGCCCCGGTCGAGCACGAGATCGTCATCACGAAGTCGCGCTTCATCACGACCGTGGCGCCGGTGTCCGGGGTCGCGGACGCGGACCGGGTGATCGCCGAGGTCCGCCGCCGGCGGTGGGACGCCCGGCACAACTGCACCGCGATGGTCACCGGCGTGCTCGGGGACCAGGCGCGGTCGAGCGACGACGGTGAACCCTCCGGGACCGCCGGCGTCCCGATGCTCGAGGTGCTCCGACGCCGCGGGCTGACCGACGTCGTCGCGGTCGTCACGCGGTACTTCGGGGGCGTGAAGCTCGGTGCCGGCGGCCTCGTCCGTGCCTACTCGACCTCGGTGTCCGAGGCACTCGACCGCGCGACGCTCGTGCACCGGCGCGCACTGACCCGGGTGACGGTGGACGTCCCGCACGCCGACGCCGGCCGGATCGACAACGTGCTGCGCGACTGGGTCCGGCACCACGGAGCCACGCTCGGCGACCCCGCGTACGGCGCCGCCGCGACGTTCGAGCTCTGGGTGCCGGGCGACGGCATCGAACCGCTGCGTGCCGACCTCGCCGCGACCTCGGCGGGAGCGCTCGACCCGGTGGTCGGCGAGGAGCGCGTGGTCGACGTCCCCGCCGAGTGATCCGCACGCGGAGTCGCGGCCGAATCGCACTCCGGGCGTGTCTCGCCGTGCGGCACCGCACGCCGGGAACGACGAAGGCCCCGACTCGATGAGTCGGGGCCTTGCTGGTGCACCCCCTCGGACTTGAACCGAGAACCCACTGATTAAGAGTCAGTTGCTCTGCCAATTGAGCTAGAGGTGCATGTTGCGCTTCCGTGCTGCAACGGGAAACAACAATAGCATGGGTTTCGCGTGCTCTTGACCACTCGGGGCACGGACCACGAACAGGAGCCCCATGACCGACCGTCTCGCCGCCGGCGACACCGCCCCCGACTTCACCCTGCCGGACCAGGACGGCACCGAGCACTCCCTCTCGGCCCTGCGCGGGAAGAAGGTCATCGTGTACTTCTACCCGGCAGCGTCGACGCCGGGGTGCACCACGGAGGCGTGCGACTTCCGCGACAACATGTCCTCGCTGCAGGCCGCCGGGTACGAGGTGCTCGGCGTCTCGAAGGACGACCTGCCGGCGCTCAAGACCTTCCAGCACGAGCAGGCGCTGACCTTCCCGCTGCTGAGCGACCCGGACCTCGCCGTGCACCAGGCGTACGGCGCCTGGGGTGAGAAGAACAACTACGGGAAGATCGTCACCGGCACGATCCGCTCCACGATCGTGGTCGACGAGGACGGCACCGTGCAGCTGCCGCTCTACAACGTCAAGGCGACGGGGCACGTGGCGAGCCTGCGGAAGAAGCTCGGCCTGGTCTGAGACCCGGCTGATCGACGGACGGGAGGCGCGGTG
>NZ_MJGQ01000086.1:0-110298 GCF_001865095.1 Curtobacterium sp. MCBA15_013 | reverse complement strand
GCACCGCGCCTCCAGTCCGTGGATCGGGACCGTCTACTCGACCGGTCGGGCGAGCGCGTCCGTCACCGGTCGCGACAGCACCAGCGTGATGCCCAGCAGCGCGGGGATGAGCAGGAACCAGCCGACGGCGGGCACGCGGAAGACGCCCTGGAACGCCCCGATCGCGAGCGCACCCTGCAGCACCTGCCAGACGATGATCCCGGACCGCACCCACGGACTACGGTTGCGGAGGCCGATGAACAGGGAGCCGAGCCAGAGCGCCGCGATGGCCGCGAGGACCGTCAGCGCGATCCCGGACGCGATGCTCGTGGCCGGCGCGACGATGAGTTCGACGATGAGGACGATCGTCACGACGACGAGGGCGGCGAACTCGAGTCCGACGACGACGAGGAGCGCCAGGAGGGCAGGCGACCGCCGCTCGACGTGGTCGGGCTCGGTCGGGGTGGTGTCGGGCACAGCATTCCTCCAGCGTCGGAACCCTTGATTTGGCCCTACCAGTATGGAACGATATTCGAGGTCGTTTGGACGGCACGATGTGGTGTGCGTCTCCCGTGGTTCGACGCTCCTCCCCCGAGCGTTCTGCGGGCGTCAGACTCGCTTCCAGCGGACTCCTCCCCCACGGGTGTCCCCTCGTGCCTCGCGCATGCTCAGCGTTCCGATCCCCGAACCACGGCCCCGGCCTGCCGTTCGAGCATCGATTTCAAGGAGCACCACACATGGACTGGCGTGACCAGGCAGCCTGCCTCACCGCGGACCCCGAGCTCTTCTTCCCCGTCGGGAACACCGGACCGGCCGTCGATCAGATCGAGAAGGCCAAGTCGGTCTGCGCTCGCTGCACGGTCACCGAGATGTGCCTGCAGTACGCCCTCGAGAACAACCAGGACTCCGGTGTCTGGGGTGGCCTGAGCGAGGACGAGCGCCGCGCGCTGAAGCGTCGCGCCGCCCGCGCTCGCCGCGCTTCCTGACCCGGCGCCTGCTGCGCGCCTGACGCCCGCCGCCCCCTCGGGGCCGGCGGGCGTCGTCGTGCGCGGGGCGCGGCTGCGCCGCGCGCGGGGGCGGCTGCGCCGCGCCGCGCCGCGCCTCCAGGCGGTTGCGCATGCCTGCGCACAACGGAAAGCACGCGGCGCCGCGCGATCGCGCGGTTCGGACGCACTTCCGTTGTGCGGCCGCCCTCTGCGCATGCCGCCGCGGCGAACCACGGAACCGACGTCGAACCAGGGCCCGACGGCGGTTCGACGTCGGGAACGTGGTTCGACGCGGGCCTGGCGGGCGCACGCCGCGCCTCCAGGCGGTTGCGCGTGCCTCCGCACAACGGAAAGCACGCGACGCCGCGCCTCCAGGCAGTTGCGTGTGCCTGCGCACAACGGAAAGCACGCGACGCCGCGGCATCGCGCGGTTCGGACGCACTTTCGTTGTGCGGCCGCCCGCTGCGGCTGCGGTTGCGGCGGGCGCGCCGGCGCGCGCGCCGCGCGGCGAACCACGGAATCGACGTCGAACCAGGGCCGGACGGTGGTTCGACGTCGGGAACGTGGTTCGATACGGCACTGGCGGGCGCACGCCGCGCCTCCAGGCGGCTGCGCGTGCTTCCACACAACGGAAGGCAGGCGACGCCGCGGCATCGCGCGGTTCGGGCGCGCTTTCGTTGTGCGGCCGCGCGCCGCGGCGTGCGCGCCGGCGCGCGCCGCGCGACGAACCACGGAACCGACGTCGAACCAGGGCCGGACGGTGGTTCGACGTCGGGAACGTGGTTCGATGCGGCCCTGGCGGGCGCACGGCGCCTTCAGGCGGTTGCGCGGGACGCCGCGGCGGGCCCGCGGCGCGGGCGCGGAGCGCGCTACGCGGCGCCCGGGGTCGCCGTCAGCCAGCGGAACGGGATCGTGATGGTCACCTCGGTGCCGCTGCCGGTCAGGGTGTGCCAGTCGATGGTGCCGCCGAGCTCGCCCTGGATCAGCGTCCGGACGATCTGTGTCCCGAGGCCCGACCCGACCTTGCCCTCGGGCAGGCCCCGCCCGTTGTCGCGGACCTGGATGTCGAGGTGGTCGTCGAAGCGCTCCGCCACGATCTCGACCTCGCCGTCGCGGCCGTCCAGCCCGTGCTCGACGGCGTTCGTGACGAGCTCGGTGAGCCCGAGCGCGAGCGGGGTCGCGGCCTCGGAGGGCAACACCCCGAACTCCCCGGTCTTCTTCGGGCGGACGGTCGTGTTGTGCGACGCCGCGACCTCGGTCACGAGCTTCAGCACGGAGTCGAAGACCTCGTCGAAGTCGACGTTCTGGCTGAGGCCGGTCGACAGGGTGTCGTGCACGACGGCGATCGCGGCCACGCGGCGCATCGCGTTCTGCAGCGACGTCCGGGCCTCGTCCGAGTGAGTGCGGCGCGCCTGGATGCGCAGGAGCGACGCCACGGTCTGCAGGTTGTTCTTCACGCGGTGGTGGATCTCGCGGATCGTCGCGTCCTTGGTGATGAGCTCGCGCTCCTGGTGCCGCAGCTCGGTGACGTCGCGGCAGAGGACGATCGCACCGATCCGCTCGCCGTGGTCGCGGAGCGGGATCGACCGCAGCGAGACCGTGACGCCCTTCGACTCGACGTCGGCGCGCCACGGGGCACGGCCGGTGACGACCAGGGGCAGCGACTCGTCGACGTCGAGCTGCGCACCGATGAGCTCGGTCGTGACCTCGGCGAGGGACTTCCGCTCGAGCTCGCCCTCGAAGCCCATCCGGTTGAAGGCGCTGAGGCCGTTCGGGCTGGCGAACGTGACGATCCCGTTCGTGTCGAGGCGGAGCAGGCCGTCGCTGGCGCGCGGTGCACCGCGTCGGGGCCCGGCCGGCGCACCGATGTCGGGGAAGTCACCCGTGGCGATCATGCCGAACAGGTCGTTCGCGCTCGCGGTGAAGTTGAGCTCCTGGCGGCTCGGGGTGCGCATCTCGTCCTGGTTCGAGTGCCGCGTCACGACCGCGATCGGGCGCTCGGTCGTCTCGGCGCTGTTCGCGCTCAGCCGCCGGAGCACCGGGATCGCCCGGACGCGCGTCGGGGTGTCCTCGTACCAGTCCGGCTCGGCGGAGTCGACGACCTTCGCGCCGACGAAGCTCTCGGTGACCTGTTCGCGCCACTCCTCGCGGATCTCCTGCCCGACGATGTCACGGTAGAAGAGCGTCGCCGCGGAACTCGGGCGAGCGTGCGCCACCGCCACGAACGAGCCGTCCTCGGCGGTCGGGACCCAGAGGACCATGTCCGCGAAGGACAGGTCGGCGAGCAGCTGCCAGTCCCCGACGAGCAGGTGGAGCCACTCCACGTCGGCTTCGGAGGAACGGCCTTGTGCGAGGACGAGGTCACTGAGGGTCGACACCCGCCCAGTCTAGGTGCGCACCACTGTGGACAACTCCGCTCTCTCCACAGGCACGATGACAGTCATATTTCTCATGTTGTACTCGCTCTACGCTCAGCCCCGACGAAAGGGGCAGGGGTGGCCGAGGAAGCACGCCGGATCGATGACGCAGAGCCGATGGGGGACGTCCCGCGACTCAGCGCGGTACCGCCACCGACCGACGTCGAGGACACCGCTCGCGCGCTCGGCCTCTGCGTCGCCGAGATCCTGACGGGGTCACGCGAGGTCGACAGCATCGCCCGGTGGATCACGGACGAGGTGCACCGGCACCTGCAGCAGCGGGCGGCGGTGGCGGCGCGGGCCCGGCAGCTCGGCAGCCGGTCGCGCGGACGGGCGCTGCTCCGGGTCGGAAGCGTGATCGTGTGCCGCCCGGCCGACGGGGTCGCCGAGGCGACGGTCGTCGTGCACACGCGCAGTCACGCCCGTGCGGTCGCGATGCGCCTGGAAAAACGGCAGGGTCGCTGGCGCGCGACGGCCGTCGGGGTCTTGTGACGCCCGTGACGTGACCGGAAGACGGACAGGAGGAGCGGTGCCAGCCGGCACCGCGCCTCCTGTCTGGACGTGGTCGCGTCAGCCCTTCTTGGCGGCCTGACGACGCTCGGCACGGTTGCCCGCGGCAGCCTGGCCGGACGCGGTCGCGGCGTTGCCGAACGCGGAGCCCTGCTCCGGCCCGGCGGCCGCCTCGGCCTCGGCCTGCGCCTTCTGCGCTCGCGCGGTCGCGGCCTGCTCGAGGCGACCGCGCTCGTCGCGGACCTCGACCTCGCCATCGATCGACGGAGCGGAGTACTCGAGACCGGAGACCTCGTCCTCACCGAGGCCCTTGGCCTCGATCACGGCGTTCTCGCCGTCGGACTGGACCTGCACCTCGAGGTTGAAGAGGTAGCCGACCGACTCTTCGCGGATCTGGCCCATCATGCTCTGGAAGAGCGCGTAGCCCTCGCGCTGGTACTCGACCAGCGGGTCGCGCTGTGCCATCGCACGGAGGCCGATGCCGTCCTTGAGGTAGTCCATCTCGTAGAGGTGGTCGCGCCAGCGGCGGTCGATCACCGAGAGGACGACGCGGCGCTCGAGCTCACGCATGGCCTCGTCGCCGAGGAGTTCCTCGCGCTGCTGGTAGGCGAGCTTGGCGTCGGAGAGGATCTCGCGGCCGAGGAACTCGCGCGAGGCCTTGCCCTTCGAGCCCGCCTCGGTGATGACCTCGTCGATGGAGATCGAGATCGGGTACAGGGTCCCGAGCTCGGTCCACATGGCGTCGAGGTCCCAGTCGTCCGCGTTGCCCTCGGCGGTGTGGGAGTCGATCACGTCGTCGACGACGCTCTTGAGGAACGACTGCGCACGGTCGTGGATGTCGTCGCCCTCGAGGATGTGGCGGCGGTCGCTGTAGATCGCTTCGCGCTGGCGGTTGAGGACGTCGTCGTACTTCAGGACGTTCTTGCGGATCTCGGCGTTGCGGCCCTCGACCTGCGCCTGGGCCGACCGGATCGCACGGCCGACGAGCTTGTTCTCGATCGCGAGGTCGTCCGGGACGTTCGAGCGGCCCATCAGGCTCTCGGCGGCACCGGAGTTGAACAGGCGCATGAGGTCGTCGGTGAGCGACAGGTAGAAGCGGCTCTCGCCGGGGTCACCCTGACGGCCGGAACGACCGCGCAGCTGGTTGTCGATGCGACGGGACTCGTGGCGCTCGGTGCCGAGGACGTAGAGACCGCCGACCTCGCGCACCTTGTCGGCCTCGTCCTTGATCTCAGCCTTGACGCGGTCGAACACGTCGTCCCACGCGGCCTCGTACTCTTCCGGCGTCTCCGTCGGGGACAAGCCCTTGGCGTGCATCTCCTGCACGGCGAGGAACTCCGAGTTGCCGCCGAGCATGATGTCGGTACCGCGACCGGCCATGTTCGTCGCGACCGTCACGGCGCCGAGTCGACCGGCCTGGGCGACAATCGCGGCCTCACGCGCGTGGTTCTTCGCGTTGAGGACCTCGTGCTTGACGCCCTTCTTCGCGAGGAGCTTCGACAGGTACTCGGACTTCTCGACGCTCGTGGTGCCGACGAGGACCGGCTGGCCCTTCTCGTGGCGCTCGGCGATGTCCTCGGCGACCTGCTCGAACTTCGCCTTCTCGTTCTTGTAGACGAGGTCGGTCTGGTCGATGCGCTGCATCGGCTTGTTCGTCGGGATCGGGACCACGCCGAGCTTGTACGTCGACATGAACTCGGCGGCCTCGGTCTCGGCCGTACCCGTCATGCCGGACAGCTTCTGGTAGAGGCGGAAGTAGTTCTGCAGCGTGACCGTGGCGAGGGTCTGGTTCTCGGCCTTGACCTCGACCTTCTCCTTCGCCTCGATCGCCTGGTGGATGCCCTCGTTGTAGCGGCGGCCCATCAGGATGCGGCCGGTGTGCTCGTCGACGATGAGCACCTCGCCGTTCATCACGACGTAGTCCTTGTCCCGCTTGAAGAGGGCGACGGCCTTGATCGAGTTGTTCAGGAACGAGATGAGCGGGGTGTTCGCCGACTCGTACAGGTTGTCGATGCCGAGGTAGTCCTCGACCTTCTCGATGCCGGGCTCGAGCACGCCGACGGTGCGCTTCTTCTCGTCGACCTCGTAGTCCTCGCCCGGGGTGAGGCGGGTCGCGATCGACGCGAACTCGGTGAACCAGCGGTTGGCCTCGCCCGAGGACGGACCGGAGATGATGAGCGGCGTGCGGGCCTCGTCGATGAGGATCGAGTCGACCTCGTCCACGATCGCGAAGAAGTGGCCGCGCTGCACCATGTCGGATGCCTGCCACGCCATGTTGTCGCGGAGGTAGTCGAAGCCGAACTCGTTGTTCGTGCCGTAGGTGATGTCGGCGGCGTACTGCTCGCGACGCTCGGCCGGGGACTGGTTCGCGATGATGCAGCCGGTCGTCATGCCGAGCGCACGGAACACGCGGCCCATGAGCTCGGACTGGTACGACGCGAGGAAGTCGTTGACGGTGATGACGTGCACGCCGCGCGACGGGATGGCGTTGAGGTACGCGGCCGTCGTGGCGACGAGGGTCTTGCCTTCACCGGTCTTCATCTCGGCGATGTTGCCGAGGTGCAGCGCGGCACCGCCCATGAGCTGCACGTCGAAGTGCCGCATGCCGAGGGTGCGCTTCGCTGCTTCCCGCACGGCGGCGAACGCCTCGGGCAGCAGGTCGTCGAGGGTCTCGCCGTTCGCGTAGCGCTCGCGGAGCTCCTTGGTCTCGTCCTGGAGTTCCTCGTCGGTGAGGCTCGCGAAGTCGTCCTCGAGGTCGTTGATGGCCGAGGCGTACGCCTTCAGCCGTCGGAGGGTGCGTCCTTCGCCGATGCGGAGGACCTTCTCCAGCACGTTTGCCACGTGAGCTCCTTACGAGATCGTCACGCGCGACCTGCGCGATGCGAACAGCCAGTCATGCTAGCAACCCGTCGACTCCGGCCGCTGTGAACAGCGCGGGTGTGCGCGGCCCGCGAACGGTCCGCGCACACCCGGGTTCGGTCTGCCGTACTGAGCGATCGTCAGGCGATCGCGACCGCCGGCTCGGACTCCGACGCCGCTGCCGGAGCGTGCTCGGTGGACGGGTCGTCGATGCCGATCACGCCGTAGTCCCAGCCCTTGCGGCGGTAGACCACGCTCGGCCGGTGCGTCTCCGCGTCGACGAACAGGTAGAAGTCGTGCCCGACGAGCTCCATGAAGTACAGGGCGTCGTCGACCGTCATGGGACCGGCTTCGAAGACCTTGTGCCGGATCACGACGGGGCTGTAGACCTCGTTCTCGTCGTCCTCGGCGTTCGCGTCGACCACCGGGACGGCACCCGTCGCGACGTCCTCGATGAGCTTGCCGTCGGCCGGGACGACACCCATGCGCTCGAACGCGGTGCCGGACGCCTCGGACACGGAGGTCGGACGGTGGCGGCCGCGGTGCACCTTGCGGCGGTCGCGTGCTCGGCGGAGTCGTTCCATGATCCGGGCGAAGGCCAGATCGAAGGCGGCGTACTTGTCCGACGCGGCGGACTCCGCCCGTACGAGGGGGCCGGGGCCGATCAATGTCAGCTCGACGCGGTCCTCGCCCTGGGAACCGCCCGATTTCTCGTTGTGGCGGCTGATGCGCACCTCGAATGCGAGGGCGCGGTCGGCGAGCACGTCGATCTTCTCGGACTTCTGTTCGACGTAGGTGCGGAATCGGTCGGTGACCCCGATGTTCCGGCCCGTGATCGTCACGTCCATGTGGCGGCTCCCATCCAGACTCAGCGCGTCGCCTCCATCCGGCGATCCTGAACGCCTTGCCGCGAGGCTAGACCCGGTGGCGCTCCGGCGTCACGTGATGTCGGTGAGTCGCCAGGACACCCACCGGACACACAGTGGCCACCGAGCGTTCACCGATGCGCCGAGGGCTCCGGACGGGCGCACCTCAGTCGTCGACGCTCGCGACGGCGACGCACCGCACGACCCGACCACCGGCGGCACGCACGGCGCGCACGGCCTCTGCCATCGTGACGCCGGTGGTGACGACGTCGTCCACCACGACGACGGCTCGACCGGCAACGCCCGTGACCGAGAGGGTGCCGACCGTCGCGGCCACCCGTTCCACCGCGCTGCGTTCCTTCTGCCCACCGCGCACTGCGCCGACGCCGGCACCTGCACCGGCACCGACGCCGGCGCGGCGCCGCACCAGCCCTCCTGCCCGCACCCGCGACATCGCCCGCGACCGCCGCACTCCCCCGCGCGCCGCCAGCAGCACGACGGGGTCGAACCCCCGCCGCCGAGCACCCTGCCGCGACGGCGGTACCCGCAGCAGTACGGCCCCGGGACCGGCGTCGGCGAGCGCCGCCCGCACGAGCCCACCGAACCGGGCGCCGAGGGGCCGAGCGAGGTCCACCCGCCCGCGCAGCTTGAGCTCGAGGAGCATCGTCCGCACGAGTCCCGTGTACTCGAACGCCGCGTCCAGCCGGACCCCGGCGACGAGACGCACCCGGCGGGGCATCGCGTCGAGCGCGTGTCGGCACGCGGCGCAGAGTGCCCGGTCGGGCCGGCCGCACCCGACGCAGTCCACCGGCAGGAAGAGCCCGAGCACCGCGACGGCCGCGTGGAGCCACGGCCGCAGCCTGTCCCGTGTCGTCATGCCGACGATCCTGACCGCCACCCACCACCTGGCGGGGGCCGATCCGTGGGGCTGGGGACGCGCCTCCTGGACCGCCGCCCTGTGGAGGAGCGACCTCAGCGCTGCACGCCGAGCACGTCCGCGCTGATCCCGGTCGTGACCCAGCCACCGCCGGTCGACTGCAGGACCGACCCGTCGGACATCCGCAGGAGCATCGAGCCGCCGCTCCCACCGACGATCTCGGTCGCCCGGCCGTCGGGCTTCGGCAGGGTGCTCGACTGCCCACCGATCGTGGAGCGGACGACGTCCGGGCCGGAGGACGTCTGCCCGACCGAGGCGACGTCGGAGTCGCTGATCCAGGCGGCGCCGACGGCGTTGCCCGTGGCGGCCTGCACGCGCACCGGGGAGCCGAGTGCGGTCGGTGTGCGGTCGGCGCCGCGGACGATGGCCATCACGTACAGGCTCGGTCCGTCGTTCGTCTGGATGAGTGCGAGGGCCCTGGTCGAGTCGCGCGAGACCTGGAACGACACGAGGTCGCCGGCCGGGAGCGTCGTGTTCACCGCGTGCGGATCGCCGCCGAGGCCGTAGGCCGTGACCCGGCGGGTGTTCTTCTCGGACGCGACCCAGACGAAGCCGAGGTCGTCGACGGACGGCGGGACCAGGCCGTCGGTCGCGTCGATGCGCAGGTGCGAGCGTCCGCGCACGACCGTCACGCCGTCGCCGTTCCCGACGACCGCAGCGGTACCGGACGCGGACAGCGCGAACGAGGACGGACCGAGGTCGCCGATCTCCGCGCCCATGCCGTTGCCGAGCGGTGCGATCTTCCCGCCGCCGAGGGCCGAGTAGCCCACGGTGCCGTCCTGGTCGACGAGCGGGCGGGCATCGACGTCGGGGTTCTGCTGCGCGTCGGACCCGCTGCCGTCGGGGACGGCGAAGGTCGTGCCCTCGGCCGTGATGTCGACGGAGGACACCGTGGCGACCGAGGCGAGCGACTTGCTCAGCTGCTCGCGCATCCGGATCCGGTCCTGACTGCTGGCGCGCAGGGCGTCGCTGGACAGGTCGACGAGGGCGGTCCCGCTCTGGATCGTGACCGCGTTCAGGGAGAGCTGCGTGCCCTCGGGGAAGGCGGTGACCACGGCCCCCTTGAGCCAGCTCGCGGGTCCGGCGAGCAGCGCGCTCGCGATGCGGGTGCTCGTCGACGACCGGGCGAGGAACCAGCGCTCGTCGGGCACGAGGAACTTGTACGTCGGGTCGTAGAAGTAGAGCGCGTGCTGCTGGAACACCGACTCGAAGTTCACCGGCGACAGGATGATGCCGTCGGGGGCGTAGGCGATGCGCCACTCGCCGTCCTCGCGGGTGAACTGGAACGTCAGCGTGGACGAGGTCGGTCGGACCGCCTGCGTGTACTCGCCGTCGGCGTCCACCGAGGCGCTCGCGGTGAGGGTGTAGGTCAGCTCGCGTTCGCCGACCCGCTCGATCGCCGGGTTGCCGGGCTGGATCGTCACCGAGCGCCGGGGGTTCCACTTCGTCGAGAAGTTCGAGGCGAGGAACTCCCGGGCCACGGCGTAGTCGTCCGCCGCACCGGTGCCGGCCGCGATGAAGCCGCGGAGGATCGTCGTCTGGTCGGCGCCGGGCACGGGCTTGCCGGGCCGGTAGTCGACGCCGGACACCGACTGGTCCTTGATCACGCCGCCGGAGCGCACCGCGCCGTCGGTGGGGATCGCGGCGCAGGCGGACACGGCGACGATCGTCAACGCGGCGAGCGCCGTGGCGACCAGGGTGCGGAAGCGGGTGCGCATCAGTCGTCCTCCCTGACGGCGCGGGGGCCGTCGTACGACTCGTCGAGGTCCGGCAGCGGGATCGCCGAGGTCGTCACGGTGACGCGGTCGTTGCGCGGCAGCGTGAGCACGAAGGTGGAGCCCTCGCCGGGGCGGGACCACACGTCGATGCGGCCGCCGTGCAGGTTCGCGTCGCCGAGCGAGATCGCGAGTCCGAGGCCGGTCCCGCCGATCGTCCGCTTGCGGCTCGGGTCGGCGCGCCAGAACCGGTCGAACACGCGGGCGGCGTCCTCCGGCGGCATGCCGACGCCCTGGTCGCGGACGGCGATCGCGACCGAGCGGGCGTCGCTGTCGACGACGACCTGCACGGGCTTCGCGTCGCCGTGCTCGATCGCGTTGCCGACGAGGTTGCGGAGCACGCGGCGGATGCGCTTCGCGTCGAGCTGCATGGTGGTGTGCCCGCCGGGTGTGGCGAGCTGCAGGTCGATGCCGGCCCGTTCGGCGAGCGGCCGGAACTCGTCGACGATGTCGGTCGCCAGGGCCGCGGGGATGACGGGCTCGGGATCGAGGTGCACCGCCTGCGCGTCGAACCGCGAGATCTCGAGGAGGTCGGCGAGCAGGAGCTCGAACCGCTCCACCTGGGCGTGCAGGAGCTCGGCGGACCGACCGACCGACGGCTCGAAGGCGTGACGGGAGTCGAACAGCATGTCGCCGGCGAGCCGGATGGTCGTCAGCGGGGTCCGGAGCTCGTGGGAGACGTCGGAGACGAACCGCTGCTGCACGCGGGAGAGCTCGGCGAGCTGGGTGATCTGCCGGCTCACCGCGTCGGCCATGCCGTTGAAGCTGCGGGCGAGGGTGGCGATGTCGTCGTTGCCCCGCACCGGGATGCGTTCGTCGAGCCGGCCGGCGGCGATCTTCCGGCTCGTCTCGGCCGCACCCCGGATCGGCACGACCACGAGCCGGACGACGAGCGAGGTCACGAGGGCGATGAGCACCATGAGCGCGACACCGCCGATCGAGAGCGTCTGCGAGACGAAGTCGAGGGTCTGCTGGGCGTCCGACAGGTCGTAGACGAGGTACAGCTCGTACTGACCGGCACTCGGGATCTGCAGCGTCGACCCGACGGCGAGGCCGGGCTGGTGGCGGCCGTCGTCGTCGAGGCGCACGGGCTGCAGGCTGAGCGTGCCGGTGTTCTTGCCGACCTGCTTCCGGAGGGCGTCGGTGATCACGGCGTCCGGGAAGCCCTGACTCGCGACGTTCTGCACCGTCTGCGGCCCGGGCTGGTCGGGACTCCGCTCGATGGCGATGCTCGTGCCGCCGGGGCTCGTGGTGTTCGACAGGATCGCCTGCTGCGCCTCGCTCTGCAGGGTCTCGAGCTCGCTCTGGTTGTTGTCCTCGCCCGCGGTGGCCGCGTCGAAGATGCCCTGCGCGACGATCGTCGCGCGTGCCGACTCGGCCTCGATCTGGTCGCGGCGCTGCGAGTAGACGTTGTTCGAGATGCTGATCATGACGGCCGTGCCGATGATCGCGACCGCGAGGCCGGTGGTCATCACCGTGATCGCCACCGACCGGAACATCAGGGACCGGCGCCACACGTACGCCGCGGCCCGCCAGCCACGCCGGACCCACCGTCGAAGGCGACGGCCGGCACGGGCGAGCCTGCCCTGCACGGCGACGCCGCCGGTCGACGCTGCGGACGGCACGGTGCTCAGGCTCCTCCGGCCCGGTACCCGACGCCGCGCACCGTGGTGACGATCTTCGGGTTGTCGGGGTCGTGCTCGATCTTCGCGCGGAGGCGCTGCACGTGGACGTTCACCAGGCGGGTGTCCGCCTTGTAGTGGTAGCCCCAGACCTGTTCGAGCAGCATCTCCCGGGTGAACACCTGGTTCGGCTTCTCGGACAGCGCCCGCAGCAGGTCGAACTCGAGCGGGGTCAGCGCGATGACGGCGTCGCCCCGACGGACCTCGTGCCCGGCGACGTCGACGGTGAGGTCGCCGACGTGCAGCACCGTCGCGTCGGCGGCCGTCGGGCGGAGCCGGGTGCGGATGCGGGCGACGAGCTCCTTCGGGTTGAAGGGCTTCACGACGTAGTCGTCGGCGCCGTTCTCGAGCCCTGCGACGACGTCGGACGTGTCGCCCTTGGCCGTGAGCATGATGATCGGCGTGCCGCTCTCGGCGCGGATGCGCTTGCAGACCTCGATGCCGTCGATGCCCGGGAGCATCACGTCGAGCAGCACCAGGTCGGGCTTCGTCCCGTGGAACGCGTCGATGGCGTCGTTGCCGTCGGCGCTGAACTCGGGTTCGTAGCCCTCGGAGCGGAGGACGATGCCGATCATCTCGGCGAGGGCCTGGTCGTCGTCGACGACGAGGATGCGCGGTGTCATGTGATGGGGACTCCGTGTGACGTGCAGCGGTACCCGGTCGGCACCTGACCACTCACGATAGCCGAGGCCCCGTGCGACGGCGTTTTCCGACAGGATGGGTGTCGACCGCGCCTTCCGCGTGCTCGGTCGGGACCACGAGGGGGCGGCGATGTCCGATTGGCAGGTACCGGGGGCGCCCGGCGGTCCGCAGGACGGTCGGGGCAACGGCCCAGGAGGCTCGGCGCGGCCCCCGGGGCAGCAGCCGTCCGCCCCGTGGCCGGGCCGGTCCGGTGGTCCGTCCGCCGGTGGACCGTACGGCAGCGGGCCTTCCGCCGGTGGGCCGGGTCGGCCGCCGGGGCCGCCTCCGGCCGGGTCGCGGCCGGTCATCCCGCTGCGACCGCTCGGGCTCGGTGACGTCCTGAGCGGCGCCTTCACCGTGTTCCGCCGCAACGCGCGGGTGCTGCTGCTCTGGAGCGTGCTCCTCAGCGGGGTCCTCGGGCTGCTCTCCACCATCGCGAGTGCGTTCGGCCAGCGTGCGATCCAGTCCCGCATGCTCTCGGCGGTCGACGGCGACGTGGACGGCCAGACGTCGATCCTCGCCGGATCGGTGACGCTCTGGCTGGTGCTGTCGATCGGGCTCCCGTTCCTCGCCTACCTCGGGCGCGGCTTCCTCGTCGCCCCGGTCGCCGCGGACACCGGACAACGCATCCTCGGACGGCGCGCCACCTTCCGCGGGCTCTGGGCGCTCCTCGCCGGACGACGCTGGTCGGTGGTCGCCTGGATCCTCCTGCAGCTCGCAGCCGGTGCCGTCCTCGGGGTCGTCTTCGTGCTCGTGCTGGTCGGCGCAGCCGCCGGGCTCTCCGGCAACGGGTCGGGCATCGGCGGCTTCCTGCTCACCTTCTTCGTGCTCGGCCTCGGTTTCACGGTCGTGCTCGTCTGGCTCGGGACGAAGTTCGCGTTCACCGTGCCGACCATCGCGCTCGAGGGACGCCCCGTGTTCCAGGCCGCGGCGCAGTCGTGGCGGCTCACCCGCGGAGCCTTCTGGCGCACCTTCGGCATCATCCTGCTCGTGCAGGTGATGTTCGGCTTCGCGGTGTCGATCGCCTCGGTCCCACTCACGATCGGTGCGACGCTCGTCGGCGGCACGTTCGACCCCCTCGGGCAGACCGATGCGGGGTCGGGAGCCGGGGTCGGCGGGCTCGTGGCGATCGTCGTGGGGAGCCTGCTCGGGATCGCGGTGCAGTGCATCACCGACGTGCTGTCCGCGTCCGTCGTGACCTTCCTGGCGATCGACCGCCGCATCCGGACCGAGGCGCTCGACCAGCGGATCGCGTCGCACCTCGAGACCGGGCAGCCGCGAGACCCGTTCGCGCCGTCGCCGCGGGTGGACAGGCCGGCGTGGCCGGGGCAGGGGCAGGGGTGGCCGGGGCAGGGGTGGCCGGGCTCCGGTCCGGGGCCGCAGCAGCCGTGGCCGGGGCAGCCCTGGCCCGGGGCCGGTCCGGGTCCGCAGCAGCCGTGGCAGGGCCAGCCATGGCCGGGGCAGCCGTGGTCGGGGCAGCCGGGAGCGGGCGGCCAGCAGCCGGGCGGCCCGACGCCGCCGCAGTGGGGCGGCGAACCCGGACGGTACCCGCCGGACGGCCGCGCATGACGATCGACCCCGACGACGCACGACGGCTCCTCGAACGCGAGCTCGAGCGGTCGGAGTACGACGGTGCCCACGTGACGTGGTGGGACCGTGCCTCGCGCGCGGTCCTCGACTGGCTCGGCTCGCTCCGCGCGGACGGCCTCGGCTCCCCCGCGGTCGCGCACACCCTGCTCTGGACGGCCGTCGTCGTGCTCGTCGCGGTGGTCGTCCTCGTGGTCGTCGCCCGCGGACTCCCCCGGCGTCGCGCTCGGCTCGCGGACGGGCAGGTCGGCGGGGTGTTCGACGACGACGACCTGCGTCCCGCCGGTGCCATCGCCGAGGACGCCCGAGCAGCCCTGCGCGCGGGTGACTGGTCCCGCGCCGTGCTCGACGGGTACCGTGCCCTCGCCCGTGGGCTCGGGGAGCGCGACCTCGTCCCCGACGTCCCCGGTGCCACCGCGCGTGCCATCGCCGGCCGGGCGGGCGTGGTCTTCCCGGCCGAGGCCGCTCGGCTCGAGCGCGCCGCGGCCACCTTCGACGAGGTGCGGTACCTCGGCGCCGACGCGACCGAGCGGACCGCCCGCGACGTCCTGGACACCGAGCACGCGGTCCGGACGGCACGCCCGGCGCGGACGACGACCCCGGCGGTCCCCGCGTGACCGCGACCTCCACCCCGTCCGCACCGTCGGGAGCAGCCTCGACCTCGACCTCGCCGCGCCGTGCCGGCCGTGGGCTCCGCGTCGGCTTCTGGGTCGCCATCGTCCTGGTCGGCACCGTGCTCGCCGTGCTCACGGCCGTCGTCGGACGGACCGGTCCCGGGCAGGCGCCGCTCGACCCGACCTCCGCGACGGCGAGCGGCGCGAAGGCACTCGTGCGGGTGCTCGAGCAGCAGGGCACCGACGTCCGGATCGTCGACCGCGCCGACCGGATCGGGGACGGCACCGTGTTCGTCGACGACGAGCAGGGCGTCCTCGACCGAGGCGTCGCGCGGCGGATCGCTCGGCAGGCGGACCACGTCGTCCTCGTGTCGTCGACCCCCGCGACGCTCGAGGCGTTCGGGCTCGACGTCGAGCCGGTCACGCAGGTCGGCGGGGACGACACCGTGTCCACCGCCTCGTGCGCGATCCCGGCCGCTGCCGGGGCCGAGCGTGTCACCCTCGGCGGCACCGGGTACGCCGTGCCGGACGGCGGCCGGGCCCCCACCGGCACCGACCTCTGCGCACCGTCCGGCTCGGGCGGCGACCGGGCCTACGGCCTCGTCCGGACGGCGACCCCGGCCGGTGACGTCACGCTCGTCGGGACCACGGCGGCGTTCCGGAACGACACGATCACCACTGCCGGCAACGCCGCCCTCGCCCTCGGCCTGCTCGGCGACGACGCGACGCTCACCTGGTACACGCCGACCCCCGGCACGGCGGACGCGGCACCGACCCTCGGGTCGCTCGCACCGCCGTGGGTGCCGAGCGCACTCGTGCTGCTCGGACTCGTCGCCGTCGCCGCCGCGGTCTGGCGCGGCCGCCGGCTGGGCCCGCTCGTGGTCGAGCGGATGCCGGTCGTCGTCCGTGCCGCCGAGACCACCGAGGGCCGTGCCCGGCTCGCCGCACGCACCGGCGACCGGACCCACGCGCTCGACACGCTCCGGATCGCGGCTCTCCGCCGCACGGCACGCCGGCTCGGGCTCCCCCGGTCGGCCCACGTCGACGAGGTCGTCCGGGCCGCGGCACGCGCCACCGGGATCCCCGACCGGCGCGTCGGGGCGGTCCTCGTCGGCGGCCCGGCCACCGACGACCGGGCCCTCACCGCCGGGGCAGCGGCGCTCGACGACCTCGAGCGTGCCGTCCTCGCCGCGACCACCGGCGCCCAGCAGACCGACCGAGACCACCGAGGAGCACGACCGTGACCGATCCGTCCACCACCCAGACCCCGCAGGCGACCCCCGCTGGTGATCCGTTGCGCGACGTGTTCGGACGGCTGCGCGCCGAGGTCGGCAAGGCCGTCGTCGGGCAGGAGGGCGCCGTCTCCGGGATGATCGTCGGCATCCTCTCGCAGGGGCACGTCCTGCTCGAGGGCGTCCCCGGCGTGGCGAAGACCCTGCTGGTCCGGAGCCTCGCCGCCGCGATGTCGCTCGACACGAAGCGGATCCAGTTCACGCCGGACCTGATGCCCGGCGACGTCACCGGCTCGCTCGTGTACGACGCCTCGACGGGCACCTTCCCGTTCCGCGAGGGACCGGTGTTCACGAACGTGCTCCTCGCCGACGAGGTGAACCGGACGCCGCCGAAGACCCAGTCCGCACTCCTCGAGGCCATGGAGGAACGCCAGGTCAGCGTCGACGGCGACGCCCGGGTGCTGCCTGATCCCTTCTTCGTCGCGGCGACGATGAACCCGATCGAGTTCGAGGGCACGTACACGCTCCCGGAGGCCCAGCTCGACCGCTTCCTCATGAAGCTCACGCTCGACGTCCCGCCGCGGGACGTCGAGTGGCAGGTGCTCCGTCGGCACGCGGACGGCTTCGTGCCGCGGGACGTCCGGTCGGCCGGGATCGCACCGGTCCTCGGGGTCGACGAGGTCCTCGCCGCACAGCGCGCGGTCCGCGGGGTCGGGGCGCGGGACGACGTCCTCGCGTACATCGTCGACCTCGCCCGCGCGACCCGGCAGGCGCCGTCCGTCCGGGTCGGGGTCAGTCCCCGCGGTGCGACCGCCCTGCTCGCTGCCGCGAAGGCCTGGGCCTGGCTCACCGGGTACGACGCGATCACGCCGGACCACGTCCAGGCCATGCTCCTGCCGGTGTGGCGGCACCGGCTGCGGGTGGCCGCCGACGCCGAGCTCGAGGGCGTCGGTGCCGACGGGGTGCTGCAGCAGGTGCTCGAGCAGGTCCGGGTGCCGATCTAGTGGCGATCTCCGGCCGGTTCGTCGCACTCCTCGCCGTCGCGATCGTGCCCACCGTGCTGCTCGGCACGGGATGGGCGGGTGCGGCCTGGGCGAGCGTGGTCGTGCTGGCGGCCCTGCTCGACGTGCTGCTCGCCGCCGACCTCACCGCCGTGCGGGTCGAGCGGCGGATGACCCGGCTCGCCCGCCGGGACACCACCGCCGACGGCACCCTCGTGCTCGCCAACGACGGCCGCCGGACGCTCCGCGGTGTGGTGCGCGACATGTGGGAGCCGTCCGCCGGGCAGGCTCCGCGCCGCATCGACCTGCAGGTGCCTGCCGGGGAGCGACGGACCGCGCGCGTGCGGTTCGCCCCGTTCCGTCGCGGCCGCCGGGCCTCCGCGGGCGTCGCCGTGCGCGCGTTCGGGCCGCTCGGGCTCGCCGCACGCCAACGCGTCCTCGTGGCGCCCGCCGAGCTGGTCGTCACGCCACCGTTCCGGTCGCGTCGGCACCTGCCCTCGCGGCTCGCGCGGTTGCGGGAACTCGACGGCGAGACCACCCTCCAACTGCGGGGCCACGGCACCGAGTTCGACTCGCTGCGGGACTACGTGCGCGGCGACGACGTCCGGTCGATCGACTGGCGTGCGACCGCCCGCCGCCAGGACCTCGTGGTGCGCACCTGGCGTCCGGAGCGGGACCGTCGGGTGATCGTCGTCGTCGACGCCGGGCGTGCCGGTGCCGGACGGGTCGACGACGAACCGCGGCTCGACACGTTCATCGAGTCCGCGCTGCTCCTCGGCGCACTCGCGGCGGCCGCGGGCGACCGGGTGGACCTCGCCGTCCTGGACGACGCCGTCCGGGGTCGCGTGCACGGTGCCACGCGCACCGACGTCGTGCAGCGGTTCGGGGAGACGCTCGCGCTCGCGGAACCCGGGATCGCGGCCACCGACTGGTCGGCGGTGCCCGTGCTCGTCGACTCGATCACCACCTCCAGGGCCCTCGTGGTGCTCGTGTCGAGCCTCGACTCGGTCGGCGCGTCGGGTGACCTGCTCGCCGTGCTCCCCCGCCTGACGCGGCGGCACGCGGTCGTCGTCACCAGTGTGACGGACCCGGCCGTCGAGCGGATGGCGAGCGGGGCGGTGGGCCCGGCGGTCTCGGGACCGGGGCGGCGGGGCGGACGCGTGCCGTCCCTCCAGGGCCGTGCCGAGCGCGACGTGTACCGAGGCGCTGCCGCCGAACGCACGCTCCTCGATGCCGACGGCGTGGCGGACGTGGCGCGCCGCGCCGGGGCCGAGGTCGTCCGGGCCGCACCCGAGCAGGTGCCGCCCCTCGTCGCGGATGCGTACATCCGCGCGAAGGCGACCGGGCGGCTCTAGGCGTCGGTCAGTCGGCGACGAGGGCCGACGTGCCGCGCTCGAACTCCTCGAGGTCGCCGCGCTGCCCCGCGCGGTACGCGCGACCGCCGAGGACCCACTGGTACCAGAGCACGGCCGCGAGGGCGACGGTGCCGATCCCGATCTTGACGGGCCACGGCCAGTCCTGCCGGGTCACCGTGCCCTCGACGAGACCGGACAGCAGGAGCGTCAGGGCGAGGCCGACGGCGATCGTGATGAGTGCTCGGCCGTCCTCGGCGAGGGCCTGTCCGCGGGTGCGGGCCCCGGGGGCGACCCACGACCAGAAGATCATCAGGCCGGCGGCCGCCGCGAGGAAGATCGAGTACAGCTCGAGCTGCCCGTGCGGGGCGATGTAGAGGAAGAAGTCGCCGAGGCGGCCCTGGTCGTGCAGGATGGCCGCCGAGACGCCGAGGCTGATCGCGTTCTGGCCGATCGAGAACGGCACGAAGAGTCCGGTGATCCCGAAGGCGACCATGGTGGCGGCGATGTACGCGTTGTTCGTCCACACCTGTGCCGTGAAGGCACCGAGGCCGTGGTCGGAGTAGTACGCCTGGAAGTCCCGGGTCGCGTACTGCCGGAGGGCCTCGGGGGTGCCGAACGTGTCGACGGCGCCCGGGGTGGTCGTGATCCAGACCGCCGTGATCGCGGCGATCGCCGCCGTGGCGGCCGCCACCCAGATCGCGACCCAGCGGATCCGGTACAGGGCGGCGGGGAGCTGCAGGACGAAGAAGGACGTCAGCGCCGCGAGCGGGTCGACGGGGGTGCCGGTGAACCGGAGTCGGGCGCGGAACAGTGTCAGCGAGAGCCGGTCGCCGACCGCGGTGCGCGGGGCGGCGCCGCGGATGCGCGCGAGGTCGGTCGCTGCCGCCTGGTAGCCGGAGACGAGGCGGTCGACGTCGGCACCGGAGGCGTGGCGGGTGCGGGCGAGCCGGTCGAGTTCCTGCCACCGGTCGCGGTGCACCTCGGTGTAGGCGTCCAGGTCCACAGCGTCTCCCCCGCTCGTTCCGGTGTTCGCGCGTCCGTGCCGTCCGGGCGGTGGGCGTGCGTCTCCGACAGAATGATCCCATGCCGAAGACCAGCGTGCCGCGTGACCTCGCCGACGGTCGGTTCGTCGTCGCGCTCGACGACACCCACGACGAGCTCGTCGTCGGCGAGGCCGTCGCACTCGACGTGCAGCCCGCCGGCATCGCGTTGCGGCTCGCGGCGGCGCTCCTCGACGGTGTCTGCCTGCTCGCGCTGTACGTCATGCTCATGATCGGCCTGTCGCGGGTCTGGCCGAGCGACCTCGACGAGGCCTGGGCAGCGGCGCTCAGCATCGGCGTGCTCGTCGTCGTGCTCGTGCTCGTCCCGGCGGCGCTCGAGACCGTCACCCGGGGCAAGAGCGTCGGCCGGTACGCGACCGGCACCCGGGTCGTCCGGCTCGACGGCGGGGCGATCGGGTTCCGGCACGCGTTCACCCGTGCGCTCGTCGGGCTGTTCGAGCTGTGGATGACGTTCGGTTCCGTGGCGCTGCTCGTGGCGCTGTTCGGGTCCCGTCCGCGTCGGCTCGGGGACCTGCTCGCCGGGACGTTCGTGCAGCACGAGCGGGCGGCGAAGCAGCGGTCTCCCGAGGTCCTCATGCCCGCGGAGCTCGTGGCCTGGGCCGGGGTCGCGGACGTGTCGGCGCTGCCGCAGCGGCTCGAGAACCGGCTCGGGGCGTTCTTCCGCGGTGCTGCCGACCTCCGCCCCGAGCTCCGGGAGGCGGCGGCACGGTCCCTCGCGGCAGCGGTCGCCGAGTACGCGCACCCGGTGCCGGCGGTCCACCCCGAGGTGTTCCTCGCCGGGGTGGTCGTGCTGCGGCGGGAGCGGGACCTGCGCGCGTTGCGGGGTCGGGCGGCGGTGCTCGACCGGGCGTCGGCGGTGGCGACGGCGCGGCCGCCGGGGTTCCCGCGCTGACGCGCTGCGCCGCGGGCGCGCGGCGGCGCGGCGGCGCGGCTCGCGTCCACCTTTCGAACCAGGTTTCCGACGTCGAACCAGCGCGGGAGGCTGGTTCGACGTCGGAAACGTAGTTCGTCGCCGCCGGGCCCGCGCCGCGGGCGACCGGCGCGCGAGCCGCGGGCCGCGGGCCGCGGGCCGCGAGCCGCGCTCGGTCGCGCCGGGTGCCGGCGCCGACCGGCGCAGCCGGCAGCCGGCGGGCGGCAGCCGGCGGCTGCCGGCGCACAACCAAAAGCACGCGGAGCCGCGCGGATGCGTGGTTCCGGGCGACTTTGGTTGTGCGGTGCGGCAGCGCGCCCGCCGCGGCGCGGCAGCGCGCGACGGCAGCGCGCGCCCGCGCGCCGCGTCAGTACCGGTAGTGCTCGGGCTTGTAGGGGCCCTCGACCGGGACACCGATGTACGCCGCCTGCTCCGGCCGGAGCTCGGTCAGCGCGACCCCGAGCGCGTCGAGGTGCAGCCGCGCCACCTTCTCGTCGAGGTGCTTCGGCAGCACGTACACCCCCGTCGGGTACTCGGCGCGGCGGGTGTGCAGCTCGATCTGGGCGAGCACCTGGTTCGTGAAGGAGTTGCTCATCACGAAGGACGGGTGCCCCGTGGCGTTGCCGAGGTTCATGAGCCGCCCCTCGGAGAGCACGAGGATCGACCGGCCCGTCGGCAGACGCCACTCGTGTACCTGCGGCTTGATCTCGACCTTCTCGACGCCCGGCAGGGACTCGAGGCCCGCCATGTCGATCTCGTTGTCGAAGTGCCCCACGTTCGCGACGATGGCGAGGTGCTTCAGCGCGAGCATCTCGTCGACACCGACGACGCCGAGGTTGCCCGTGCACGTGACGACCATGTCGACCTGGTCGGCGACGTCCGCGAGGCGCGCCACCTGGTACCCGTCCATCGCGGCCTGGAGCGCGCAGATCGGGTCGACCTCGGACACGATCACGCGGGCGCCCTGCCCGCGGAGCGCCTCGGCCGCACCCTTGCCGACGTCGCCGTAGCCCACGACGAACGCGACCTTCCCGCCGATCAGCACGTCGGTCGCCCGGTTGAGCCCGTCGGGCAGCGAGTGCCGGATGCCGTACTTGTTGTCGAACTTCGACTTCGTGACGGAGTCGTTGACGTTGATCGCCGGGAACCTCAGCTCGCTGTTGCGCGACAGCTCGTAGAGGCGGTGCACGCCGGTGGTGGTCTCCTCGGTCACGCCCTCGATGTCGGCCGCGATGCGGGTCCAGCGGTCCGACGACTCCTGCAGTGAGGCGGCGACGGTCTCGAGGACGATCTTCCACTCGGTGCTCGCATCGGCCCCGGCATCGGGCACACGGCCGGCGGCTTCGGCATCGGCGCCGGTGTGCACGAGCATCGTGGCGTCGCCGCCGTCGTCGAGGATGAGGTTCGGGCCGATCCAGTCGGCGCCGGCGGCTGCGGCCTCGGCCGACCAGTCGAAGATCCGGCTGGTGCACCACCAGTACTCCTCGAGCGTCTCGCCCTTCCACGCGAACACGGGGACGCCGGCCGGCGACTCAGGCGTGCCGGTCGGGCCGACGGCGATGGCCGCGGCGGCTTCGTCCTGCGTCGAGAAGATGTTGCAGCTCGCCCACCGGACCTGCGCACCGAGCGCGACGAGCGTCTCGATGAGGACGGCCGTCTGCACCGTCATGTGCAGCGAGCCCGCGATGCGCGCGCCGGCGAGCGGCTGCGACGCGCCGAACTCCTCGCGCAGGGACATGAGCCCCGGCATCTCGTTCTCGGCGAGGCGGATCTGGTGGCGCCCCGCCTCGGCGAGGGCGAGGTCGGCGACGCGGAACGGTGCTGCGGTACGGGCTTCGGTGGGCATGCGGCCCAGTCTTCCACGCCGGGAGGCGCGGGTCGTCAGCCGACGTCGGTGCCGTGAGCCGCGCCTCCAGGGATCCCCCTGTGGAGGACCGGACCCGACCGCGTCAGTCCGCGTCGCGACGGAGCGGCTCGCGCCGCACGACCTGCCACCCGCGCGGGACGCGCAGCTGCGCCGCGTGGCGGGCGCAGAGGTCGTAGCCGTGGGGTTCGACGCGGGTGGAGAGGGGGCCGACGACGACCATGGAGTCCCCGTAGTCGTACGTCAGGGTCGCCGAGGCGCTCGCGCCACAGGCGACCTTGCTGCAGATCCTCACGTCCATACCGCCACCGACCCTATCGGAGCAGGGCGGCACCGCCCGCGCCGCGTACGATGTGGGGATGCGTCGCAGGACTCGTCTCGTCACACCCGTCGACCGGGGCCGCGGTCGGTCCCGGCACGGACGCGGCGGACGGTCCAGCGTGACCGGTCCGGACCTCGCGCCGATCATCACCCGCGCCGAGACGTTCGACCGCATCGTCGGGGACACCGCGCACTACCTGCTCGGGCTCTGGCCGGCCGAGCTCGAGGGCGTCGTGTTCCAGGTCGCGGACATGCCGACGGACTCCACCCTGCCAGACCACATGCCCCGGTGGCGGGTGGACCGCGAGCAGCGCCGCGTGACCGTGTTCCGCGTCCCGGTGGAGCGGGTCACCCGCAGTCCCGAGAAGGACGACACCGACAAGCGCATCATCATCGAGACCGCGGTGTTCCGTGCGGTGGGCGAGCTGATCGACAAGGACCCGTGGGACCTGGCGCCGGACCGCTACCGCCACTGGTGACGCGGCGCGCCACGGCTCAGGGGTAGACCCGGACCGGCGTCGAGACCTCGGTCGCCGCCCGCACCGGGAAGCCGGCGATGCCGTCGTCGCCCATGTACGTCACCCCGGCGACGAGCCCCTCGGTCCCCTGCAGCTCGAGCTGCTTCGCGACCGGGACGACCACGGTGCGCACACCACCGGCGACGACCTGCACGTCCTGCGTCTCGTCGCCGGAGCGGATCCTGACGTCGGCGTCGGAGCGCGTCGGGTTGACGAGCGTGAGGCGCTGGTTCTCACCGGGCGCCACCGCCGTGATGGTGGACTCGCCGAGCGGGTCGGCGGAGGCGAACCACCCGACGTCCGTGCGTCCGTCGTAGGTGGGCGTGGTGGTGCGGGCGCCGGCGACGAGCGGCTCGGTCGACGTGACGGTGAAGGCGTAGCGACCGTCCGGGAAGTCGTCGAGCGTGACGTCGGTGACGACACCGGGCTCGGCGGTGGCGTTCACGGTGGACCCGCCCCCGTCGGCGGTGGTGATGCCGAGGGTCACGCGGGCCGCCTTCGTGCCGGGCACGAACAGCCGGACGATGGGTGCGGCGTCGGCCGTGTCGTCGCCGCGCTGGGCCTCTTGGGCGCCGTCGAGGACCACACCCGGGATGATCTGCGACGTCGAGGGCGCCGCACCGCCGGAGATGATGTCGAACCCACCGGGGGTGAGGGTGCGGACGATGGACTCCTGCATGTGGGCGACGATCTGGCCGCCGGAGGACTCCACGTGCACGACGGTCGAGCCCTGGTCGGAGACGAACCCCGACAGCGGGACGACCTTCTGGGTGTTCGGCGCGACGACGATGCCGGTCGTGCCAGGGGCGCTGACCGTGCCCGAACCGTCGTAGATCGACAGGTCGACGGTCGCGTTCACGTCGGTCGGGTTCGACAGCGTGACGAGACTCGTGCGGCCGGTCTCGGTGGACCCGCCGACCAGCCAGGTGGACTGGCTCGGGTCGTCGCACGACGCGGCACCGACGCCGACGACGTCCCCGCTCGCGACGCTCTGGTAGCTGCTGCCGGCGACCTGCGGGGTGGTGTCCCCCGCCGGAGCGGTCAGGAGGCGCGGCTTGCTCCCGCCGGTCGCGGAGTCGTCGAGGCCGGAGCGCTCGACGCTCGACCCGGTGGTCGCGGTGGCGACGGTGGCCGAGCCGACGGTGCTCGCCTTCGTCGCGTCGTTGCCGGCGTCGTCGGAGAGCCGGAGCGCGTTGCCGGCGCAGACGCGCTCGGCGTCGGCCGGGACGGGTGTCACCGTCTTGCCCGCGGGACGACCCGGGTCGGTGTCGGTGCCGAGGGCGTGCGCCGCGGTGACGGCTCCGGCGGCGACCACGACGGCGATCGCGGTCGCCGTGCCGCGGACGACCCAGCGGCGGACGGAGGCGGGGGTACGGCTCATTCGTCGCGCTCCTCGTCGAAGGTGGTGGCGGGTTCCTCGGCCTCGATGACGTTCGAGGTGGCACGGCGTCGACGGGGCGCGGTGGGCACCGCCAGCAGTGCCGCGGCGCCGAACACGACCCCGAGGACCACGAGGTAGAGCACGTGCGTCGCCTGTGCCCCGGCCGACCCGGTGGACGGGCGGTCGACGTCGCCCTCGTAGTGGAACAGCTGGCCGCTCGTCGTCTCACCGATGCTCGTGAACAGCGCGTTCTGGCCGATCGCCCCGGCTGCACGGTCGTGGACCGCCTGCGCGGAGGAACCGTCGGGGGCGTCGTCGAGCAGGACGAAGCTCACGCCGAGCTGCCGCAGTGCGGGCTCGGGGTCGTACCCGCTCCGGCTCGCCAGGTTGCCGGCGAGGGTCGCGAGCTGCGCACCGGAACGGCTGAGCGTGAGCGCCGTCGAGTCGAGGGTGGTCTGGTCGTCGAGCGTCGAACCCTGACCGCGTTCGAGCGACACCGCGAGCGAGCCGTCGTCCTGCGGGTCGACGACGAGCGTGCCGACGTCGGGGTTGGCCTGCGCCTCGGCGTTCACGTACGCGCTGAGCACCCGGCCGGAGGTCGGCTGGATCACCGCGTTGCCGAGGTAGAACGCCCCGAACGCCGGTGCCACGGTGACGGCGGCGACCACGGTCGTCACCAGTCCCGCGACCGGGGCGATCCGCGGCAGCACGTCGATCCCGATGCAGGCGGCGGCGACGATGCCGAACCAGTACACGCTCAGCCCGCTGCCCGGCCAGATGATCGTGGTCGTGGACCCGACCCCGGTGACGGTGACGTGGGTGGCGGCGAACGCGGTGGCGAAGCCGGCCAGCGCGATGAGGAGCGTGGCTCCCGCGACGGCCCAGCGGTGGCCGAGCATCGCACCGATGGCGGCGACGGCCACCGGGAGCGCGAGCACCGCCATGAGGACCGGCAGGATCCAGGCGGCGAGCGCGAGCCCGGACGTGGTGGGCAGCCACCCGCTCCAGTCCGGCACCGGCTGGCCGATGGCGAGCTGGAAGGCCGACGGTGCACGGGTGGCCGAGGGCACGCCCGGGTCCGCGAAGACGGCGAGCACGTTGCCGCGGGCGACCTGCGCGAGCACGAGCGGCAGGAAGAGCACGGCTGCCGGCACCGGGATGAACACCCGACGGTGCGCACGACGCCACCCGACGGCGAGCGACACGAGCCAGCCGAGCAGCAGCACCGGCAGCAGCGACGGCGCCGAGGCCGCGATGACGGCGAAGAGCAGGGACGCGCCCGAGGCCCAGGCCCAGGAGCGGTGCGCCTCGAGCACGGCGAGGAACAGCCAGGGCAGGAGGACGTGCGCGATCACGGCGCCGAGGTGCCCGCTCGTGACGGCACCGACGAGCGTCGGGGCGATCGTGTACAGCGCCGCGCCGATCACCGGGACCCAGGTGCGGGTCGTCAGCTTCCGCACCGCGAACCAGGCGCCGAGTGCGGCGAGCGGGAACGCGACGAGCATCACGAGCACGACCGAGGTCGACGGTGACCAGAACGTGATCGAGCCGAGCACGGCGACGACCGCGGCGAACGGGTCGCTCGGCCCGGTGAAGCCGGTGCCGATCGAGTGCCAGCCGTAGCCGACGTTCTGCCACAGCCGGGCGACGTCGGTGCTCAGCGGCAGGAGCCCGCCACCGGTCAGCGCCGGCGAGCCGAGCAGCGGGTACAGGGTCACGACGCTCAGGACCGCCGCGGCGAGGACGACCCAGATGCCGCCGTCGCCGAGGAACGACGCCCGGGCGATCGGTGCGTCCTCGACCCGGGCGAGCTCGACGTCGCGCGACGTGGTCCGCCGCTCGTGCACCCGGCGCCAGCTGACGCGGAGCGGCTCGACCGCCGCCCACCCGAGCTTCTTGCCGCGTGCGAGGACCCGGCGCGAGCGTCCGGTCCCGCCGCCGAAGGCGACCGAGAACGCCGCGGCCAGCTCGGCCCCGACCGCGGCCGGGTGCTTGGCGACGAGGTGCCCGATCGCGCGGCCGATCGCGAACGGCACGAGTGTGAGCCAGTGGATCCAGAGGACCCCGGCGGACGCGTAGGTCATCCGGCGGTGCAGCTGCGCCTGCCGGTGCATCCGGACGCGCCGCCCCTCGGAGACCCGCTTGCGCCCGAACTCCTCGATGGGCCCGGCGCTCGTCACGCGGGCCTCGGGCACGACGGCGACGCGGTGTCCGGCGAGGCGCACGCGCACGCAGAAGTCGAGCGCGGCGTCCACGTTCGGCAGGGCGGGGTCGAAGCCGCCGAGTTCGTTCCACACCGAGCGTCGGACGAGCATCCCGCCGGCGGCGACCGCCATCACGTCGGTGTTCCGGTCGTGCTGGCCCTGGTCGAGCTCGTCCTGCACGAGGACGATCGACCGACCGAAGCGGGTCATGCTCTCGCCGAACGCCCGGAGCCGCGACGGGTCGTCGACGTCGACGAGCTTCGGCCCCGCGACGACCACGCTCGGCGCGATCTCGACCGCGGACAGGAGGTCGGCGAGGGCGGTGGGCGCCGGCGCGTTGTCGTGGCCGAGCAGCCAGAGCCACTCGTCGACGGGTTCGTCCGCGACCGCGGGCGGGGCCTCGCGTTCGCCGCGGGCGACCGCCTCGCCGAAGGGGCGACCGGCGGGCAGGCGCAGGAGTTCGGCGGAGCCGCCGAACGAGAGGTCGGTGGTCGAACCGTCGGTCGACCCGAGGTCGACGACGACGAGGTTCTCGGGGTGACGGGTCTGGGCGGCGAGCGCGTCCAGGGTCCGGTCGAGGTGGTCCGCCCCGTTGGCGGCGACGAGGATCGCGGTGACTCTGGGCTGCATGACGGGCGTCACTCTACGGTCTGGAGGCGCGGCGCGGCCTGCGGACGGCGGCGCGCCGTGAACCTGTGGGAGCCATCAACGACCGGTGCGCGTCGGACGCGCACCGTGCCTCCTGGACTGGCCAGGTGCGCGGCTACGCCCGCTTGCGGAGCTTGCGGCGCTCGCGCTCGGACAGGCCACCCCAGATGCCGAAGCGCTCGTCGTTCTCGAGCGCGTACTCGAGGCACTGCGCCCGGACCTCGCACGAGGTGCAGATCTTCTTGGCCTCGCGCGTCGAGCCGCCCTTCTCGGGGAAGAACGCCTCGGGGTCGGTCTGCGCGCAGAGCGAGTCCACCTGCCAGGCGAGCGGGTTCTCCTCGTCGTCGGTCTCCGGACGCCGGACACCCGGAACGCCGAGCGACACGGGGTCGACGTGCCAGTCCTCCGGTACTCCGGCGTGGAAGTCGGAACCGTTCACCCTGATCACCCCTGACGTCTCGATAACGGGACCACAACGATCGCTGTCGTTGCCTGTAATTACAGCGGTGTCATTCGCGAGAGTCAAGTCGCGGATCATAGAAGGCACTGACGGTTCCGGCGTGTCATGTCCCCCGTACGGGCGTGTCGCGGCCGGTCTGTCGGGGTTTCGGGGGACAACTGACGCCCCCTCAGCCGGCCGCGACGGCCCGTCAGCCGATGCGGCGCCGGGCTTCCCAGGCGCTCGTGACCATCTCGTCGAGCGTGTGGCGCATCGCCCAGTCGAGGTCACGCGCAGCCGCTTCGCCCGTCGCGACGATCCGCGCGGGGTCACCGGCGCGTCGCGGCGCGATCTCGGGCTCGAACGCGATGCCGGTGCCCTTCGCCATGGCGTCCATGATCTGCCGGACGCTGACCCCGTCGCCGCTGCCGAGGTTGTACGCGCGCTCGAGGGTCTGGCCCGCCTCGAGCTTCTGCGCGGCGACCGCGTGCGAGTGCGCGAGGTCGGCGACGTGGATGTAGTCCCGCACGCAGGTGCCGTCGGGCGTGGCGTAGTCGTCGCCGTTGATCCGCGGCGTGCGACCGGCGAGCAGGGCGTCGAAGACGAGCGGGAAGAGGTTGTGCGGGCTGGCGTCGTACAGGTCCGGCTCCCCCGACCCGACGACGTTGAAGTAGCGCAGCGACGTCGTGGTGAAGCCCGCGGCGACCTCCATGTCGCGCAGCAGCCACTCGCCGATGAGCTTCGACTCGCCGTAGGGCGACTCCGGCGCCTTCGGGGTGTCCTCGACCACGGTGTCGACGTCCGGCGTGCCGTAGACGGCGGCGCTCGACGAGAACACCGCCTTGGTGACGCCGTTCTCCGCCATCGCCCGGAGGAGCGTCGCCATGCCGGTGACGTTCTGCTCGTAGGTGTGCAGCGGTCGCTCGACCGACACCCCCGCGTACTTGAACCCCGCGACGTGCACCACACCGGTGACGGCGTGCTCGCGCAGCGTCCGGGCCACCAGCTCGCCGTCGAGGATCGTGCCCTCGACGAACGGCACGTCCTCGGGCACGAACGCCCGGAAGCCGCTCGAGAGGTCGTCGAACGCGACGGTGTCGATGCCCGCCGCACGCAGTGCTCGGACGACGTGGGACCCGATGTACCCGGCGCCGCCGGTGACCAGCCAACTCATGCTGGCCACGCTAGCGGAACCGGCGCGGCGTCAGACCGCCACGCGCTGCGGGTTCACGCACCCGTCGCGATGAAGACCGTGGACGCCAGACCGCTGCCGTTGTCGGCCTCGACCGTGACGTCGCCCTCGTCGGGGGTGATGTAGCAGGACTCCCCCTGGCGCAGCAGCGTCGCGGACTGCGCGCCGACGAGCGTCACCGCGCCCGCCGTGCAGATCGCGATCGAGGGGCCGTGCAGCGGCGCGACCCCGCCGGAGGCCAGGCCGACCGGGCGTCCGTCCCCCGTGACGCGGAGCAGCGCGAACCCGACGCCGTCCGGCGCGAAGCGCTCGACGCCGGCGGCGACCGACTCGGGGGCCAGGACGGGTGCCGGGTACGCGGTGAAGTCGAGGACGTGCAGCAGCTCCGGGACGTCGACGTGCTTCGGCGTGAGCCCGCCGCGCAGGACGTTGTCGGAGGGGGCCATGAGCTCGATGCCGAGCCCGTCGAGGTAGGCGTGGATGTTCCCTGCCGGCAGGTACATCGCCTCACCCGCGGCGAGCGTCACGCGGTGCATGAGCAGGGACACCACGATGCCGGGGTCGCCCGGGTAGCTCGTGCCGAGGTCGCGCACGGTCGCGGTGTTCGGGGTGACGGCGTCGTCGGGGAGCGCGGCGGCGAGGTCGCTCACGGCCTGCACGACGGCCTGCGCCGAGGAGTCTCCGGTCTCGAGCCACCGCACCGTGTCCTCGAGCCCGTGCTGCAGGTGCACGACCAGGGGGCCGAGCCGACCGGACCCGGCGTCGAGCGCCTCGACGTCGGCGAGCGTCTCGGCCACCGGGCGGAAGCCGCTCAGCGCCTCGAAGCGTTCGCTGAGCGCCACGACGAGCTCGGGCTTCGGGAACGGGTCCTTGTAGTTGCGGGCCGGGTCGTCGATCGGGACACCCGCCGCTTCCTCGCGCTCGAACCCCTCGCGCGCCTGCTCGGGTGTCGGGTGCGCCTGCAGCGAGAGCGGGGCGGCGGCCGCGAGGACCTTCAGCAGGAACGGGAGGCCCGTGCGGTCCGGTCCGAGGGCGTCCCGGGGCTCCGCGGTGATCCAGTCGAGCAGCGTGTCCGCGCCGCCGACCATCGCCGGGTTCACGACGACGCTCGGGCTGCCCGGGTGCGCGCCGAGCCAGAGTTCGGCCTGCGGTGCGCCGGTGACGGTCCGGCCGAGGAGCTCGGGGATGGCCGTGACGGATCCCCAGGCGTAGTCGCGGGGCGTGTTCGTGATGCCGAGGAACATGCGCACGAGCCTATCGGCGGTCGACGTGCGCTCCCCGGGTACCCTGGCGTCGTGACGAACACCTGGCCGTTGGCGCGCGGATCCGTGCCCGAGCGCGAGGCGTTCGCATTCGGCGCGACGATCCTGTTCGTGCTCTTCGCCGGCGACGCCGTGCCGAACACGCTCACGTGGGTCGGGGCGGGACTGCTCTGGGCGGCCGCCGGGGTCTGGGCCACGACGATCATCGTCCGGGCCCGCCCGCCGCTCACCCGGACACCGCGTGCGCTCTGGCTCTTCCTCGCCTGGTGCCTGGTGTCCGTGGTGTGGTCGCACTGGCGGTTCGCGACGGTCTCGAGCCTCGCGGTCCAGGTGATCTGCGCGGGCGCGGCCTTCGCGATCGCCTCGACCCTGACGTGGCGGCGGATCACCGATGCGCTGAGCCTCGCGCTGCGCTGGGTCCTGATGGGGTCGCTGCTCTTCGAGGCCTTCGTCGCGGTCGTCCTCCGGCACCCGATCGCACCGGCGTGGACGGACTACGGCGACCGGAAGATCCCGGACGCCTTCTACTTCTCACGCGCCGAGCTCTTCACCGGCGGGCGCATCCAGGGCCTCCCCGGCAACGCGAACCTGCTCGCGATGGTCGCGCTCCTCGCCGTGATCGCCGTCGCGGTCCAGTACGCCGAGGGGCGACTCCGGCGCAACCGCGCGATCGGCTGGACCGTCGTGGCCCTCGTCGTCCTCGCACTCACCCGCTCCTCGACCGTGCTGGCCGCCGGGCTCGTCGTCCTCGTCGCGCTCGCCGTCGCGCTCTGGATCCGCCGGGTCCCGACCGAACGACGGACCCCGCGCTACCTCGCCGTCGCCGTCGGGGCCGTGGTCGTCGCCGTGCTCGGGTTCCTTGCCCGCGGCCAGGTGTCCGAGCTGCTCGGCAAGGGTTCGGACGCGACCGGTCGCGGCGTGATCTGGGAGCGGGTCATCGGCCTCATCCAGGAGCACACCGTCGTCGGTTGGGGGTGGATCGGCTACTGGTGGCCGGGCATCCCGACCCTCGCGGACCTCGCGCACCGCAAGGGCGTGACCTACCTGCAGGCGCACGACGCCTACCTCGACGTGTGGATGCAGACCGGTGTCATCGGACTGGCGATCTTCGTGGTCTACGTGGTCACGACCCTCAGCCGGTCGTGGGCCTCGGCCACCCGGATCGGCTACGACGCGTCGCTCTCCCCCCGTCCGTTCGACCCGGTGTCGCTCCTGCCGCTGCTCGTCGTCGTGGCGCTGCTCGTGCAGTCGGTCGCCGAGTCCCGACTGCTCTACCAGGGCAACTGGGTCCTGTTCGCCCTCATCGCGATCAAGACCCGGATCGTGCTCGTCGGCGAGGAGCCCGTGTCCGCCGGTGACGGTCCCCGCACGCCCCCGGCCCGCCGCGAGTTCCGGACGCCCGCGCGCCGCTGACCCGAGCCCGCCCCGGCCCCCGACACCGGTCCCGTCGTCACGGCCGCTCGACCAGGCGGTCGCACGGCACCGCGGCCCGCCACGGCGCGGTCCGGAGCACGACGGACGGCAGCGTCGGGTCGGCGCGACAGGCTTCGGCGGCCGCGGGGACCTGCGCGGACCAGACCGGGCCGGCGCTCCGCCGGGTCGTCCCCGGAGCGGCGTTCCAGACGGCGGCGACGACCACCGCGGCGACCACGCACCACGCGAGCACGACCGCGACCAGCCGGCCCGCGGCCGCCGACCGGCCGACTGCCGGACCGGATCGACCCGCACCGGGCCGACCCGCGCCTCCTGGCACTCCCACCGACCCGATGACCACGGACGCCGCCACCACCGCTCCCGACACGAGCAGCAGCCCGGACGCTGCCGCGTACCGCTGCGGCCCCGCCGCCAGCGCGGCCGGCCCGAGAGCCACCCAGTCCTGCACCGCCGACCCGTTCGCCAGGAGCGCTGCCCACCACACCACGAGGGAGCCTCCGGCGAGGGCGACCACGACCCACCGCGCACGCCCCCGGCCGAGCACCACGGCCGTCACGAGCACGACCACCAGCAGCACGGCCGGCAGGACGACCACGCCCCACCCGTGCGCGTGCACCGTCTCCGCCACGACATCGACCCGACGGTCCCACGCGCCCCCGAGCGGCTGCAGCAGGTACCCGGCGAGCACGTCGGAGGCACCCGGGTCGCCCGGCCGGGACGCTCGCGGGTCCGTGAGCGCCGTCGCGACCTGCACCGCACTGCCCAGCACCGCCGCCAGGGTGACCGGCAGCGGGCGGAGGTCCACCCGTCCGGTCGCCGTGCGTCGCAGCGGCAGCCAGGCGACCAGCAGGAGCGGGAGGAACAGCGTCGCCTGGACCTCGCTGAGCACACCGAGGGCCGTGACCACGGCGAGCGCCACCGCTCCCCACCACGTCCGGGCACGGTGCGTGAACAGCCACGGCACCAGGACGAGCACGTACCAGTGCAGGTTCGCCGCGGTGCCGCTGATCTCGACGGGGGCGAGCGGCAGGACGACGGGGACCGCGGCGAGCAGGACCCGGAGCGGCCACGGCCGGACGACGTCGCCGGAGAGCAGGAACACGAGCGCGCAGACGACCCCGACGACCAGGCAGGCCAGGCCCGACACCGCGACCGCGTACCGCTCGACGGGCAGGAGCCAGGCGAGGTCGACGACGATGCGCGGGACGAGGTGGCGGTACCCGGCGTACGGCTCCAGGACGGCGCCGGGGCCGAGTGCGAGCCGCTCGCGGAGGAACACCCCGCCGTCCTCGGCCCACACCGTCCCGCGGGTCACCGGGCCGAGCCGCCACCAGGCCACGGCCGTGGCGGACCCACCGACGACCGCAGCGACCGTCGGTGCGCCGTACAGCCGCCACCCGCGCGCCATGGTGCGGCGATCGTACCGCCGACATCGCGGATCGTGGATATCCACGCGGGGGTGCACCCGTCGTGTCGCGGGCGTCCTCGGCACGCCGATCGAGGTCGCCGCCGGCTCGGTGCAGGGCGCGACGCCGGGGCGTCCACCTGCCGACGAGGCCGGATGGGCCAAGATGGTGAGGTGACGGACGGCCGGGTGACCAGACGCGTGCTCGCGCGACGGTACCTGTCGGCGTGGATCGGGTTCTCCGCGGGCGGCCGGTTCAGCCAGGCACTCGCGACCGTGATCGTGCTCTTCGCGTTCGCGCAGCCGACGGTGACCGCGCTCGTCGGTCGTGCCGGTGTGTGGGCCGTGCTCGTCACGCTGTTCGTCCTCGCCGGCCTGAGCCTGCTCGGGCAGCGCTACCGGATCGAGTGGCACGGGGTGCTCCCCCTCTCGCTCCTGGCGTTCGTCGGGTACTGCGCGTTGAGCGTCCTCTGGAGCGAGTACTCGTGGGTGGCGCTCCGGGGGCTGGTCGGCACCGTCTGCTTCATCGGGCTCGGGCTCTACCTCGCGCTCGGCCGCGACCTGGTGCAGGTCATCCGGGCGTCCGGCGACGCCTTCCGGATCCTGCTGGTGGTCGCGCTCGGCCTCGAGGTCCTCTCCGGCCTCGTCCTCGACACCCCGATCGCGGCGTTCGGCATCCAGGGCAACATCGCGTACGGGGGCCCGATCCAGGGCATCGGCGGGACCCGGAACTTCATGGGGTTCATCGCCGCGATGGCGCTGGTGACGTTCGTGGTGGAGTTCCTCACCCGCTCGGTGACGATGTGGCGTGCGATCGGCTCGACCACCCTCGCCGTCATCGCGCTCATGCTCGTGCAGTCCCCCATCACCGGGCTCGCGATGATCGCCCTGGCCGTGACCGCCCTCGCGCTGTGGTCGCTCCGGCACGCCCGACCGACGACCCGACCGGTGGTGAACGGCGTGCTCGGCGGGGCGGTCCTGCTCATGATCGGCCTCGGCATCGTCGCCCGGCACCGGGTCCTCGCCGAGATCGGTGCAGCCGGTGGCACGGCGACCCGGGTGGACCTCTGGGCGCAGATCCGCGTGTTCGTGAGCCAGTTCCCCATCCAGGGCTGGGGCTGGGTCGGCACGTGGCCGCACGAGGCCGTGGTGCCCTACGTGACGTTCATCGACCCGGCCGGGCAGCGGTTCACGTCCGGCCTCAACGCGTTCGTCGACGCGTGGCTGCAGATCGGGCTCGCGGGCACGATCATCCTCGCGGTGACGGCGCTGCTCGCGTTCGCGCGGGCGTGGGTCACGGCAACCACGTTCCCGGGGGTCGCCTACGTGTGGCCGGCGGCGGTGCTGGTGCTGCTGGGCGTCACGAGTGCGGCGGAGAGCTACCTGCTGCACGGGGCCGGGCTGATGGTGTTCGTCGCCGTGCTCGTGATCGCCGCGCGGCGGCGGTCGTGGCGGCGGCACCTGCCGCGCGGCTGAGCGACTGTGTCGAAGTGCACAGGTGTGCTCCGCGATCCCCGATCCGTTGCATCGTGCACCTAGACTGCCGGAGACCGTCAGGGGGCGGTCCACGAACCTGGGGAACAACCACATGCGCCTGCACCGACGCCTCGCACTCGCCCTGACCACCGCGCTCGTCGCCACCGCCGTCGCCGTCGTCGCACCGGTCTCGACCGCGCAGGCCGCGGCCCCGACGACCGGCCGGTACACGCCGATCGACACGACCCGCGTCTGGTCGGGCGCCCTGACGACGTCGCCGAAGGTGGTGAAGATCGCCGGGAACGCGGGGGTCCCCGCGAACGCCACGGCCGTCGCCGTCAACGTCGAGGTCGCCAAGCCCACCGCGGCCGGCTACGTCCGCGTCACCCCCGCGGGCAAGGACGCCACCGTCGCGACGCAGGACTTCGCCGCCGGGCAGACGATCGCGAACCTCGTCACCGTGCGGCTCGTGAACGGCTCGATCCAGGCGAAGCTCTCGAAGGGCACGGCGAGCGGGTACTTCGACGTCGCCGGGTACTACGCCGACGGCTCCGGTGCCACCTACACCCCGCTCGACGCCGCGCGGGTGTTCGGCGCCACGGTGGGTACCACGCCGACGCAGGTGCCCCTCGCCGGCCGCGCCGGGATCCCGGCCGATGCGACCGCCGTCGCCGTGAACGTGCAGGTCAGCAACCCGACGGTCGCCGGGTACGTCCGCGTCACCACGGCCGGGCAGGACCCCTCCGTCGTGACGCAGCTCTACTCGGGTGGTCAGGCGCTGTCGAACCTCGCGATCGTGAAGCTCTCCGACGACGGTGCCGCCCAGGTGAAGCTCTCGAAGGGCTCGGGCACGGTCTACATGGACGTCGCCGGCTACTACTCGAACTCGTCCACCGGCTCGGTGTTCGTCCCGATCGACACCACCCGTGCGTTCGCCGGTTCGGTGTCCGCCACCGCGGGGACCATCCGACTGTCCGGTGTCGCGGGCGTCCCCGGGACCGCCACGGCCGTCGTCGCGAACGCCGAGACGACGAAGCCCACCACCGCCGCGTACCTCCGCGTCACGCCCGCGGGCCAGGACCCCCAGGTCGCGACGCAGGTGTTCGACGCCGGCACCTCGGTCGCGAACCTCGTCGTCGCGAAGGTCACCGGGTCGAGCGTCGACCGCCGGGTGCAGGCGAAGGTGTCGAAGGGCTCCGCGCAGCTGCACCTCGACGTCGCGGGGTACTTCCTCGACGGGTCGAGCGGCTCCGGCTTCGGGGCCGACGTCTCGTGGCCGCAGGGCGGGTCCTCGTCGAACTACCCGTCGAACCAGGCGTTCGGCGTCGTCGGCGTGAACGGCTCGCTGCCGAACCAGACCAACGAGTCCCTCGCCCCGCAGCTGGCGTGGGCCGCGGGGTCGGCCGGCGGCACGTCGCAGCCGAAGGCGCAGCTCTACGCCCTCGCCGCGAACCCCGGCAAGGCCGCCTCGGTCTGGCCGTCGTCCAACCGGGACCCGTCGGGCACGACCGTGTCCAACCCGTACGGCACCTGCACGGCGAAGGCGTACACCAGCGCCTGCTCGTACATGTACGGCTACACCCGTGCGTACGAGGCCGCGAACACCCGCGGCGTCCCGAACCCCTCGTCGTACCGCTGGTGGATCGACGTCGAGACGGGCCTCTCGTGGCTCGGGTCCACCGACGCGAAGGACTACCAGACGCAGAACCGCGCCGACATCGAGGGCATGGTCGCCGCGCTCAAGGCCGCGGGCGTCTCGACGATCGGCATCTACTCGACCAAGAGCCAGTTCGCACAGATCGTGGGCTCGGTTCCGGCGAAGTCGTCGCTCCAGGGCCTGCCGAGCTGGATCGCGGTGGGCACAGACGGCGTCGCAGCGGCCCAGCGTGCTTGTTCGGCTGGTGGACTCATGTCGGGAAGCCGTGTCCAGATGGCACAGTACGTGGCGAACAATCAGGACTACAACGTGAGCTGCGTCTGAGACGCATCCCCTTCACGGACGGGAGGCGCGGTGCCAGCTGGCACCGCGCCTCCCGTCTGTTCTCGGGTCGCGTCGGCGACGTGGGTCGCGTCAGCGACGTGCGCCGTGTCGGCGACCGAGGCGCCGCTGCAGGCCCCACTGGGTGGTGCGGAGCATCGCCTCGAGCACGATGGAACGACTCATCTTCGAGACGCCGTGCACACGGTCGCGGAACCGGATCGGGACCTCGACGATGCGCCCGCCGAGGTCGTCCACCCGCAACGTCATGTCGACCTGGAAGCAGTACCCCTTCGAGTCGATCGAGTCGAGGTCCATCCGGGCGATCGCGTCGGCGCGGTAGACCCGGAAGCCCGCGGTGACGTCCCGCACGCCGATGCCGAGCACGAACCGGGCGTAGGTGTTCGCGCCGCGGCTGAGGACCTCGCGGTGGAGCGGCCAGTCGACCACCGATCCCCCGGGGACCCACCGCGACCCGATCGCGAGCAGGACGTCGTCGGCGCCGTCGACCGCGGCCACGAGTGCCGGGAGCCGGTCGGCCGGGTGCGAGCCGTCCGCGTCCATCTCGACGAGCAGCGGGTACCCGCGCTCGAGCCCCCACCGGAAGCCGGCGACGTAGGCCGTCCCGAGGCCGAGCTTGCCGGAGCGTTCGAGCAGGTGCACCCGGTCGTCCGTGGCGGCGAGCTGCCGCACGAGGTCAGCCGTGCCGTCGGGGCTCGCGTCGTCGACGACGAGCAGGTGTGCGTCCGGCAGCGCGCCCAGGACGGCTGCGGCGATCGTGCGGACGTTCTCGGCCTCGTTGTAGGTCGGGACGATGACGAGCGCCGTGGCGCCCGCGGTCACCGGTTCTGCAGCCGACGCTTGATCTTGCCCGCGACGCTCCGCGGGCCCTCGGTCCGGAAGTAGTGCACGGCGCGACCGAGGTCGTGACGGACGCCGTAGAGCTTCTTGCGGTCCGGGACGCGCACGCGCATGGCGTGCGGCTGGATCGTCGACGAGGTGTCGCGGACGCTCTTGTCGGCCGCGCGGATCGGGTTCCGGCAGAACTCGACGAGCGGGGCGAGGACGTTCTCCCACGTGAACTGCTCGCGCACGCGGTCGACGTTGCCGATGAACTCGGCACGGGCCTTCTTGTCGAAGAGCGCCGTCTCGAGCGCTGCGGCCAGGCCGTCGATGTCCTGCTCGTGCACGGCGATGCCGAGCTTCTCCTCGGCGACGAGGTCACCGAAGGAGTCACCGGCGGTCGTGACGATCGGCAGACGCGCCCACAGGTAGTCGAGGATGCGGGTGCGGAACGAGAACGTGGTCTCGAGGTGCTCGTAGTGCGTCGAGACGCCGGCGTCGGCCTCGAGCAGGTAGGCGCCGCGTTCCTCGTACGGGATCCACGCGTCGTTGAAGAACACGTTCTTGCCGGTCAGCCCGAGCGCATCGGCCTCGGCACGGACCTTGGCGACGATGTCCATCTCGGGCACGTCCGGGTTCGGGTGCTGCACGCCCATGAAGAAGAGCTTGACGCTCGGCTTCTTCGCGGCGAGCCGGCCGATGGCACGGACGAGCGTGATCGGGTCGAACCAGTCGTAGATGCCACCGCCCCAGACGACGAGCTTGTCGTTCTTCCCGATGCCGGGGACGACGCCCTTGACCCGCTGCTGGTCGTGCACCGGCGGCGTCGACGACAGGCCGAACGGCACGACACCGATCAGCGAGCGGAGGTCGGGGTCGCGCGAGTACGTCCGGGCGTTCACACGACCCGAGCCGGCGAGCTGGCCGAGCCAGAACATGCGCTGCCGCTCGGAGGCGCAGATGAAGTAGTCGCCGAGTTCGAGCTGGTGGTTCAGGGTGTCCGACGCGTCGAGGATCTGCCGGTTCCACTGGTCGACGTCGTCGCTGCGGCCCTGTTCGAGCTGCTCGAGGTGCAGCGGGTCGTAGACGTCGACGACGAGGATCTTGCTCGTCGACTCGAGCACCGGGAACAGGCGGAGGGCGTGGCCCTGCACGATGATGACGTCGGCCCAGGCCTCGTGCTCGACCATCTGGCGCGGGTGGCGGTGCGGCACGGTGACGACCTCGTACGAGGGGTCGATCTGCGACGAGCGCGTGAGGCTGATGACCCGGACGTCGTGCTCGCCGGCGAGCTGCTTCGCCATCTGGGTCGCACGGATCGCCGGACCGGCCATCTTCTCGCCGATGGAGTCGCCCGTGATGATGAGGATCCGACGCCGGGTGCCGACCTCGAGCACGCCGAGGGAGTGCACGATCTTGTCGTAACCGGCCAGGTAGTTCTCGATCGGGTACGCGGGCTCGTCGCGGTTGCCGAAGAGGCGCAGGAGCTCGCGGTCGCTGCGCACGCGGGTCGCCTGGATCTGCCGACGCGACTCGGTCATCGACGGCAGCTGCTCGACGAACTGGTCGACGCCGTAGATGCCCGCCATCGCCGTCTTCGGCACGGGGATCGTCGGGACGCTGTCGTCGCCGGGGTTGCGGAGGTCGAGCTCGGTCGAGTCGAGTTCGCCACGACCGACGGCGCGACGGACGACGAGCGCGAGCGACCCGGGCAGGGCCGCTGCGAGCTGCTCGTCACCGAGGTTCTTGTACAGCGTGAAGAGGGCGTTCCGCTCGAGCAGGTAGGTCTCGCGGAAGTCGCCGAACTTGTTCATCGACGCGTGGTGCTTGTGGAACGCGACGGACTTCGGCTGGTACCGGAAGCGCCAGCCGAGCAGGTTGAGCCGCCAGCCGAGGTCGACGTCCTCGTAGAACATGAAGTAGCGGTCGTCGAAGCCGTCGAGCTGCTCGAAGAGCTCCGCACGGATGAACATCGCCGCGCCGGTGCCGAACAGCACGTCGGTCTCGGACTCCCAGCGCCCGGTGTCCGGCGAGCCCGCGAACGGCTTGTAGCCCATGCCGTACCAGGTCATCGCGGCCTCGGTGAAGTCGACGTTGACGCCTTCCCAGTCGAGGACCTTCGACGCCACGGCGCCGATGTCCGCGCCGGAGGCGAACGTCGCCATGGCCTCGCGCACCCAGCCGGTGTCGGGTCGGGCGTCGTTGTTGAGGAACGCCACGATCTCGCCGGAGGACTTCTCGACGCCGAGGTTGCAGCCGCCCGTGAAGCCGAGGTTCGCACCGGCGTCGACGAGCGTGAAGTCGAGCTCCGACGCCTTCAGCCGACCGAGGTGCTCGGGGCCGGAACCGTTCTCGACGACGATGACCTCGAGCCGGTCCTGCGGCCAGTCCTGCTTGCGGAGCTCCGCGATGCTCGTCAGGGTGTCGTCCGTGCCCTTGTAGTTCACGAGGATGACGGACACGACTCCCGGCTTGCGCTCTGTCACGCGGTTCCTCCAGCAGCTGCCGCGCACCTGGCGCGGGTCGACGGGTCGGCCGCGGGGTGCCGACGGCCGATGACACCCTACAAGGCGCGCGCCCGCGCTCCCCTGAGATCAGCGCCGATTCGTGCAGAATGGCTCGGTGACCGCGACCAGCATCCCGACCGCTCCCACGTCTTCCCCCCTCGCCGCGGACTACGCCGCGATCGCCGCGGGCGACCACGCCGAGGGGCCGCGCGGGACCGTCCGGTTCGCGGTGTCGACGGACGACCCGGCCGAGGGCAAGGGCGACCTCTACGTCGCGCTCGGGCTGGCCCGGGCGCTGCGGGACGCCGGGTGGGGGGTCGCGATGTGGCCGATCACCCGGTGGGCCGACCCGGTCCCGGACGACACGGCCGTCGTGGTCGTGATGATCGAGTCCTTCGTGCCGGGCCGGGTGCCGCCGTCCACCGCCCTCGTGGCGTGGGTGCGCAACTGGACGGCGAAGTGGGCGGCCCTGCCGTACCTCGACGAGTTCGAGGCGGTCTGGACGTCGTCGACCACCGCGCGCGACGCCGTCGCCGCGCACTACGACGGCCCGGTCGAGGTCGTGCCGATCGGCGTCGACCTCGAGCTCTTCACGACCGACCCGGGTACCCCGCGGAGCGACCGCGCGGTGGCGACCGTGAACTTCTGGGGCGTCCGCCGCCACGTGCAGGACGTCCTCGACGACGTCCGTCCGGCCGAGCCGATCGTCTGGTTCGCCGCGAACGCCGAGCACGTCGACCCGTCCCCCGGCGTGGAGCTGCGGCCGATGGTCCCCTACTTCGCGCTCCCCGAGGTCTACCGGTCGGCGGCCTTCGTCGTCGACGACGTCATCGCGCCGGCCGCCGAGTACGGCACGTTGAACTCCCGCCTCTACGAGTCGCTCGCGTCCGGGGCGCTCCCCGTGACGGACTGCGCGCTCGGACTCGACGAGCTCGGCCTCGGCGAGGTCCCCGTGTTCGACGACGCCGCGTCCCTCGAGCGGGCGCTCGCGATGCCCGCGGACGAGCGGACGGCGCTGGTCGAACGGCTGCGCGCGGTCGTGGTCGAGCGACACTCCTTCGCGGCGCGTGCGGAGCAGGTGCGCCCGGTCCTCGAGGCGGCGATCGAGCACGCGCGGTCCCGGACCGGCAGCCGGTCCCCGTTCCTCCGCTGGGCGACGAACGAGCGCGAGGTCCTGCGGGTCGCCGAGCTCGAGCGCGACGTGCACCTGCAGGGCGTCCGCGACATCAACGAGCGGCTCGTCGTGGCCGAGCAGGCGGTGGCCTCGTTCGACGCCGCGCGTCGGCGTGCGGAGGAGGAGCGCGACACGATCGCCCTGCGGTACGACGAGCTCACCCGGTCGGCCGAGTACCGCCTGCTGCACCGCTTCGGCGGTCTGGCGCGCGCCGTGCGCCGCGGCACCGGACGCGGCTGAGCCGACCACGGACGAGACGGGAGGCGCCCCACCGGCTGGTGGGGCGCCTCCCGTCTCGCATCGTGGTCCGTGGGACCGTCAGCGCACTACTTCACCGTGATCGTCCGGCACAGCGTGGTGTTCGCTCCCGCGCCGGTGTTCATCGCGTAGACGCAGACCTGCGTGCTGCCCGCCCTGTAGCCGGACACGGTCGTCGAGAACGAGTGGTTCGCGCCGTACCCGCCGTAGGTGGTGGCGAGCGACGCCTTCGCCTCGTTCGCGGTGAGCGACTTCGCGCCGGCGCCGTTCACGTACACGTGCACCTGGATCGGGGACGCGGTGTCCGGGTCGATCGTCCAGCCGCGCACCTTGACCTGTCCGGCCGCGGGGGACGAGACCTCGTCGAGCAGCAGGACCGGATTGCCGGAGGTCATCGCGACCGTGCTGCAGGCGCTGGCGTCCTTCCCGCCCCCGACGTTCGTCCCGACGACGCACACGGTGTGCTTGCCCGGGCCGATGCCGGTGAGCGTGGCCTGGAAGCCGTGCTTCGAGTAGTACCCGGGGTACGCCTTCGCCGCGGTGGCGCTGGCCTGGTCGGCCGTGCCGGTGGTGACCTTCTTGCCGTCGACCGTGTACGTCACACCGATCGGCTGCACCGTGTCGGGGTCGACCGCGTAGCCGCTGACCTGCAGCGAGCCGAGCGTCGGCGACGAACCGGACTCGATCTTCACCTTGGGCGGGCCGGTCGGCGTCTGGAACGTCGTGCAGACGTTGCTGTTGCCGCCGGGTCCCACGTTGATCGCGATGATGCAGAGCTGGTGCTTCCCGGCCGGGACGCTGCTGCGGGTGAACAGGATCGCGTGGTCGTCACCGTAGCCGGGCAGCGCCTTGTCGAGGCCCGCCTTGGTCTGGTCGGCCGTGAACGAGGTCAGGGCCTTGCCGTCCAGGTACAGGTGGACGCGCAGCGGCGCGATCGTGTCCGGGTCGGCCGTCCAGCCGCGGATCTTGAGCTTGCCCGGTGCGGTCGACGATGCCTCGTCGATGACGATCCACGGCGAACCGCTCGCCTTCGTCACGGTCTTCGCCCCGAGCTGCGTCCACTTGCCCGTGGAGGTGTCCTTCGCCCACGTGCTGATCGTGTGCTTCCCGGCGCCGATGCCGCTGATCGTCGCCGAGTAGCCGTGCGCGTCGCCCCAGCCCGGGTAGATCTTCCCGACGTCGGTGCGCGAGGCGCTGGCGGTCCAGGCCTTCTTCGCCACGCCGTCCACGCGGAGCTGCACGGGGATCGAGGACTTCGTGTCCGGGTCGATCGCCCAGCCGCGGACGCTGAGCTTGTCCGCCGCGAGGGTGGCCTGGTCGAGCTTGCCGAACGGCGCCCCGGTCCGGACGGTCACCTGCTGGCAGCCGAGCAGCGCGTTGGCGCCGGCGCCCTGGTTGATGCCGAACACGCAGACGTTGTGGCTGCCGCCGGAGATCCCGGTCAGGGTCGTCGAGAACCCGTGGCTGGTGTTGCCGGCGCCGAGCTGGCTGCCCAGGTCGGAACGCGCCCCGTCGGCCGTGATGGTCTTCTTGCCGACGCCGTCCACGTAGAACGCCACCCGGATCGGGCTCGTCGCGACGTCGGGGTCGTACGCCCAGCCGCCCACCGTGACCTGGCGGAACCCGGCGGTCGCGGAGTCGACGTGCCCGGCGGGCGAGCTGCCACCGGTGGGCGAGCCGAACCAGTCGGTGTACATGCGCCAGAAGTTCCGGTTGCCGTACGCCGAGCAGCCGTCACCCGTGCCGTAGAGGTTCGACATCGCGGCGGCGTTCGGGGTGTACGGCGTGTAGATGTACAGCCCGGCGGTCGCCTGGTTCTTGATGTAGACCGTCTTCCGACCGCACGCGGCGTTCGGGTTGTAGAGGATCGAGTTGTTGCGGCCGGCCTGGTACGCCCAGGACGTCGGCGAGGCCTGGTAGCGCTTGAACTGCAGCGCGGCGGCGTACACCTGCTGGCCGAAGCCGTAGTACTTCGGGTCGCACGGCGCGGTGTCCGGGCACGCGAAGCCGGTGGCGTGCAGGTACATGTAGCTCGTCGGGCTGTTCGTCGTGACGATGCCCTGCTCCTTCTGCAGGAGGACGAGCAGGACCTTCTGGCTGATGCCGCACGCGGCGCCGACCTGCGCGATGACCGTGGCCGCCGACTTCACGCCGCCGTTGATCGCGGAGCACCGACCGGACACGGCGGCGATGCCGCTCATGTTCTGCGAGAAGTTCTTGAGGCACGCCGGGCCGCCCGATGCCTGCTTGCAGTTCGGCGCGACGCTGTTGAGGAACGACTGCACGGACGACGAGCTCATCGCCGACCCGTTGTAGAAGTTCACGTCGCTGATGATGTTGCCCGGGTCGAACGACGCGGCGGTCGCGGCCGAGGCGGACTCCGTCGTCGTCTGCTCGGACAGCACCGTGCCGAAGGTCAGGCCGCTCACGGCGACCGCGAGGGCGGCCACCAGGGCGAGGGACGACCGCAGCGGGCGTCGTCGCCCGTCGGTTCGGATGGATCGCATCACGGCACCTCCGCCGTCATCGGGTCGGACGTGGTCGACTGCGTGCCGACCCGGTAGTCGAGGGTGATGGACCAGGTGCCGCTGGACACCTGGGCCGCCGGGAAGGACACCTGCGCGCAGTTCACGGAGGACGCGCTCGCCTCCGCCGTGCTGGTCAGGGTCCGGGTGACACCGCTCTTCGTCGCGGTGAACGTGCACGTGCCCGACGTGTTCGTCGTGCCGGAGACGAGTCCACCGGCCTGGAGCGTCCGGCTGCCCGTGTCCCACCCGGCGTACGTGACGACGGCGGTGGCCGGGAAGTCCGACGGGTCGTCGTCGGGCTCGGTCGTCTGGCCGGAGCCCGGGAACGCCGAGGGGCTGTCGTCCGCGTCGTCGGAGCTGCTCGGCGACGGGGTCGACGAGGGGCCGGACGTCGCGGTCGCCGACGCGGTCGGAGTCGGTGCGGCGGACCGCGTGGGCGACGCGGTGGGGTCGTCGTCACTCGTGGCGGAACAACCCGCCGCGAGGAGACTGAGAACACCGACCACCGCGAACGCAGCGATCGGCCGTGACGCGAAGTGCATGCTGACGGGCCGTCCTGTGGATGTTGACAAGGGTCCGGGTTGCGTCAACGGTAACCCCAAAGTGAAGGTTGAGGGTTCAATCCGCGCACATTCACCCCCGCACGGGGGCGGACGACAGGTGTCGCCCGGTCCGCAGCGCGCACCGGCGTCCTGGGTGATGCGGTGAGTATGCTGTTCCGGTCCTGCCCCCACGAACGAAGAGACACATGGTCGATCAAGCCCGCATGGCCGCGCTCGCGAAGGAGCCCCTGGTCGTGGTCGGCGCTCCGACGAGTGCCATCCGAGGAACCTGGCGAGAACTGCGCGACGTCTTCCGGCAGCGCGAGATGCTCGGCATGCTCGTGCGCCGCGACCTCAAGGCGCGGTACAAGGACTCGGCGCTCGGGTTCGTGTGGACGCTGGTGCGCCCGCTGACCCAGCTCCTCATCTACTACTTCGTCATCGGCAAGGTGCTCGGCGCCGCGCACGGCATCGACAACTTCGCGATCTACGTCTTCACCGGACTCGGCGCGTACACGCTCTTCAGCGAGATCGTCGCGGGGTCGACCGGCTCGATCGTCGGGAACAGCGGCCTCATCAAGAAGGTCTACGTCCCGCGCGAGGTCTTCCCGCTCGCGAGCGTCGGGGCCGCCCTGGTGAACTACGCCATCCAGTTCGTCATCCTCATCGTGGCGACGCTGGTGCTCGGTGCGTTCCCGTTGCACGAGGGCCTGGTGTACCTGGTGCCGTCCCTCGCCGTGATCGTCGTCTACGGCGCGGCCATCGGGCTCGTCCTCTCCGCGCTCAACGTGTACCTGCGGGACGTGCAGTTCGTCATCGACGTCGGCCTGATGGTGCTGCTGTGGGGATCGCCGATCGTGTACTCGTACTCGATGGTCCTCAAGGAACTGCACGTCCAGTGGATCCTGACCGTCTACACGAACAACCCCCTCACGCTGTCCGTCCTCGGCATGCAGAACGCCATCTGGCTGCACGACCCGGCGAAGGTCGTCTACCCCGACCACCTCATGCTCCGACTCGGCATCGCGTTCGTCATCGGCCTGTTCTGCCTCATCGGCGCGCAGCGCGTGTTCTCGCGCCTGCAGGGCAACTTCGCGCAGGAGCTCTAGACCCATGGCCATCAGCACCCCCGTCGCACCCACCGCCCAGCAGCGCGGTGACGAGCGCCCCGACGTCATCGTCATCGACCACGTCCGGAAGCGCTTCACCGTCCGCAAGGACAACACCATCCGCGAGCGGATCGTCACGCTCGGCCGCGCCGGTCGCAAGCACCGCCAGGACTTCTGGGCGCTCGACGACGTCACCGTGTCGATCCAGGCCGGGACCACCGTCGGGCTGATCGGCCAGAACGGCTCCGGCAAGTCGACGCTGCTCAAGGCCATCGGCGGCATCATCCAGCCGACGTCCGGCACCGTCTCGCGCCGGGGGCGGCTGGCCGCGCTGCTCGAGCTCGGCGCCGGCTTCCACCCGGACCTGTCCGGCCGCGAGAACGTCTACCTCAACGCGGCGCTGCTCGGTCTGAGCCGCAAGGAGACCGAGGCGCGGTTCGACGACATCCTCGCGTTCTCCGGCATCGGCGACTTCATCGACACCCAGGTGAAGTTCTACAGCTCCGGCATGTACGTGCGACTCGCGTTCGCCGTGGCCGTGCACACCGACCCCGACGTGCTGCTCGTCGACGAGGTCCTCGCCGTCGGCGACGAGGCGTTCCAGCGCAAGTGCCTCGACCGCATCCGATCGTTCCAGGAGCAGGGCAAGACGATCATCATCGTCACGCACTCGCTCAGCCAGGTGCAGGAGATGTGCGACCGGGTCGTGCTGCTCAACAAGGGCAAGGTCCTGCACGACGGGGACGCCGTCCAGGCGGTCAGCAAGTTCCGCGACGTGCTCGAGGAGCGCCGGTCCGGCGAGCTCAGCGCCGACGTCGCCGTGGGCCGCGGCACCGTCCTCGGGGCGACCGTGCACGCCGACGGCAAGGAGCACCGAGCGCCCGTCACGCCCGGTGACGACCTCGTCGTGGACATGGAGTTCGAGCACCTCGACGGCGTCGCCGACTGGGAGGCCGCCGTCCAGATCAACAACACCGCCGGTCAGGTCGTCTACGGCACCACCACCGGCATCATGGGCGTCACGCTCCAGCCGCTGCACGGGCGCCGGAAGCTCCGCCTCCGGATCACGGACACGAACTTCGGCACCGGCAAGTACTTCATCAACGTGTCGATGATGGACTCCGCCGGGCGGCACCTGCACGACCTGCCGGAGTGCGACTCGTTCGAGGTCCCGTCGTTCGGCGACGCCGTCGGCAGCGTCTACGCGAAGCCCTCCATCGAGGAGCTCGGCTGACGCCCACCGACGGCGCCTCCCGCACCGCGGTCGTCGTCGTCAACTGGAACCGTGCGGACCTCACGACCCGGGCCGCCCGCGCCGTGCTCGACGACGGCGCGGCCGACCAGGTCATCGTGGTCGACAACGGGTCGTCGGACGACTCCGTCGCCGTGCTCCGCCGCGAGCTGCCCGAGGCGACGGTGCTGGTCCGCGACACCAACGGCGGGTTCGCGGCGGGCGCGAACACGGGCATCCGGCACGCGGACGCCGACGTCGTCGTCCTCCTCAACAACGACGCCGAGCCGGCTCCGGGCTTCGTCGCGGCCCTCCGCGACCACCTCGACGCCGCCCCTGCGGCCGTGGCGGCCGTGACGGGCCGCATCGTGCTCGCCGGGCGCTGGTCGCGCCTCCAGGCCGGTGCCCCGGCCCCCGCCGGACGGGCGTTGCGCGACCACACCGGCCACCTGTGGGTGCCCGACGCCGACGGCGAGGTCCGCCTCAACTCGACCGGCGTGCGGGTCGACCGCGACGGCAACGGCATGGACCGCGACTGGTTCGGCGCGGCCGACCAGGCGGCGGACCGCGACGTGTTCGGGTTCTCGGGCGGCGCCTCCGCGCTCCGGAAGGCCGCGCTCGACGACGTCGGACTCCTCGACGAGTCGCTGTTCATGTACTACGAGGACACCGAGCTCGCCTGGCGGCTCCGTCGCCGCGGATGGCGCGTCGAGTACGCGGCCGACGCGGTCGTCGAGCACGACCACTCGGCGTCGTCCGGCGTGCAGAGCGACCTGTTCGTCTTCCGCAACGCCCGCAACCGGCTGGTCGTCGCCCTGTGGCACGCGCCGTGGCCGACGGTCCTGCGGGCTGCGGTCCGGACGACCGCGCGCGGCCTGGTCGGACTGCGTTCCGGTCGCACCCGACGGGAGGCGCGGCTCGTCCTGGCAGCACTGGCCGACGTGACGGGGCACCTCCCCGCGCACCTCGCGCGGCGGCTCCGTGAGACGCGGGTCGCGTCCGTCCCGCGGAGCGCCGTGGACCCGGACGCATGAGCGGAGCGGGCTATCCTGGGGGCTCCCCCGTCGACGGTCCCGGCCGCGGCGTCCCCGGCCGGAAGGAACCTCGCGTGCCGCAGCTCACCGTCCTCATCGACGGGACCGCGGTACCGCGCAACCTCGGCGGTGTCGGACGCTACGTCGAGGGGGTCGCGTCGCACCTCACCGACCCGTCGCTCGACGTGCACCTCGTCGTCCGGCCCGTGCACGCCGCGCACTTCCGCGACGTCGCACCGCACGTGACGCTGCACACGGCACCGGCGTGGACCGACTCCGTGCCGCTGCGCTTCCTCTGGGAGCAGACCGGGCTGCCGGCACTCGGTCGGCGGATCGGCGCGGCGGTGCTGCACTCCCCGCACTACACGTTCCCGTTCTCGTGGCGCCGTGGGTCCGTGGTGACGCTGCACGACGCCACGTTCTTCTCGAACCCCGAGTGGCACTCCCGCCTGAAGCGCACGTTCTTCACCTGGTGGAGCCGCCGATCGCTCCGGACCCGTCCGGTCGTCATCGTGCCGAGCGCCGCCACCGCGACCGAGGCCGCACGCGTGGTGTCCGGCATCCGTGCGGACGTCCGGGTCGCCCCGCTCGGGGTCGACCGGACCGTGTTCCACGAGCCGTCCACCGCCGAGGTCGAGGACGCCCGCATCGCCGCGACGCTCCCCGACGACGCGTCCTGGATCGCGTTCCTCGGCACGATCGAACCGCGCAAGAACGTCACCGCGCTGCTCGACGCCTACGCCGCGGTCCGCGACGCCCGCGCGGTCACGGGGTCGGACACGCCCTGGCTGGTGCTCTCCGGTGCCCGCGGCTGGGACGAGGCCGCGATCGCACGGCTCGACGCGCTGCAGGACGCCGACCACGTCATCGAGGCCGGGTACCTCCCGCTCGAGGACCTCTCCGGCTTCCTCGGCGGCGCGGAGTTCGTCGTGTACCCGTCCCTCGGCGAGGGCTTCGGCCTGCCGGTGGTCGAGGCGATGGCGGCCGGCGCGTGCGTGCTCACCACCAGGCGCCTGTCGCTGCCGGAGGTCGGGGGCGACGCCGCCGTGTACACCGAGCCCTCAGCCTCTGCGCTGGGGGCGGCGATGGCCTCGCTGCTCGACGACCCCGCGCTCGTCGCGTCGCACCGGGCGGCCGCACTCCGCCGGGCCTCCTCGTTCACGTGGGAGGCCACGGCCGCCGTGCACGTCGACGCGTACGCCGCCGTCGCCGGGGGAACACGATGACCCGGGTCGCGGTGCTGACCGTCACGTACAACACCGGTGAGACGATCCGGCCGTTCCTCGCGAGCATCGAGGCGGCGTCCAGAGAGCCCGTGGCCGTGGTGATCGCGGACAACGGCTCGGCCGACCTCGACGCACTGCGGGCGATCGGCGAGTCGTACGGCGCCGTCGTGGTGTCCTCCGGGGGCAACCGTGGCTACGGCGGCGGGATCGACGCGGCTCTCAGCGCGCTCGACGACGTGCTCCCCGACGTCCGGCCGGAGTTCCTGCTCGTCACGAACCCTGACGTGGTCCTCGCGCCGGGCTCGATCGACGAGCTCGTCGCGGCTGCGGACCGGCTGCCGTCCGGCGGGTCGTTCGGTCCGCGGATCCTCGACGAGCAGGGCGACACCTACCCCTCGGCGCGCCAACTCCCGTCGCTCCGGACCGGCCTCGGCCACGCGGCGTTCTCGCGCTTCTGGCCGGCGAACCCCTGGAGCCAGCGGTACTGGTCCACCACCCAGGTCGTCGAGCGCGAGGCCGGCTGGCTGTCCGGCGCGTGCTTCCTCATCCGGACGTCGTTGTTCCGCGAGCTCGGGGGCTTCGACGAGTCGTACTTCATGTACTTCGAGGACGTCGACCTCGGGCAGCGCGTGGGGCTCGCCGGGCGGGCGAACGTGTACGTGCCGACCGCCGTGGTGACGCACACCGGGGCGCACTCGACCTCGTCGAACCGGCGCCGCATGGAGATCGAGCACCACCGGAGCGCCTACCGGTTCCTGTCGCGGAAGTACCGGGCGTGGTGGCTGTGGCCCCTGCGGGCGGTGCTGCGCGTCGGGCTCGCCGTCCGGGCGCGCTGGGTGACGCGCAAGTAGCGCGCGCCGCGGGGCGCGGCGTGCCGCCGCTGCGCAGCGCACAACCAAAACCACTGCGCGCCGCGCCTTCCCGCGGTTCGGCGCGGCTTCGGTTATGCGGCGGCGCAGGCGCGCCCGCGTCGAACCACGAATCCGACGTCGAACCGGGCGCGCGGCCTGGTTCGACGTCGCGAACGTGGTTCGACGCCGCGGCGGCGGCAGCCGCGGCGCGGCGCCGCAGGCGGCCGCGGCCCGCGGCGCGCTCAGCGCCGCAGGCGCGCGCGCTCGGCGCGCGCGGCGTCGAGCAGCACGCGGGCACGGGCATCGAAGGAGTGCTCGGCGGCGATGCGCGCGGCCACCTCGGCACGCGAGGCCACGTCGGGCCACGGGTACGCCGGGTCGAGCAGCGCCGCGAGGTCCTCCCGCGACCCCGCCACCGCCAGCGTCGGCACGTCGAGCACCTCGCCGAGCCCGACGACGGGGTCGGTCACGACGACTCCCCCGGCGGCCAGGACGTCGAACACCCGGTTCGACACGAACCCCCCGGCGGCCATGTCCGGCCAGTGGTCGTTCAGCACGACGCGGGCGGACGCGTAGGCACGGGCGACCTCGGCGCGGGACAACGACGGCGCCCCGAGGGACGACTCCGGCACGACGTCCTCCCACCCGGGCCCGTGCACGCGCAGGTCGGCACCGAGTGCGACCGCGTCCGCGACGACGGGGCGAGCGGCACCGCGGGTGGAGCCGACGAAGACGACGCGGCCGGCGTCGGGCCCTGACGACACGCCCGGGCGGAACACCGCCGGATCGGTCGCCTGCAGCAGCGTCCGGACCGGCACGCCCGACCGCGCACTCGCCGCGGCGGCCCACGCCGGACCCGCGGCGAACGCCCGGTCGAACGACCGCAGTTCGGTGTCCGCGACGTCGTCCGGGTGGCTGATCACCCAGAGCAGGTTCACGGAGGCCGGGTTCGGCGGCACCCGGTCGAGCCCGCGCACGACGAGCGTGATGTCGTCCGCGCCGTCGTCGTCCCGCACGTGGGCGTCCCGGCGGTCGACGCGGACCCGCTGTCCGAGGCGCTCGAGCGCGGCGGCGAGCTCGGCCGCGAAGTGCACGTCACCCCAGCCGTCGCCCTCGGGTCCGGCGGGCGCGGCGATCTTCAGCGACCACGCGAGCTGCTCGGTGGCCGACCCCGTCGGGGCCGCGGGCGTCACCGGCCGAGCGCCCCACGGCGGCACCGGTGGCCCGGCAACGACCGAGCCGGTCCCGTCGACGGCGCGGTCACGCCACGCCGAGACGGCGTCGACGGTCGCCGCGTCGACGGTGCGCCCCGCCTCGTCCGAGCGCTCGAGCGCCCAGACGAGCGCGACGTCACGATCGGTGCGGTCCGCGACCGCGCGGCTCCAGGCCGACAGCGTGGTGCGTTCGTCCGGGAGGCACGGTGCCGATACCAGCGCACGTCCCGGCATCGCCAGTGCGGGTTGGTCCGCGGCGAAGACGGTCGCAGCGGCTGCGGTGTCGCGTGCGGCGAGGATCGTCGACCGGAGTCCGTCGGCGCCGGGCACGACCGACGCGGAGTCGTCGCTCCAGGGCAGCGCCCCGGGCCGGAGGAGCCGGGCCCCGTGGCGTGCGGAGCCGTCGGCGAGCCAGACCCGGGCCTGCGCCACACCGCGCGCACCGGCCTCGGCGAGCACCTGGAGGTCCTGGTCGGTGACACCCACCGTCGAGTCCACCACGACGAGCACGCCGCGCACCCCACCGGCGACCCCGGCGTTCACGGCCGATCCGATGCCGTCGACGGCGTCCGGCCGCACCCACGGCACACCCCGGGGCGACGGCAGGACCGGGGAGGCGTCCGCGACGTAGGCCACGGCACGGACGTCCACCTCGGGACCGAAGGCGGTCCGGGCAGCGGTGACCATCGCGGGCAACCGGTCCTGCCGGTCGGACCGGCTGACGAGGAGCACGGTGACGCCGGTCTGCCGGACCTGCGCCGGGCCGTCGAACCCGGCCACCCGCACGGGCGACGCCGCCGTCGCGGACGGGTGTCGCGCCTCCTGGACCGCATCGGGCCCGGAGGGCGTCGCGTCGCGACGGCGGCGTCGACCGAACCAACCAGAGCCGGGCGCCACGGGGGTGACTAGGCGGAGAGGAGCCGCTGGAGGTAGACGCCGTAGCCGCCCTTGACGAGCGGGGCGGCGAGGTCGGCGAGCTGTGCGTCGTCGATCCAGCCGTTGCGCCAGGCGATCTCCTCGATGCAGCCGATCTTGAAGCCCTGACGGTCCTCGATCACCTTGACGTACTCGGACGCCTGCATCATCGACTCGAACGTGCCGGTGTCGAGCCAGGCCGTGCCGCGGTCGAGGACCTGCACGCCGAGCTCGCCGGCGTCGAGGTAGCGCTCGTTCACGGTCGAGATCTCGAGCTCCCCGCGGGCGCTCGGCTCGATCGTCTTCGCGATCTCGATGACCTTGTTGTCGTAGAAGTACAGGCCGGGGACGGCGTAGTTCGACTTCGGCTCGGTCGGCTTCTCCTCGATGGAGACCGCGGTGAAGCTGTCGTCGAACTCGACGACGCCGTACGCCTTCGGGTCGGCCACGTGGTACGCGAAGATGGTCGCGCCCTCGACCTCGGTGTTCTTGCGGAGGTTCGTGCCGAGGCCCGTGCCGTGGAAGATGTTGTCGCCGAGGACCAGCGCGACGCTGTCGTCGCCGATGAAGTCCTCGCCGATGACGAAGGCCTGCGCGAGGCCGTCCGGGCTCGGCTGCACGGCGTACTGGATGTCCATTCCGAGGGCCGAGCCGTCGCCGAGGAGCGCGCGGAACTGGTCGTTGTACTCCGGCGTCGTGATGACCAGCACCTCGCGGATGCCGGCCATCATCAGCGTCGACAGCGGGTAGTAGACCATCGGCTTGTCGTAGATCGGCATGAGCTGCTTGCTGATGCCCTTGGTGATCGGCCAGAGACGGGTGCCGGAACCCCCGGCGAGGATGATGCCCTTCACGGGTGCGTCCTTTGCTTCGTTACTTCGTCGTACGGAGGGACTCGGTGTACGCCAAGCACTCCTCGTAGGTGGGGAGCAGCCCTGCGGCGGCGGCCTGCTCGAGGGTCGGTGCGCTGGTGTCCTTCTCGGAGAGGACCGGCTCGCCGAGCCCGTCCGGCAGCGTGAGTCCCACGGTCGGGTCGAGGATCGTGATCCCCTTCTCGCGCTCCGGGTTGTAGTGCGCGCTGACCAGGTAGTTCACCGTCGACTGGTCCTCGAGCGCGACGATCGCGTGGCCGAGCCCCTCGGACAGGTACACCGCCTTGCGGTCGACGTCGTCGATGCGGACCGAGTCCCACTGCCCGAACGTCGGGGAGCCGACGCGGATGTCGACGATGTAGTCGATGAACGCCCCGCGGACGGCGGTGACGTACTTCGCCTGGCTCGGTGCGACGAGGGCGTAGTGGATGCCCCGTGCGACGCCGGCCGCCGAGACCGACATGTTCACCTGCCGCAGGTCGAGCGGGTGGCCGACCGTCTCCTCGAGGACGTCGGCCCGGTACGCCTCGAGGAATGCTCCTCGTGCGTCGCCGTGCTGGACGGGCGTGAACTCCCACGCGCCGGGGATCTTCAGTTCGCGGATCTGCACCGGGGAAGCCTAGCAAGGCGCGAGTTCGCATAGGCTGTCATGGTTCTGCGCACTGCCGACTCCCGAAACGAGACCAAGCGAGCCCGTGAAGCTATTCGTCCAGATCCCCTGCCTCAACGAGGAGAACACCCTCGCCAGCGTCATCGACTCGATCCCGAAGCAGATCGACGGCATCGACGAGATCGAGATCCTGGTCATCAACGACGGCAGCACCGACCGCACGGTCGAGGTCGCCAAGGAGCACGGTGTCCGGCACTTCGTGCACCACACCACGAACATGGGCCTCGCCCGGTCGTTCCGGGACGGCGTCGACTACGCACTGCTCCACGGTGCCGACATCGTCGTGAACACCGACGGTGACAACCAGTACCCGCAGGCGCACATCGCCGAGCTGGTCCAGCCGATCCTCCGCAAGGAAGCCGAGATCGTGATCGGCGACCGCCAGACCCGGACGATCGAGCACTTCTCCGGGTTCAAGAAGCTCATGCAGCGCTTCGGCTCGTGGGTCGCCTCGCGCGCGGCGGGTCTCGACCTGCCGGACGCCGCGAGCGGGTTCCGCGCGTACTCGAAGTACTCGCTCATCCGCCTCAACATCGTGACGCGCTTCAGCTACTGCATGGAGACGATCGTGCAGGCCGGGTACAAGCGCCTGGCGATCGCGTCGATCCCGATCACGACGAACCCGAAGACGCGCGAGTCCCGCCTGTTCAAGAACATCTGGCAGCACATGTTCCAGTCCGGGTCGGCGATCGCCCGCGTGTACCTGATGTACCGCCCGATGGCGCTCTTCCTCTGGGTCGCGGCGATCCTCGGCGCGCTCGGGGCGTGGCCGCTCGTCCGGTACCTGGTGCTCCTCGCGATGCACACCGGCGGCAACCACCTGCAGTCGATCATCCTCGGGGTGGTCCTGCTCATCACCGCGGTGCTCAGCATCGTGATCGGCGTCGTCGCCGACCTCACGCGGCTCAACCGCACGCTGGCCGAGGAACAGCTCGACCTGCAGAAACTCCAGCGCTATGGCGACTGAGGTCACCGCCGCACTGCCGGTGACCCGGGGGGAACGACGCGCCGTCATCGCACTGACGGCTGCGTTCGCGCTGCTGCTCACGCTGTGGGCCTTCCTGACGCCGATGTTCGCGGCCCCGGACGAGGCAGCGCACTTCGACGCCGCCGAACAGCTCGCGCTCGGCAAGGGGTGGCCGGCGCCGGGCGAGATGGACCTGCTCAAGACGACGTACGTCGAGCAGGGGCAGTCCACGAACGTCGCCGCGGCGGACCGTGAGACCGTCGCGCAGCTCACGGCGGAGAACCCGGGCAACCACGACTTCGTCAACCAGATGTCGCAGCACCCGCCGACGTACTACGGCGTGGGTGCGGTCGTGCTCAAGGCGATCGGGTTCTTCCACCTGCGCTGGGACATCGGCGTCATGGCCCTGCGCCTGATGGACGTCGTGGTGCTGCTCCCGCTGCCGTTCCTGACGTGGGCGACCGTCCGGCGGGTCACCCGCTCGCCGCGCACCGCGATCGTGGGCGTCCTCGCCCTGTTCGCCGTGCCGCAGCTGGCGCAGATCGGCTCGTCCGTCACGAACGACGCGCCCGTCATCGTGCTCGGTGCCGTGATCTCGTGGCTCGCCGTCCGGGCCCTCACCGGCGACCACCGGTGGCGCATCGCCGTGTGGCTCGGGGTGGCCGTCGCCGCGGTCTGCTCGGTGAAGGGCACCGGGCTGCCGACGGTGCCGTTCGTCGCGATCGCCCTGCTCGTCGCCGGCCACGGGACCCTGTCGTGGGGCGCCCGCATCGGCCGGACCGCCGTCGCCGGCGCGATCGTCGCCGCGGCCGGCTCGTGGTGGTGGATCCGCAACCTGATGCTCTTCGGCACGCTCCAGCCCGACGGCGTGAGCGCCGTCCGCCAGGACAAGCCGTGGGGCCGCGAGACGAGCGCCAACTTCGGCGAGTTCATGAACGTCGAGTGGGACCGCCTCACCTCGTCGTTCTGGGGGCAGTTCGGTGCGCTCCGCTACCCGATGACGCAGATCCTCACGGACTCCCTGACCGTCATCGCCCTCGCCGTGATCGTCGGATGGGCGTTCCGTCGCACGGCGCAGCGCAGCACGGCGATCGTGCTGCTCGTCCTGCCGGCGCTGACGCTCGTGATCCAGCTGCAGAACAACTTCTCCTCCTACGACGACACGCAGCTCATCGCCGGCGCACAGGGCCGCTACCTGTTCATCGGGCTCGTCCCGCTCATCGCCGTCAGCGCGATCGCGTGGCGGAACCTCGTGACGAGCGCACCGGAACGCGGCCGCGTCGGTTCCTTCGCGCTCTGGGGCTTCCCCGTGATCGGGCTCTACGGCCTGACGGTCGCCTACCGCGGCTTCTACGAGAACACCCACCTGCAGGTCACGGTCGCCGGTCTCGGTCGACTCGTGAACCTGACGCCCGCCGGCCGGTACGGCCTCGTCGTGGTGCTGCTCCTCGCCGCCGTCGCGGTGGTCTGGGCGCTCGTCGAGGCCCGCCGGAACCTGCTGCTCCGGGACGCCCCGCTACACTCGTCCATCGATCCAACGTCACCGACTCCGAAAAGGAACCTGACCTCGTGAAGATCCTCGTCACCGGCGGAGCCGGCTTCATCGGCTCGAACTTCGTCCGTCGCACCCTGCAGGACGCGTACCCCGGACTCGAGGGCGCCGAGGTCGTCGTCTACGACGCCCTGACCTACTCGGGCAACCTCGAGAACCTCGCCCCCGTCGCGGACTCGCCGCGCTACACCTTCGTGCAGGGCGACATCCGCGACGCGGCCAAGCTCGACGAGGTCATCCCCGGCATCGACGCCATCGTGCACTTCGCCGCCGAGTCCCACGTCGACCGCTCGGTCCGCGACTCCGGCATCTTCGTCGAGACGAACGTCGTCGGCACCCAGCGTCTGCTCGACGCCGCGCTCCGGCACGGCACCGAGCGCTTCGTGCACGTCTCCACCGACGAGGTCTACGGCTCCATCAGCGAGGGCTCGTGGGACGAGGAGCGTCCGCTCGAGCCGAACTCGCCGTACTCGGCGTCGAAGGCCGGCAGCGACCTGCTCGCCCGCAGCTACCACCGCACGCACGGGCTGAACCTCTCGATCACGCGCTGCTCGAACAACTACGGGCCGTACCACTTCCCCGAGAAGGTCATCCCGCTGTTCGTCACGAACCTCATCGACGACAAGCACGTCCCGCTCTACGGCGAGGGCAACAACATCCGCGACTGGCTGCACGTCGACGACCACACCCGTGGCATCGCGCTGGTGCTCACCAAGGGCCGCGCGGGCGAGATCTACAACATCGGCGGCGGCACCGAGCTCACCAACAAGGAGCTCACCCAGCTGCTGCTCGACGCGACCGGCAAGGACTGGTCGTACGTCGACCGCGTCGCCGACCGCCTCGGCCACGACCTCCGCTACTCGGTCGACATCTCGAAGATCCAGGCGGAGCTCGGCTACGAGCCGCAGGTGCCGTTCGAGCAGGGTCTCGCCGACGTCGTCCAGTGGTACCGCGACAACCGCGCGTGGTGGGAGCCCCTCAAGGAGCGCGCGGCGCTCGCCTGAGCCCGGACGCCACGATGACCCGCACCCTGATCACCGGCGCCGCCGGCATGCTCGGTCGCGACCTGCAGCTCGCGCTGCAGGGTCGTGACGTCACCGCGCTCGGTCGCGCCGACCTCGACATCACGGACCCCGACGCGGTCGACGCCGCCGTCGCCGGCCACGACGTCGTGATCAACTCGGCCGCGTACACCAAGGTCGACGACGCCGAGACGCACGAGTCCGACGCCGCAGCGGTCAACGCGACGGGCCCGAGGCTCCTCGCCGAGGCGGCCGTCCGGCACGGCGCCAAGCTGGTGACGATCTCGACGGACTACGTCTTCGACGGCAACGGCACCGCACCCTACGCCGAGGACGCCCCGACGGACCCGCTGAACGCCTACGGCCGGACCAAGGCCGAGGGCGAGGCACACGTCCGCCGGATCGCGCCGGACTCGTCGTACATCGTGCGGACCGCGTGGATCTACGGCGCGCACGGGCCGAACTTCGCGGCGACGATGCTCCGGCTCGCGCAGACGCACGACACGGTGTCCGTCGTGACCGACCAGGTCGGGCAGCCGACGTGGACGGGTGACCTCGCGGCACGCATCGTCGAGCTCGTCGACGCGGACGCCCCGGCTGGCACCTACCACGGCACGAACTCGGGCCAGGGGTCCTGGTACGACTTCACCAAGGCGATCTTCGCCGAGAACGGGCTCGACCCGGACCGCGTCCTCCCGACCGACAGCGCCGCCTTCGTGCGTCCCGCACCGCGTCCGGCGTACAGCGTGCTCGGGCACGACGGCTGGTCCCGCGCGGGCCTGGCGCCGATGCGCGACTGGCGCGAGGCGCTGCACGCGGCGACGGCCGCCGGGGTCTTCGCAGCGTGACGGCCTCGTCGACCCCGGCGACGCTCGTCGTCGGCTCCGGAGGCTTCCTCGGGCGCGCGGTCCGTCGTGCGGCGGCCGAGGCGGCACCGGGGACCGACGTCCGCGCGGCCTCGGTGCCCTGGGACGACCAGGACGCCGCGGTCGAGGCGCTCGTGACGGCGATCCGGGGCGTCCGCACGCCGGACTCCCCCTGGCGCGTCGTCTGGTGCGCCGGGACGGGGGTCGTCGCGACCGGTGCGGAGGTGTTCGAGGCCGAGCAGCAGCTCATCGGGCGGGTGCTCGAGACCCTCGCGGGCGACGAGGCCGCTCCGGGCACGCTCTTCTTCGCGTCCTCGGCGGGTGCCGTCTACGCGGGTTCCTCGCCGGCCCCCTTCGACGAGGACTCCGAGCCGGCTCCGCTCGCGCCGTACGGCCGGTCGAAGCTCGCGTCCGAAGCGCGGTTCCGCACCTGGGCCGAGTCGACCGGTGCGCGCCTGCTCGTCGGACGGTTCTCGAACCTGTACGGGCCGGGGGCGAACCTCGGCAAGGCGCAGGGGCTCGTGTCCCAGCTGGCGCTCGCGCACCTCGAGGGCCGGCCGTCGTCGATCTACGTCCCGACGGAGACCACGCGGGACTACCTCTACATCGACGACGCGGCGGCGATGGTGCTGGACGCGCTGGACACGACCGAACGGTCGACCGCCGCCGGCACCGCCGTCACCAAGATCTTCGCCTCCGGCCGCAGCGCCACCATCACCGAGGTCGTCGCCGCGGTCGAGGACGCCTTCGGGGAACCCCTCGACGTCCGCCACGGTGCCGACCCCTCGGCGACCTACCAGGGCCTCGACCTCCGGTTCGCCTCCCGGGTGCTGCCGACCGTGGACGCCCGCGACTTCACCGATTTCGGCCGGGGCGTCCGCAACACCGTCGACGCCCTGCGTGCCGCCCGGATCTGAACGTCCCCGAAGCCGCGTCCGTTTCCGAGGATCGCACGACAACTCGTAGGATTGGCGTCAGTGAGCACTGCAACCGAGGGCCCCCGCGGACCCGCACACCGCGCCCGGGACACCACCCGCTGGGACATCCAGGGGCTCCGGGCGTTCGCAGTCCTCGCCGTCGTCGTCTACCACCTGTGGCCGAACCGGCTGCACGGCGGGTTCGTCGGCGTCGACGTCTTCTTCGTCATCTCGGGCTACCTCATCACCGGGCACCTGCTGCGCGAGCAGCTCTCCACCGGCCGGATCCGACTCGGGCAGTTCTGGTCCCGGCGGGCGAAGCGGCTGCTGCCCGGCGCGTTCCTGACGATCCTCGCGACGGGCGCCGCGGTGCTCCTCGTCGTCCCGAGCGCCCTCTGGTCGCAGTACGGCCGCGAGCTGATCGCATCGACGGTCTACGCGCAGAACTGGGAGCTGGCGGCCAGTTCGGTCGACTACCTCGACGCCGACAACCAGGCCTCGCCGTTCCAGCACTTCTGGTCGCTCTCGGTCGAGGAGCAGTTCTACATCGCGCTGCCCCTCCTGCTGCTCCTGCTCACGCTCGTCGTGCGGAAGCGCGTCTCCCCCGTCACCACGGCACGGATCCTGCTCGGCACGGTCGTCGTTGTCTCGCTCGTCTGGTGCATCGTGCAGACGAACACGAACCCCGGCGTCGCCTACTTCTCGACGGCCACCCGCGCGTGGGAGTTCGCGCTCGGCGGGCTCGCCGCGACCGTCGCGCTCCCCGCACCGCGCACGGTCGTGGCCCGGTCCGTCCGCTCGGGCGCCGCGATCGTCGGCGCGCTCGCGCTCCTCGCCTCGCTCGTCGTGATCACCCCGGCGACGCCGTTCCCCGGCATCGCCGCCGCGCTCCCGGTCGTCGGCGCGACCCTGATGGTGACGTTCGGTGCCGGCACCCTGTTCGAGCTCCTCGGCGCGGTCCGCCCGATCGCGTTCGTCGGGCGCATCTCGTACTCGCTGTACCTGTGGCACTGGCCCCTCGTCGTCATCGTGCCGATCTGGCTCGACCACCCGCTCGGCTGGAAGAGCAAGCTCGCGGTCCTGGTGGTCTCGCTCGTCCTCGCGGCGGTCACGACGGTGTGGTTCGAGGAGCCGCTCCGGTTCTCCGGCTGGGTGCGCACCCTGCGGCCGCGTCGCGTCGCCGTCCTCGGTGTGGTCTGCACCGTGGTCGTCGCGGCACTCGGCGTCTCGACGCTGACCGCCGTGCACGTCCAGGAGGTCCAGGCCGCGACCTTCACGAAGCGCCTGCAGGACGGCGAGGTCTCGTGCTTCGGGGCTGCGGCGCAGATCAGCGCAGCGAAGCCGTGCGTGGACCCGAAGCTCGCCGACGTCCGTGTCCCGGCGCCGTCCGCCGCCAAGGAGGACGACCCGAACCCGTCACCCGACGAGCCGGACCCGAACATCAAGAAGTGCTGGAGCGGCCGCTTCGAGACCTGCGTGCTCGGCAAGACCACCGGCTACTCGAAGCACCTCCTCGTCATCGGCGACTCGCACAGCAACACCCTGCTCGGCGTCTACCGCGACCTGGCCGCGAAGAACGGCTGGCGGATCGACCTCGCCGGCATCGGCGGGTGCTACTTGACGACCGCGCACCAGCAGTCCCTGAGCCCGGCCTCGGGTCGCGGCTGCGACCGCTGGAAGCAGCAGGCGATCGCGTTCGTCGAGCAGCACCGGGACGCCGACGCCCTGATCGTCGCGCACTCGACGACCCAGATGCCGGTGGACGCCCCCGAGGGCCAGCAGCGCGACGACGCCACCCGCGCCGGTCTCCTCGACGCCTGGCAGCAGGCTGCGGGCGACGACCTCCCCGTGATCGCGGTCCGCGACAACCCGGTCCCCCGACGCGACGTCGTGGCGTGCGTGAGCCGGATGACCGGCCCGACCGACTCGTCCTGCGACAACCCGCGGTCCGTGGCCCTCGCCCAGACCGACTCGTCGGCCGAGGCGATGGCGGCGTTCACCGCCGCCGGAGGCACGGGCAGCGTGCTCGACCTGACGAAGTACTACTGCACGGACACCACCTGCCCGGCCGTGATCGGCGGTGTGCTCGTCTACCGCGACACGAGCCACATCACGGGTACCTGGGCGAAGTCGCTGGAGCCGTACATCGACCAGCAGCTCAAGCAGAAGCTCGCGTCGTTCTCGCGGTGACCTGATGCGGTCCAGGAGGCGCGGTGCGGGCACGCACCGTCCCTCCAGACACGGCCGTCACCCCGCTGGCGCGGTGCGCCGGTACCGGCTGGTGGGGCCCCCCTCCTGACCCGCAGGGACGTGCGTCAGCGGCGCGCGGCCGCCAGCAGTTCGCGGTACCGGTCGCCGACGGCGTCCACGGTGTGCGCGGCCGCGGTCTCGGCCGCGGCACGGCCGAGCCGCTCGGCGAGCTCGGGGTCGGCGAGCAGGCGGTCCACGGCAGCAGCGAGCGCCGCGGCGTCGCCGGGCTCGACGAGCAGGCCGTTCACGCCGTCCTCGATGACGTCGACGATACCGGGCACGGCCGACGCGACGATCGCGCACCCGGCGGACATCGCCTCGAGCAGGGCGACGGGCAGGCCGTCGCGGTCGCCGTTCGCGGCGGGCACGGACGGGTAGAGCGCGATGCGGGCCTTGGCGTACTCGGACGCGAGGTCCTCCTTGCCACGGGCGCCGAGGAACGTGACGGCGGACCCGGCCCGGGCCTCGAGCTGCGCGCGGAGCGGACCGTCGCCGACGACGGCGACCTCGGCCGGCTGCTCGGCCATCCGGTCGAGGGCGTCGAGCAGGACGATCGCGCCCTTCTTCTCGACGAGGCGGCCGACGAAGAGCACCCGGCCGGGGACGCGGGTCTCACGCGCGACCGCGCGGGTGATCGGCTCGAGGTCGACGCCCATCGGCACGACGTGCACCTGGTCGTCGCGGGCGCCGAGCTTGCCGAGTTCGCGCGCCATGTCCGTGCTCATGCAGGTGACCGACGCGGCGCTGCGGATCACGGAGCGCTTGACCCGCTGGAGGACCGGGTTGCGCAGGGCGTACAGGTCGCCGCCCAGCGTGGTCACCACGCGCGGCAGGTCACCGAGCACGAGCTGGCCGACGGCACCCTGCGGGATGATCCAGTGCAGCAGGGCGACGTCGGGCTGCGAGCGCCGGCGTTCCCGGCGGAGCGCGGCGGCCATCGAGCCGAAGAAGAACGGGACCTGGAGCCAGCGGGACTTCTTCGCCTTGAGGTTGTCGACGATCGCGCCGTCCGCCAGGTCGCGCCACCGGGCCGGGAAGTACCCGTACCGACGGACCTCGACGTCACCGATCCGCTGGTGCGCGCGGGCGCCCTTCGTCATCGGGGCGACGACGACGACGCGGTACTCGTCCGAGAGGGCGGTCGCGAGGTCGAGGACGAAGCCGGGCGTGCCGTCGCCGGCCTCGGCCGGGAAGGTCGACGCGGCGACGAGGAGGGTCGGACGGGGATCCGGATCGGGTCGCATCCAGCGCGCTCCCTTAGAGTTGTCGGTCGATGGACGCACAACAGCCTACGGGGTCGGCCGCAGGGTCACCGGACCCGCTCGACACCTCCTCCGACGTCGCCACGGGCGCGGTGCCGACGACCGGTCGGCGCGCTCGCGTGCTGACCGTCGTGAAGTGGGTCGCTGCGGTCATCGCCGTCGCCTTCCTCGTCTGGAGCATCGCGAAGCAGTGGGACAAGATCGTCCACGACTTCGCACGGCTTGACGCTGCCACGGTGGGCATCGGCATCATCTTCACCATCGTCGCCCTCGTCGCGAACATGCTGTCCTGGCGCGCGATGATGGCCGCCAGCGGGTACCGGGTGCGCCTGGCCGCGGCGTCCTCGATCTTCTTCGTCGGGCAGCTCGGCAAGTACATCCCCGGCGGTGTCTGGTCGATCGCCGCCCAGGCCGAGCTCGGGCGTGCGCACGGCCTGCAGCGCACCGGCAGCGCGGTCGCGGCGCTGGCCTCGATGCTCGTCAGCATGGTCACGGCCGCGATCGTCGGGATCGTCGCCGTCCTGCTCGCCTCGTCGACCGGGTTCGCGACCTTCTGGTGGCTCATCCCGGTGATCGTCGTCGGCCTGGTGTGCCTCACCCCGCCCGTCCTCGGTCGGCTCATCGCGATCGCCTTCCGGGTGCTCCGCCGCCCGCCGCAGGACACCACCCTGACCTGGTCCGGCACGGTCATGTCGCTCGTCTGGTCGCTCGTCATGTGGATCGCGTACGGCGTGCAGGCCACGGTCGTGCTCCGGGTCTTCGGCGCCGACTCCCCGACCCTGTTCCCGGTGGCCGTGGGTGCGTACGCCGTCGCCTGGCTCGTCGGCTTCATCGTGGTCATCGCCCCCGCCGGCATCGGCCCCCGCGAGGGCATCCTCGTGCTGCTGCTCGGCAGCGTCGCCGGGGGTTCCGCACCGCTCGCGCTCGCCGTCATCAGCCGGGTGTTCATGACGATCGGCGACGTCGTGCTCGCCGGCGTCGGGGCCGCCCTCGCCGCCCGGCACCGCCGCGTGACCGCCGCCGCCACACCCCGATCCGGCGCCCCGGTCCCTCCCCGCGCGGACTGATATGGTCGGCTTCCGGCCGCGCAGTGCGCACCACAGCACCACGAGGAGGCGCACCGCATGACAACACTCCACGTCGTCGTGGACCAGATCGTCGCCCCCGTCCCCGGCGGCATCGGTCGGTACGCCGAAGAACTGACACGGCACCTCATCGCGGGTGCCCCGGAGGGTGCCGACGTCGCCGGCATCGTCTCGGCGGTCGGCAAGGACGAGCTCGCGCACATCCGCACGCTGCTCCCCGGCCTCGGCGACCTCGACCGCCTGGCGCTCCCCCGCCGTGAGCTCTCGCTCGCGTGGCAGGGCGGCTTCGTCGGCGGCGTCGGACGCGGCATGGTGCACTCGCCGAGCGTGCTCGCGCCCCTCGTCAAGCACGACCGGTTCAGCGACCCGGGCCGGCAGACGGTGGTCACCGTGCACGACACCGTGCCGTGGACCCACCCCGAGACCCTCACGCCCCGCGGCGTCCACTTCCACCGGGCGATGGTGAAGCGTGCGTGGAAGCACGCCGACGCCGTCGTCGTCCCGACCCACGCGGTCGCGGCGACGCTGAACGGCATCCACCGCTTCGACGAACGGCTCCGGGTCATCGGCGGCGCGCCGAGCGGGCGGCTGCGGACCCCCGTCGACGCCGACCTCCGTGCCGAGCGGCTCGGCCTGCCGGAGCGCTACGTGCTCGCGGTCGGCACGCTCGAGCCCCGGAAGGGCCTGCAGTACCTGATCGAGGCGATGGCACACCCGGACGCCCCCGCCGACGTCCCGCTCGTGATCGCCGGCCCGGACGGCTGGGGCGACGTCGACGTGTACGGCACCGCGGAGCGCGCAGGACTGTCCCGCGACCGCGTGAAGGTGCTCGGCCGGATCGACGACCAGGACCTCGCCGTGGCGTACGACCGGGCGACGGTGTTCGTCTTCCCGAGCCTCGCCGAGGGGTTCGGGCTCCCCGTGATCGAGGCGATGAGCTTCGGCACGCCGGTCGTGCACTCGGACGACGACGCCGTGCGCGAGGTCGCCTCGGACGCCGGTGTGACGGTGGCCCGCGATCCCCGCGACTCCTACCCCGAACGACTGGCGCAGGCGGTCTACCAGGTCGTCAACGACCCGCTGCTCGCCGGGCAGCTGGCCGTCGCGGGTCCGGACCGGGCGCGCATGTACGACTGGAAGGACTCGGCCGCCGAGACCTGGCAGCTGCACGCCGATCTCTAGCGGTCGGTCCCCGCGACCGGGGTACCGCCGACTAGAGCGAGTCGCGCAGGCGCTGCGCCTTCTCCTCGACGAGCTGCTCGAGCCCCTCGGCGTACTCGCCGAGGCGCGCCGCGATCGCGGGGTCGGCCGAGCCGATGATACGCGCGGCGAGGAGCCCGGCGTTCGCCGCTCCGTTGATCGCCATCGTCGCCACCGGGATGCCGGCGGGCATCTGCACGATGGACAGCAGCGAGTCGAGTCCGTCGAGGCGCGCGAGCTCCACGGGCACGCCGATCACCGGGAGCGTCGTCATCGAGGCCACCATGCCCGGCAGGTGCGCCGCCCCACCGGCGCCGGCGATGACCACACGGATGCCCCGGGCAGCGGCGCCGCGGGCGAACCGCGTCATCTTGTCGGGGGTGCGGTGGGCGGACACGACGTCGGCCTCGAACGGGATGCCGAGCTCGGTCAGCATGTCCGCCGCGGCGCGCATCGTCGGCCAGTCGGAGTCCGACCCCATGATGATCGAGACGAGCGGCTGGACGGGGGCTGCGGTGTCGGTCACGCGACGAGCCTAGTCGAGCAGGGCGGACCGCCAGGCGTCCCCGTCGTCGCCGATCGTCCGTTCGTCGCGGACCCAGCGGGCGGCCACGGCGTCGGCGGACCCGGAGTCGACGGCGCTGCGGACCGCGTCGCGCCAGGCCCCGACGTCGTCCGGCACCGCCACGACGCCGTGCCCGCGCGCGTCCCGGTAGGACGGCCGGTCGGAGACGACCGCGGGGAGCCCGAGCGCGGTGTACTCGAGCGCCTTGAGGTCGCTCTTCGCCCGGTTGAACTCCTCGTCCCGCAGCGGAGCGACGCCCGCGCGCCAGCGCTGCCGGTGGTCGACGAGCCAGCGGGCGAACGCCGGGTAGTGGCCGTCCGGCACCTCGACGCGGCGGTACCAGCCGGGATCGTCGGCGTCCTCGGTCACGCCGATCACCTCGAGGCGGATCGGCGTGCCGTCGGGTGCGGTCAGGTCGGTGAAGACGTCCCGGAGCAGCTCGAGGTCGGCGCCGTGCGTGAGCGTCCCCATGTAGAGCACCCGGTGCTCGTCGGCGGGGCGAACGTCGTCGGCGGCCGGCTCGCCCGGGGTCCAGATCGTCGGGTCCAGGGCGTTCCGGACCACCACGACCCGGTGCGCGAGCGGCCGCACGAGCGCTGCGAGCTCCTCGGTGCTGACGACCGCGAGGTCGGCGCCGCGCACGAGGGCGTCGATCGAGGCCAGCCGGTCCGGGTCGTACTCGGCCCGGGCCAGACGGTCGCGGCCGGAGTCCGTGAAGAAGTCGTCGTCGACCTCGGCGGCGGTCCGGGTCCCCCGCTCGGCGGCAGCGGCCAGGAAGGGTGCCACGAGGTCCCGCGGCAGGGCGTCCCGCTGCACGAGGACGGCCCGGTAGTCGGTCGTGTCGGTCCCGTCGACGAACGCGGCGGGGTCGACCTGCCGGACCTCGGCCGCACCGGTGCGCGCGAGGTGCTCGGTGCGGCGGACGACCCGCACGTGCGCCGAGGCGGGATGCGCCCCACCGCCTCCGGCCACGACGTAGCCGAGGACCGGCAGGCGCACGGGTTCCGCGGCCGGGGCCGACCGCGCCCCGGTCAGGGAGCGACGGAGTCGACGGGCGGCACGGCGGACGAGATCACGCGGCATGGGCCCATCCTCCCGCGATCCGGTGGCGTCAGCGGACCGTGACGGTCGTGCACCCCATCGAGGTGTCCCCGCCCCGGCCGATCCCGACCGCCGTCAGGCACACGCTCCGCTTCCCGCTCGACACCGCCACGGTCGCCCGGAACCCGTGGTTCCGCCCGACCCGGTGCAACCGGTCGACGTCCGGCCGCGAGGCGTCCGCCGTGGCGGTCCCCACCACCTTCCCGCCGACCGTGACGCGCACGGTGACCGGCTTCGTGAGGTCGTCGCGGTCGAACGTCCACCCCGACACCGTCACGCGCCGCTTCGCCGTGGACGCGACCGAGTCCCGGTGTGCCGTCGGGGCGACGGACGGGGCCTTCCGGGCGGGAGCGGCCGTGGCGACCGGCGTCCCGAGTCGCGCGTTCGCCACGAGGGACTTCGCGAAGGACGACCACCACTTCCCCGCCGCCGGTCCGCGGTTGCACGTGCCGTCGCTCGCACCGGGGGTCTTCACCCACAGCAGCGCGTCGAGGGCCGAGCCGTCCGACACCACCCGCGGTGAGGTGCCGAGCCCGGAGCCGGGACCGTTGCACCAGGTGCCGCGCCAGCCCTGGCCGTTCCGGGAGGTGTCGATCACGTAGTGGGACCCGCCCGTGGCCGCGGAGACCTTGTCGGCGTAGGTCTGCTCCTGCGCGGTCGGGTAGTAGTTCGCGACGTTCGTGAAGAAGCCCCGCGCGCGCTGGACCCCGGCGCTGTTCAGCCGGGACGCCATCACCGCCGGCGGGACCCAGTTCGAGTTCCCCGCGTCGAGGTAGGCCGGCACGCCCGCCGCCGTGAAGGCAGCGACCTCGCGGGCGAGGATGCGGTACCGCTGGGCGTCGAGGGTCTCGCTGCACGCGCTGTTGCTGAGCATCGCGAGGGAGTCCGGCTCGACGATCACGGCCGCCCGGTGCCCGGCGACCCGGGCGACGATCTGGTCGACCCACGCGTCGTACGTCGCCTCGTCGAAGCCGCCGGCGGAGTACCCGCCGCAGTCACGCTGCGGGATCGCGTACGTCACGAAGACCGCGGTCGTGCCGGTGCGCTCGGCACCCGCGATCGCGGCGTCGATCGTCCGCGTCAGGGTCGCCCCCTGCGTCCAGTCCCCGAGCCAGATCGCGACCGGGTACTGCGCGATGGTCTTCGCCGCGGCCGCGCCGCTCGGGTCGCTCGTCGCGAGGGCGGTCGCCTGCTTCGCCGCCTCGCTCGTGTCGGAACGGTAGGGACCGGAGGCGTAGAGGGACGACGCAGCGGCCGCACGGATCGTGGCGGCGCTCGTCGCCGCGACGGCGGTGGTCGGCGTGAGCGCTCCCGCGGCGAGCGCCACGAAGGCGCTCACCGCTCCCGTGGTGGCGAACACACTGGCGCGGCGCATGACGTACTCCCTGTGGACGGTGGACCCTGTCCCGTCCATGGGAGCACGCCGACGCGCGGGGGTACACACGCCAGATCGGGTGCCACCCGAGCGGGTGTCCGCCCTTCTGCGGACCGTCCGAGCGCACCGTCCGCGCGGACCGCAGCCTCAGTCGTCGAAGTGGGCCGCTGCGGACCGGGCGCGGTACGTGACGTCGTCGAGGTCGTCGCCGATGACGGTCACGTGCCCGATCTTGCGACCCGGCCGGGGAGCCTTGCCGTAGAAGTGGTACTTGGCCTCGGGGAAGGCCTCGAGCGCACCCGGGTACCGCGCCGCGAGGTCGCCGTCCGCCGGACCGCCGAGCACGTTGATCATGACCGCGGCCGGGGCGAACGACCCGGTGGCACCGAGCGGCAGGTCGAGCACGGCACGCAGGTGCTGCTCGAACTGGCTCGTCGTGGCGCCGTCGATCGTCCAGTGACCGGTGTTGTGCGGGCGCATGGCGAGCTCGTTGATGAGGATGCGCTCGTCGTCGGTCTGGAACAGCTCCACCGCGAGCACACCCGTGACACCGAGCTCCGTCGCGATCCGCACGGCGATGTCCTCGGCCATGTCGGCGATGCGTCCGGCGCTGTCGGGGGCGGGGGCGAAGACCTCGGCGCAGACGCCGTCGCGCTGCACGGTCTCGACGAGCGGCCAGGCGACGACCTCGCCGGAGGGGCGTCGGGCGACGGACTGGGCGAGCTCGCGGGTGAACGGCACGAGTTCCTCGACGAGGAGCGCCTGCTCGCCGCCTGCCTCGGCGACGGCGATGAACCAGTCGGCGACGTCGGCCGGGTCGGTGACCACCCGGACGCCCTTGCCGTCGTACCCGCCACGGGCGGTCTTCACGACGGCACGTCCGCCGTGGTCGTCGAGGAACGCCTGCAGCTCGTCGGGGTCGTGCACGGCGGCCCAGTCCGGCACCGGCAGCCCGAGCTCGGACAGGCGCGTGCGCATGGTGATCTTGTCCTGCGCGACGGCGAGCGGCTCCGGGCCGGGGTGCACGGCGACGCCGGCGTCGACGAGGGCACGGAGGACGTCCTGCGGAACGTGCTCGTGGTCGAACGTGACGACGTCGACGTCCCGCGCGAAGGCGAGCACGGTCGCGGCGTCGTGGTAGTCCCCCTCGGCGGTGGCCGCGATGGCCGCCGACATGCCCGGGCCCTCGGCCAGCACCCGGATGTCGAGACCGAGCTCGACCGCGGCCGGCACCATCATCCGTGCCAGCTGTCCCCCACCGATGACCCCGACGCGCAACGCCATGCTGTGTGTTCCTTCCGTCGTTCACACCGTCCGGCGAGAACGCGCTGTCTAGAATCGCTGTTCGGGTCGCCGTCCTGTGCGACCTGCGGGTCGGCCCTCGTGAGCACGACCAGCGACAACTCTACGGACCCGGGAGAGACCGTGCGGCGACTGGTGGCCCAACTGGCACGCTTCGGCGTCGTCGGCGCGGTGGGGTTCGTCGTCGACACCGGCATCTTCAACGTGCTGCGGGCGACGGTGCTCAGCCCGGACGAGGTCCACTCCGGGCCGTTCTGGGCGAAGGTCGTCTCGACGATCGTGGCCATCTTCGTCAACTGGATGGGCAACCGCTACTGGACCTTCCGCGAGCAGCGGCGGGCGGTGGCCACGCGTGAGGGCATCGAGTTCGTCGTCGTGTCGCTCGGCGGCATGGTCATCTCGCTCGGCTGCCTGGGCATCTCGCACTACGTGCTCGGGCTGACCTCGGCGTTGGCGGACAACATCTCGGGCAACGTGATCGGACTCGTGCTCGGCACGGTGTTCCGCTTCTGGCTCTACAAGGTGTGGGTCTACCACCCCGAGCGCGGACACGACCGGGCCGTGCCCGCCGCCGAGACGCCCGGTTCCACCGCGGGTTCCGAGGTCGTGGGCCAGTAGGCTCGACGCGCCACCGACACCGGTGGCGTCGCCGACCCCGGGAGTCCGCTTGATGCAGTCCGAACCGCACCCCGTCGTCTCGCGGAGCGAGGGGCTGTGGGTCGCCGTCCTGACGGCGGTGTTCGGGCTCTGGCTGGTGCTCTGGGCGATCGTCGTGCCGGCGTTCCAGGCACCGGACGAGCCCGCGCACCTCGACGCCGCCGTGCACGTCGCCACCGGTTCCGGTTGGCCGGCACCGGGGACGTTGCACGTGTCGAACGCCGTGCAGGCCGCGCAACGGGAACAGGTCGCCGGGGACTCCTCGACGTGGTCGACCGTGAGCGAGCTGCTCGCGGCGCACCCCGGCGACTCCACGACGGTCGACCAGATGACGCAGCACCCGCCGACGGCCTACGTGGTGGACGCCGTCGTGCTCCGCGTGCTGCACTACGGCTCGCTCCGCTGGGACCACGCCCTCGTCGCGCTCCGACTGGTGGACGCGCTGCTCGTGACGCCGCTCGCGCTCCTCGCGTGGGCATCGGTCCGGCGGGTCACCCGGTCGCCGCGGGCGGGCCTGATGGGTGCACTCGCGCTGTTCGCGACGCCGCAGCTGGCGTCGATCGGGGCCTCCGTGACGAACGACGCCCTGACGTTCCTGCTCGGCGGCGTCGTGGTGTGGCTCGCGACGCGGCTCCTCACCGGGGACCTGCGACGCCGGACGCTCGTCGGGCTCGGGGTCGCGCTCGGGCTGCTCGTCTGGACGAAGGGCACGGGGCTGCCGGCGGTGCCGTTCGTCGCGGTCGTGGCCCTCGTCGCCGGTGCGGGTGTCGTCCCGTTCCGCCGTCGCGTCCTCCGCGCCGCCGTCGCCCTCGGCGTCGCCGCGGTGATCGGCGCGTGGTGGTGGCTGCGCAACCTCTGGCTGTTCCGCACCCTGCAGCCGGACGGCTACGCCGCGATCCGACCCGACCGCCCGTTCCCCGACAACCAGGGGCCATCGGTGTGGCACTTCCTCGACGTCAGCTGGGGCACCCTCGCCCGGACCTTCTGGGGCTCCCCGGGGCAGCGCGCGCAGGTGAGCATCGGCGACGTCCTCACGGCGGTCCTGACGCTCGTCGTGCTCGTCGTGCTCGTCGGCTGGGCGTTCCGCCGTGGCCGGACCCGGCGCACCGCCTGGACACTCGCGGTGTTCCCCGCGCTCCTGCTGCTCCTGCAGACCGCGAGCAGCGCGAAGGCGTACCTCGACACGACCGAGGTCGCGGGCACGCAGGGCCGCTACCTGTTCCCGGCGCTGCTCTGCCTCGTCGTGCTGAGCGCCGTGGCGTGGCGGCGGCTGCCCCTGCCCGGACGCGGGACGGCCGTGCTGCCCCGGGTGTTGGCCGTGGCGCTCCCGGCCATCGGGCTCTGGGGCCTCGCGGTCGCCGCCGGGTGGTTCTGGAACGCCGCGACCGGACCGCTCTCGGCCGCGAGCATCGCCCGCTACGAGTCGTGGGGCCCGGTGCCGTTCGCCGTGGTCGCCGTGGTCGCGGTGCTCGTCGCGGTCGGGCTGACCGGCGGCGTGCTGCGGGTGTGGGTCACCCCGACCCGCAGCACGCCGACCGAGGTCAGTTCCCCGACACCTTGACGACGTCGACCCGGCAGGCCTGGACCGGCGCGGACCGGATGTCCTGGCACGTCTGCTGGACGGTGAAGCTGTCCTCGAGCGTGCCGATCGCCGAGTAGTCCCGGTCCTTCGGGATGAGGGCGTTCGTGTAGTTCAGGAAGTACTGCACGCCCGACTTCTTGAGCAGTGCGACGAACGACGGGTCCTGGTAGTCGTACTCCTGGCCCGGTTCGCCGTACATCTGCGTGCCGGTGCGGAACGCGACGAGCGTGGCGTCCCGGGTGTTCGTCCCGAGGATCGTGCTGCCGGCGGGCAGCGTGTGGTTGGCCAGCAGCAGGTCCGGGAGCGGTTCGTCCGGGGTGATGACCCCGCCGAACACCTGCCCGACGGGGATGCCCGACGGGCGCGTGCCCATCGTCGAGAAGGGCGCCTTCACACCGTTGACGTTCTGGCTGTACGCGGCGACGACCAGGACGGCGCACGCGGCCACGGCGACGACCTGCCGCACACGACGTCCCCGACGAGCCGCCCGCCAGAACGCGGGCAGGAGTGCCCCGGCGATCAGGACCGACCCGATGAAGAGCGGGAGGTAGTAGCGCGCGTTGCCGCCCTGCGTGTCCACCGTCGCGATGCCCGCGTAGCCGAGCAGGTACACCCCGGAGAAGATGCCGACGATGCTCGCGAAGACGAACCGGCGGTAGTGCACGACGCCCGCCACGACCGCGCCGACGAAGACGACGCCGATCGCGAGCGCGAACGGTGCGAACGACCCGATGCGGTTGAAGTAGTACGGCAACGCCTCGAGCCGCTGCTCGACGTAGTACCGCACCTTGCCGACGAGGGTCGTGGTGTGGCTCTCGGTCGGAGCGGCCTCGGCGCCCGGCTGCGGCACCGCTGGAAGCGTGCGCTCGGCCTCGAGGATCCCGGCGTCGTAGATCGACGGCGTGCGGTCCTCGTTCGGCGACACCGCACGGGCGTTCGGCGGCGTCGCGATGCGGTACTCGTCGCCATCGGTGCTCGACGTGTCGCTGAACTTGCCGGAGACGTTCACGGTCAGCGACGAGCCGACCTCGATGCCGCCGAACTTCACCGACAGGGCGATGACCCACGGCGCGGAGACGAGGACCACGGCGACGAGGGCGACGACGGGCAGCAGGACGGACCGGCGCTCGCGGGCCTCGGGGCGGTCCTGGAACCAGCGGACGACCGCCCACACCGGCACCACCACGAGGAACACCGGGACGAGGAACGCCTTCGTGAAGTACCCGAACGCGCACACCGCGCCGAGCAGCACCGCGGTGAGCACGATCCGTCGCACCGAGCCGTGCCAGGCGCGGTCGGCCGCGAGCAGTGCCCAGAGGAACCCGAGGCACCACACGAGCACGAGGGTGTCCGGGGTCTGCAGGCTGACGTTCGCCATCAGGAGCGGGGCCGTCGCGGCGATCGACCACGCGGCGGTCCAGCCGTTGCCGGTCGTCCGGAGCAGCAGCCACGCCCCCATCGCCATCACGGCGACGCAGGACAGCGTGTTCACGATCGCGAAGGCCGTGGTCTGCCCGACGCCGACGGCGATGAACGGCGCCATCAGCCAGGACACCATCGGCGACCAGTAGCCGTTCACGGCGTCCGCCCAGTGCCACTCGGCGTACTGCTTCGCGATCGACATGTACGAGATGCCGTCGATGTTCGTCATCTCGAGCCGCGTGCGGAACGCGATCACTGCGACGAGCAGTGAGGCGACGAGGAGCAGTGCACCGTTCGCGAGCAGGGACACCCGCGACGGGCGCCGTCCCTCGTGGAAGGCCCCGAAGCGGCGTCGGTGCTCCACGGGAGCGTCGACGACCGGGTCCTCGGTCGTCACGGCGTCGTCGATCGTCATGCTGCTCCCCGCGCGGTGTTCAGCGGCCCATGCCGCGGTAGGTGAAGCCGGCAGCCGTCCAGGCGTCGCGGTCGAGGCAGTTGCGCCCGTCGATCACGACGGGCGTCGCCACGAGCGAGGCGGCCACGGCCGGGTCGAGCTCGCGGAACTCGGTCCACTCGGTGAGGACGAGCACGAGGTCGGCGTCACGCAGGGCATCGGTCGCGCTCTCGGTGTAGTCGAGCTCGGGGTGCACGCGGCGCGCCGTGACGACGGCTTCCGGGTCGTACGCGGCGACCGAGGCACCGAGACCCAGCAGCCGGGCGGCGATGTCGAGTGCCGGCGAGTCACGGACGTCGTCGGAGTTCGGCTTGAAGGCCAGGCCGAGCACGGCGACACGCTTGCCCGCCACGACCCCGCCGAGGAGCTCCTGCGCGAGCTCGACGACGTGCGCGCGACGACGGAGGTTCGTGGCGTCGACGTCGGCCAGGAACGCCAGGGACTCCCCGACACCGAGCTCGTCCGCCCGCGCCTGGAACGCCCGGATGTCCTTCGGCAGGCAGCCGCCGCCGAAGCCGAGGCCGGCGTTGAGGAACTTGCGGCCGATGCGGGCGTCGTGGCCGATCGCGTCGGCGAGCGCCGTGACGTCGGCACCGGCGACCTCGGCGATCTCGGCCATCGAGTTGATGAACGAGATCTTCGTCGCGAGGAACGCGTTCGCGCTGATCTTCACGAGCTCGGCCGTGGGCAGGTTGACCACGAGCCGGGGCGTGCCGCTCGCCAGGGCCTCGGCGTAGACCTCGTCGAGGGCCTCGACAGCGGCCTGTCCGGCGTCGCCGTCGGGCACGCCGTAGACGAAGCGGTCCGGGCTGATCGTGTCCTGCACCGCGAAGCCCTCGCGGAGGAACTCGGGGTTCCAGACGAGCGTCGCACCGGGGACCGCCTCGGACACCTCGGCTGCGAGGCGCGCGGCCGTGCCGACGGGGACCGTCGACTTGCCGACGACGAACTCGCCGGCGGCGAGGTGCGGCGTGAGCGCGGCGACGGCGGCGTCGACGTACGTGAGGTCCGCGGCGCCGGTCGGCCCCTGCGGCGTGCCGACGGCGAGGAAGTGCACGCGCGCACCGGCGACCTCGGCCATGTCGGTGGTGAAGCGGATGCGGCCGGAGGCCAGCGCCGACCGCAGGATCTCGGGGAGACCGGGCTCGAAGAAGGGAGCCTCACCCGCGGCGAGCCGCTCGATCTTGACCGGGTCGACGTCGACTGCGACGACTTCGTGCCCGAGCTTGGCCATGGAGGCGGCGTGCACGGCACCGAGGTAACCGCAGCCGATGACAGAGATACGCACGGGAAGACGGTACCGGAACCTCGGCGCAGTTCTCGTCCGCACCGCCCGCTGTCGAGACATCGTCAGGGTCTGACGTCGCCCCATCGCGGTCGATCCGCCCCGCCGACGATCTCGTCCCAGTCGGGTTCGCGGTGCCGTCGCCGGGCCTCGTGCGCCTCGACGAGGTCATGCAGGACCGCCACGACCAGGTCCGCGTGCGGCACGTCGCCGAGCACCAGGGCCGGCTCGTCGCCGGGGAACACGAGGACGTCGCCGGACCGGAAGACCCCCTGCAGGCCGCGGCGACGCACCGTCACGTCGTAGCCCCGCGAGTGCAGGAGCTCCCGCCGGGTGCGCGTGCCGAGTCCGTGCACGACGACGAGGCGCCTGGTGGTCACCACGTAGCGCTCCGACATCCAGCGGAACAGCGGCATCGCGCCGCCGAGGAACACGAGGAGCACCACGAGACCGGCGACGACCGCGTTCAGCCAGGCGAGCTGCGCCCGGAACACCCCGAAGCCGAACCCGCCGGCGAGCATGACGAGCACCACGAACACCGCGGGGCGCACGAGCCGGCGAGCGTGCGGGCGCAGCCGCGCGACCACGCGTTCGGGCGGCGGCTCGTCGGTCATGCCGTCATGCATACCGCAGGTGGGTGACGTCCCCCACGGCGACGCCCCTGGAGACGCCCGCTCGATCCCGGATCGTGATCCGGCCGTCGTCGTCGATGCCGGTCGCGTCCCCCTCCGAGGTGGTGCCGTCCGGCAGCTCGAGGCGCACCCGCTGCCCGATCGTGCCGCAGGCCGACCGGACGTGGGACCGGACCCCGTCCGCGGCCGCACCGCCGGCGACCAGGGCGACCACGGCCTCCTGGACCGCGCGGAGGAACGCGGACAGCACACGGTCGGCGAGGTCCGGTGCCGAGCCCGTCGCGCCGGCGACCGCGAGCGAGGTCGCCGTCGGCGTCGGCAGCCGGTCGGCGGGGATGGTCAGGTTCACGCCGGCGCCGACGACGACGCTGCCGTCGGCGGCGACCTGGCAGAGGATGCCGCAGACCTTGCGGCCGTCGATCTGGACGTCGTTCGGCCACTTCACCGCGACACGCTCCGGACCGTGCAGCACGGCGACGATCGCGTCGCGCATCGCGGCGCCGGCGACGAGCGGCAGCCACCCGCGGTCGCGGTCGTCGAGGTCCGCGCGGACGAGCACGCTCGCCGCGAGCGTCTGGCCGGCGGGCGCCGACCAGGTCCGGTCGAGGCGGCCGCGACCCGCGGTCTGGTCGAGCGTCGCCACGACGCTGCCGTGCGGCTGCGTCGTCGCGAGGGCGAGCAGGTCGGCGTTCGTCGACCCGGTCGTCACCGGCTCGGTGAGCACCGCGCCCGCGGCCTCGACGACGGTTCGGCTCAGCGGGAACGTCGACGACGCAGGTGTGGACATGCAGCAAATCTACGGGCAGGAACCGTGGGGGTCCTCCAACCGACCCCGCCGTCGCCGCCGGTAGGGTGAGCGGGTGACCCCAGGAGACACCCCCGATCTCTCGACGACGGCCGGCCGGCTCGCCGACCTCCGCGAGCGGTACCACGAAGCAGTGACCGCCGCGGGCGAGGCCGCCATCGCGAAGCAGCACGCCAAGGGCAAGACCACGGCGCGCGAACGCATCGAGCAGCTGCTCGACGAGAACTCCTTCGTGGAGCTCGACGAGTTCGTCCGCCACCGCACCCACGCCTTCGGCATGGAGTCGAAGCGGCCCTACGGCGACGCGGTCGTCACCGGCTTCGGCACCATCCACGGCCGCAACGTCGCCGTGTACGCGCAGGACTTCACCGTCTTCGGCGGCTCCCTCGGCGAGGTCGCGGGCGAGAAGATCATCAAGGTGATGGAGCACGCGCTGAAGACGGGCGTGCCGATCATCGGCATCCTCGACTCCGGCGGCGCTCGCATCCAGGAAGGCGTCGTCGCCCTCGGCAAGTACGGCGAGATCTTCCGCCTCAACACCCAGGCCTCCGGCGTCATCCCGCAGATCTCGATCGTGATGGGCCCGGCAGCGGGCGGTGCGGTGTACTCCCCCGCCCTCACGGACTTCGTGATCATGGTCGACAAGACCAGCCACATGTTCGTCACCGGCCCCGACGTCATCAAGACCGTCACCGGCGAGGACGTCGGCTTCGAGGAGCTCGGCGGCGCGCAGACGCACAACGCGATCTCCGGCGTCGCGCACTACCTCGCCGAGGACGAGTCCGACGCGCTCGACTACGCCCGCTCGCTCATCGGCTTCCTGCCGGACAACAACCTGTCCGACGCGCCGGCCTACGACGTCGCGCCCGAGCTCGAGACGACCGACGCCGACCGCGAGCTCGACGTCGTCATCCCGGACTCCACGAACCAGCCGTACGACGTGACGACGATCATCGAGCACATCGTCGACGACGGCGAGTTCCTCGAGGTCCAGCCGCTCTTCGCGCCGAACATCCTCATCGGCTTCGGTCGGGTCGAGGGCCGCACGGTCGGCATCATCGCGAACCAGCCGCAGGCGATGGCCGGCACGCTGAACATCGACGCCGGCGAGAAGGCCGCGCGCTTCGTCCGGTTCTGCGACGCGTTCGGCATCCCGATCCTCACCCTCGTCGACGTGCCCGGCTACCTGCCCGGCACCGACCAGGAGTGGACCGGTGTCATCCGCCGCGGCGCCAAGCTCCTCTACGCCTACGCCGAGGCCACCGTGCCGCTCGTCACCGTCATCACCCGCAAGGCGTACGGCGGCGCGTACATCGTCATGGGCTCGAAGCAGCTCGGTGCCGACATCAACCTCGCGTGGCCGACCGCCGAGATCGCCGTGATGGGTGGCCAGGGCGCCGTCAACATCCTGTACCGCGCCGAGATCAAGCGCGCCGAGGAGTCCGGCGAGGACGTCGCGGCCGTCCGTGCGAAGCTCGCGAACGAGTACACGTACAACGTCGCGTCCCCGTACCTCGCCGCCGAGCGCGGCGAGCTCGACGGGATCATCCAGCCGCACGCGACGCGCGTCTCGGTCGTCAAGGCGCTGCGGGCCCTCCGTGGCAAGCGCGCGACGCTGCCGCCCAAGAAGCACGGGAACATCCCGCTGTGACGGGCGCACGCTGATGGGCCGCCACGCAGCCGTGGTCCCCGCGGTCCCCGTCGACCAGGCCGTCGCCGCGGCCGCCGACGTCCGTGTCGTCTCCGGCGAGCCCACGCCGGAGGAGCTCGCCGCCGTCATCGCCGTCCTGCAGCGTCAGGCGGACGAGGCAGCGTCGCTCGGCCGTCCCGAGGTCACCGTGTCGCCGCGCTCGGGGTGGGACGTGTCCGCCCGAGGACTCCGTCGGCCGCTCGAGCACGGTGCCGGTGCCTGGAGCCGGTCGCTCCGCTGAGCCGCTCCGGGGGCTTGCGCGTGCCGCACGGTGCGGGCGACCATGTACCCCTGGGTACCGGGCGGTCTCGGCGCCCCGACCGCAGGATTCCCGGTCGGTCTCCCCGCAGACGGGGGACAGCAGGGGCCGAGGGCGGCGGAAATGGCCGATTTTGTCCCCCATAATGACGACTGACAGAGCGTTCGGCTGCGGGCATAGTAGTTCGTGTTCGGTGTCCTTCAACGAAGAACATCGCAGGTCGGTGGCCGACTAGGGTACGAAGCCACCTACCAGCTACGAGTCAGGGCGATATTCGGGTTGTCGCTCAGACTCGGGTCGTGAACGGGCCGGTCGGTATCCGACCGGCCCGTTCCCCGTTTCCGGGCGCTGGAGTCCGCGCGGGCGCCGACGACGTTCGGTGTCGGGCCGCCTCAGACGGTCTCGTGCCGCGGGATCTCGAGCCACACGACGACCGACTCGTCGCCGTCCTCGTCGTCCATCCCGGCCCCGAGCGCCGCCGACTCGCTCGCCGCGAGGTCGAGCCGCAGCCCCACGACGGTCACGGCGGACTCGGACCCCTCGGGGACGGTCCGGATGATCACGTTGTCGGCCTCCCGCGCCTGGCGCAGGGCCTCGGCGATGCGGGCGTGCACCCGGCGCAGGTCGTCGATCTCGAGGTCGTCGAGACCGCCGTCGTCGTGCAGCTGCACCGTGGCGCCACGACGACGGAGGCGCATGACCTCGTCGCGGACGTCCTCCGAGAGCAGCGACCGGCCCCGGATCTCGTCGCGGATGGCCTGTTCGAGGTGCAGGCACTCGGCACGCTCCGCGTCGTCCAGGTCACCGCCGGTCTCGATGATCCGCTGGAGCATCGGCAGCGCCATGCGCGTCGTCTGGCTGAGCCGGAACTGCCGCTCGAAGACGTGGGCGTCCTGCGCCGCCTGCCAGTCGGCGGTCTCCTGCTCGGCGCGGACGAAGTCGCGGGTGACACGGGTGGCACGACTCATCGCAGCCGTGAGGCCGGTGGCGATCACGACCCACACCACACTGCCGAGCACGCCGAGCGAGCCGAGCGCCCCGAGTCCGGCCCACGCGACGGCGTGCACGGTGAGGAACCCGACACCGACCCAGGCGAACGCGACGCGCGCACGCACGACGAGGACGACCATCAGCGTGCCGACCGCGGCGATCCACCACGTGCCGTTCCCCGGGCCGGCGGTCAGGTCGACCGTGGGCGAGGCGACGACGGGCAGCACCACGGCCGTCGCGAGCGCGAAGCACGTCGCCCAGACCGGGAGCGGCCGGCCGGGCACGAACACCGCCACACCGGTCGCCGCGGCGTAGAGGACCATGCACGCGACGACCGGCCCGATCTGGGCGGCTCCGGGGAGCGTCGTCGCCGCGAGCACGAGGTGGTAGACGGAGAAGAGCGTCGCGAGCCCGATCGCGACCCCGGCCGGGAGTGAGGCCTTCACCGGTGCTCCCCCGCCGCCGGCGCCCAGTCGAGGAGCACACGGGTGCCCGCTCCCGGCGCGGTGACGATCTCGGCGGTGCCCCCGGCGGCGACCACCCGCTCCACGATCGAACGACGGACGCCGAGTCGCTCGGCGGGGATGCCCGCGATGTCGAAGCCGGCACCGTCGTCCCCGACCTCGACGTGGACGCCGGCGCCGCGCTGCTCGACGACGATCCACCGGTCGACCTCGGCCGGACCGGCGTGCTGCACGCTGTTCACCGCTGCCTGGACGGCCGCCGAGGCGACGGCGTCCGCGACGATCGCGGGCACCCGGATCGACCCGACGTGCCCACGGTCGACCCGCACCGGCGCCGCGAGCGCACCGACGGCGTCGGAGATGCGGGTCCGCAGGTCCACGAGGGAGACCGGGGGTGCGTCCCCGGGGCCGTCCGCAGCCGCGGCCTCGAGGTGGTCGATGGCGTTCCGGGCCATGCGCGCGGCGAGCATCTCGGCGTCGCGGGTGTCGGCCCGGGCGGCGGAGAGGAGCGTCGTGAGCACGCTGTCGTGGACGATCGCGTCGACCTGGACCCGCTCGACCTCGGTGGCGTGCTCGCGGATCGCGTGCGAGTACCGCCGGACCGCCGTGGCCTGGGCGGCGTCGACGGCTGCTGCCGCACGGCGGAGCACGATCACGATGATGAGGGCAGCCCCGCTGAGGATCGCCGTGTAGAAGCCGTTGAGCAACGCCCCGACACCCGCGTCGCCGCCCAGCGGGGTGAACCGGATGGCCACGTACACGGCCGGCACGAGGGCGGTGTAGACGGACGCCCGCCACGGGGCGAAGCCCATCGCGGCCGCGGTCGACCCCACGGTGCAGAGCCACCAGGGCCACGGTGCCTGGTCGGACGGGATCGGCTCCTCCACGGTCAACGGCCAGGTGACGAGTGCCACGAGGAACACCAGGGCGCACACGATCTGCGCGATCTGCGCCAGGCGCCTCGCGAAGACGGACGCCGCGACGAAGAGGAACGACGCGGCGAGCGCCAACGCGACGACGGGACCCCACACCGGGTCGAGGTACGGCAGCTGCGACAGCACCGCGGGCACGGTCGTCGCACCGAAGCCGAGTGCGGCCACGGCGAGGAGGATCGCGAACGCGCGCTCGACGGACGCCTGGGTGATGGACGCGCGGACGCTCCGCGCGGGATCGGCCCCGAACGGCGCGGGTTCGATCCGCCCGGCCGCAGTCCGGGCGCCCGCAGCTCCGGCCCCGGCCCCGGCCCCGGCCCCGGCCCCGGGCGCAGCGTCAGCCGCCGTCATGCTGCTCAGCGGCCGTCGCCGTCGGGGTCGATGCCCGAGTCGAGCCCCGGCAGGATGCCGTCCTCGACCGCACGGCGGAGGAGGTCGACCTTCGTCGGTGCCGGTCGACCGACCTCGACGTACTTCACACGGATGCGGTCGAGGTACTCGCGGGCGGTGGAGTAGCCGATGCCGAGCTGCTGCGCGGCGAGCTTGAGCGGCAGGCCCGAGGCGTAGAGGTGCAGGATCTCGCGTTCGCGGCGTCCGAGCTGCGCCTTCGCGAAGTCCCGGTCGGCGTCGATCGCGCTGGCCCACTCGAGGTTGTTGAGCACGTCCCCGCGGGCGACGGTGGCGACGGCGGCCATCACGGTCTTGGTCGCCGAGGACTTCGGGATGACGCCGGCCGCCCCTGCGGCCAGTGCCTCGCGGACGTTCGCGACGCGGTCGGCGATCGAGTGCACGAGCACGGCGGAACCGGTGCCCTGCACACCCTTCACGTTCGCGGTCACGGTCGAGCCGTCGCCGAGGGACAGGTCGAGGACGACGACGTCGACCTCACGCCCACCGAGGTTCTCGATGTACTCGGGCACGCTCGCGGCGGTCAGCACCACCTCGAACCCCTCGTTCTGGCAGGCTGCCTGGATCCCGAGCCGCACGGACTCGTGGTCGTCGACGATCGCGACACGGACAGGCTTGGTCGCCAGTCCGGTCGTTCCGGTGGTGGTCGTGTCTGTTGCCACGGTGGCCTCTCTGGTCGATGCGCTCCCCGGCCCCTGAAACCGGTTCGCCATCAACGACCAAGGATACCCAGGTCGGACTCAGGCAGCGGCGCGACGCGGTCGTGACACGGCCGGTCGTCGTGCGCTCGGACACGCGTCGCGCAAATCGGCCAGGTCGGCGCGGCGCCCGCGCGACCGCCGTCGAGCGCGCGGCCGCCGCCCTGGAGGCGACCCGCGATCGACGTCAGGCGACGGGCACCAGGCGCGCCACGGCCTCGAGGTGGTGGGTGTGCGGGAAGAGGTCGAAGGCGCGCAGTGCCTCCAGGCGGTACCCGAGGTCCGCGAACGTCGCGACGTCGCGCGCCAACGCGACCGGGTCGCAGGCGACGTAGACGACCTGCGCCGGCTGGAGGGCCGCGATCTGCACGACGACCTCGCGCCCGGCACCCGAGCGCGGCGGGTCGAGCACGATCGTCCCGGCGCGGTGCCGCTGCCGCTCGCCGGCGGACAGGGTCGAGACGGTGCGCTGCAGCCAGCGGTCGACGCGGCCGGTCTCGGCGCGGGCGCCGATCCACTCGGACAGGTTCTCCTGCGCGTGCTCGGTGGCGCGCTCCGAGCTCTCGACGCTGGTGAGCTTGGCGCGCGGCCCGACGAGGTCGCCGAGCGCGGCGCCGAGCAGGCCGACACCGCCGTAGAGGTCGAGGTGCTGCCCCTCGGGGTCGAGCCGGTCGCGGTCGACGAGGTCCTGCACGGCCGCGGTCAGCACGGCCGGAGCCGCACGGTGGACCTGCCAGAAGCCGTTGTCGTCGACCGAGAACGAACGCTCCCCCACGACCTCGGTCACGACGGTCGGCTTCTGCTCGTCGATCACGAGTCGCGCGCCCTCGGAGCCGCTCGGCGCGAGGACGTCGACGACGGACGCGCCGGGCATCGCGCCGCGGCCGAGCGGTGCGCTCTCCTGCACGACCCGGCTCGCGAGCGGGAGGGACGCGACGGGCACGACGGTGTGCGACCGGGCCGCGAAGGGGCCGGCGGTGCCGTCCTCGTCGACGTGCAGGCGGACGCGGGTGCGCCAGCCGGTGCCGTTCGACTCGTCGTCGCCGGGGGCTGCCTCGACCACGACGTCGTGGCCGAGCACGGCAGCGAGGTCCGTGCGGGCGAAGCGCGCGAAGGAGTCGACGAGGACGTCGTGCTTCAGCGTGCGCTGGTGGCCGAGGGCGATGTGCCCGAACTCGGCACCGCCGGCGCGGACGGCCGGGTCGCGGTCGAGGGCGGCCTCGGGCCAGACGTGGTCGACGCGGTGTTCGCTCGGCGTCCCGACCGACACGGTGTCGGCACGCCAGAATGACTTCTTCCGGTCCTCGGTCACGCGGGCGGTCACCCGTTCGCCGGGGATCGCGTCCGACACGAACACCACCCGCCCCTCGTGCCGTGCCACCGAGATGCCGCCGTGGGCGATCCCGGTGACGTCGAGGTCGAGCAGCGTTCCGACGGATTCACCCATGGTTCGATGTTCCCATGCGTCTGTACCTCGCGAGTACCTCCCCCGCCCGCCGCGCCCTCCTCGCCCAGACCGGGATCGAGCCGGTGCTCGTCGCGCCGGGGGTCGACGAGGAACCCGCGGTCGCCGCGGCCGCCACGTCGCTCGGCCGCGACCTGACCGGACCGGAGCTGGTGGCGATGCTCGCGGTCGCCAAGGCCTCGGCCGTCGCGGACGCCCCCGTCGACGGCTCCCCGGTCGACGGCTTCGTGTTCGGCGGGGACTCCGCGTTCGAGGTCGACGGCGTGCTGTACGGCAAGCCCCACGACCCGGAGGTCGCGCGGGAACGGTGGCGGCAGATGCTCGCCGCCGGCGGCGGCACGCTCTGGAGCGGGCACTGCGTCGTGGACCGGCGCCAGGCCGCGGACGCACCCGACGCCCTGGACGCACCCGACGTCCTGGACGCACCCGATCCGGGGCCTGGAGGCGCGGGTCGGGCCGGCACCGTGCCTCCCGTCCGTACCGTGGACGCGTCGGGCGGCGGGCCGCTCGGCGCTGCTGCCTTCGTCGCGGGCGTCGCGCCCGGCGGGTCGGCGATGGTCGCCGACGGCGACCAGGTGGTGGCGGTCGACAGCGCCGTGCTCACCTTCGCCGACGACATGTCGCCCGCGGAGATCGACGCGTACGTCGCCACCGGCGAACCGCTCGAGGTCGCCGGGGCGTTCACCATCGACGGTCGGGCCGCTGCGTACATCACCCGGATCGACGGCGCACCGTCCGCCGTGGTCGGGCTCTCGCTCCCGGTGCTGCGCGCGATGCTGCTGCGGGGGTTCGGCATCGCGTGGCACGACCTCTGGGCACTGTAGACATCCACACTTCTTCGCGCCGGTTCTTTGTGGGTGCCAGTCAATTCGCGCCTCTGCCGCACGAATACGCTGACTTACCATGCCCCGTATCAGCAAGGTCCTCATCGCGAACCGCGGCGAGATCGCCGTCCGCATCATCCGCGCGGCCCGCGACGCAGGCAAGGCATCGGTCGCGGTCTACGCCGACCAGGACCGTGACGCCCTCCACGCACGCCTCGCCGACGAGGCCTACGCGCTGAACGGCACCACGAGCGCCGACACCTACCTCGTCATCGACAAGATCATCTCGGTCGCCCGACGCTCCGGCGCCGACGCCGTGCACCCGGGTTACGGGTTCCTCGCCGAGAACGCCGACTTCGCCCGCGCCGTCATCGACGCCGGGCTGACCTGGATCGGCCCCTCGCCGGAGTCGATCGAGCGCCTGGGCGACAAGGTCTCCGCTCGGCACGTGGCCGAGAAGGTCGGCGCGCCGCTCGCGCCCGGCACGATCGAGCCCGTGCAGGACGTCTCCGAGGTCTTCGACTTCGTCGACCAAGTCGGGCTGCCCGTCGCGATCAAGGCGGCGTTCGGTGGTGGCGGCCGTGGTCTCAAGGTCGTCCGCTCGCGCGACCAGGTGGAAGAGCTCTTCGAGTCGGCGACGCGCGAGGCCATCGCGGCGTTCGGCCGCGGCGAGTGCTTCGTCGAGAAGTACCTCGACAAGCCGCGCCACGTCGAGACGCAGTGCCTCGCCGACGAGCACGGCAACGTCGTCATCGTCTCGACGCGCGACTGCTCGTTGCAGCGTCGGCACCAGAAGCTCGTCGAGGAGGCGCCCGCGCCGTACCTGACGGCTTCGCAGGAGGAACGGCTGTACGAGTCGTCGAAGGCGATCCTGCGCGAGGTCGGTTACGTCGGTGCCGGCACGTGCGAGTTCCTCGTCGGCGCCGACGGCACCGTCTCGTTCCTCGAGGTGAACACCCGCCTGCAGGTCGAACACTGCGTCTCCGAAGAGGTCACCGGCATCGACCTCGTCCGCGAGCAGTTCCGCATCGCCGAGGGCGGCGTGCTCGACTACTCCGACCCGGTCGCGCGCGGGCACTCGTTCGAGTTCCGCATCAACGGCGAGGACCCGGGGCGCAACTTCTTCCCGGCGCCGGGCCCCGTGCACGCGTTCCACGCGCCGTCCGGCCCCGGTGTCCGCGTCGACTCGGGCGTCGTCTCGGGCGACGTCGTCTCCGGCTCGTTCGACTCGATGCTCGCGAAGCTCATCGTCACCGGTGCCACACGCGCCGAGGCGCTCGAGCGGTCGCGTCGTGCCCTCGCCGAGTTCGAGGTCACCGGCCTGCCGACCGTGCTGCCGTTCCACCGTGCGGTCGTGTCGGACCCGGCGTTCGCGACGCCCGACGAGACCCCGTTCAGCATCTACACGCAGTGGATCGAGACCGACTTCGTCAACGAGATCCCGGCGTGGAGCGGCTCCCCCGAGGAGCTCCCCGCACCGGCAGCCCGCGAGAGCGTGGTCGTCGAGGTGCAGGGCAAGCGCATCGAGGTCACCATGCCGTCGATCGTCGCCGGTGGCGCCGCCGGTCGTCGTCCGGCCGGGCCGTCCGCTCCGCCGAAGCGCCGGTCGTCCGGGGTCCGTGGCGGCCTGGCGTCGTCCGGCTCCGTGACCTCCCCGATGCAGGCCACCGTGGTGAAGCTCGCGGTCGCCGAGGGTGACACCGTGGTGAAGGGCGACCTGCTCGTCGTGCTCGAGGCCATGAAGATGGAGCAGCCCGTCGCTGCCCCGCGTGACGGTGTCGTCACGGGGCTGAACGCCCCCGTCGGCCAGACGATCTCGTCCGGCCACGTGCTGCTCGAGCTCGCGTAGGCGGCGGCGCCGCCGCGCCGCGCCGCGCCGCGCCGCGCCGCGCCGCGCTGCTTCGAACCACGAATCCGACATCGAACCACCGCGCCTGGTCGGTTCGATGTCGGATTCGTGGTTCCACGCGGGGGCCGCTCACCACGCGGGCGTCGTTCGGACGCCCCGCCGGACCGGGAGACCTGCCGCCGCCAGCATCGCCGGGAACGCGCCGCCGGGCACGACGTCACGCCAGATCGGCCGGATGACGCGGCGTACGTCGTCCAGCGCGCGCAGCCGATCTTCCCGCACCTTCTCCGCGATGACGACTTCTTCGACGGAGCGGCCGTTGCGCATCCCGACGTCCCGGTACTTCACGAGACCGTCGAACTCGACGATCACGCCCTGGTCCGGGAACCAGAAGTCGACCCTGCCGATGACACCGCGGTCGTCGCGGAACTCCTGCTGTTGGACCGGCGCCGGACACCCGACATCGCGCATCACGAGCAGAGCGACGCTCTCCCCCGCCGACTCCGAGGAGCCCGCCGCCAACTCCAGCACCGAACGTGCTCGTCGCCCCGCGCGAACCGGGCCGCGTGCCGCCAACTCGTCCTCGATCGCGTCGTGCTGCACGCCACGTCGGAGCGCCGCGTCCGCCACCGCGAGTGCTCGGCCACGGTCGTACCGCAGCGCGATGTCCACGACCGTGTCCACCAAGGTCGTGACGGGCAGCCCTCCGACGACGACCGGCACCACGTGTCGTCCGGCCGCAGCGGCCTTGTCCGCGAACCTCGTGCGCTGCGCGGTCCGACGCACTGGATCGAGCACGGTCACGCGTTCCGGCACCGGCTGGATCCACGGCAGTCCGTGCGCGATCGCGGCGGAGGCATGCGACACGACGGCACGAGGCGTGACGGCGTGCACCGCCGCCGCGCGCGCGAGGTGCTGCTCCCAAGCGGTCGCGCGCTCCCAGTCCTCGCGGTGGACGAAGGCGCCGTGGCCGACGCGGATCAACTGCCCGTCGCGCAACGCTCGCTGCTGCGCGCGGGCCGCGGCCGGGTCGGAGTGCACGGGGACGACGACGGGGACCACCATGGTCCGAGCCTGTCCGGGCTCGGGTCGCGCCCCGTGTCCGACGCTCGATCTGTGGAGAAGTCACGTGCTCACAACTCGCACGCGCGCAAACGTCGAATCACGTTTCCGACGTCGAACCAGCGGCACGAGCTGGTTCGACGTCGGAAACGTGGTTCGACGCGCGGCGGGCCAACGCCGCCGCCGGCGCGGCCGCGCCTACGACACCAGGGGGCGGATGTCGGCGGCGAGGGCGTCGACGAGCGACTGCGCCTCGGCGGGGCTCTCCGCGACGGTGTCGATGTAGACCTTCACCTTCGGCTCGGTCCCGCTCGGGCGGACGATCACGCGGGCGTCACCTGTCAGGTCGTAGCGGAGGATGTCCGACGGCGGGAAGCCCTCGACACCCCCGGCGTAGTCCGTCACCGACAGCACCGACAGCCCGCCGAGCGTCGTCGGCGGCGTCGACCGCAGGGACGCCATGATCGACCCGATGCGGGACAGGTCGTCCACCCGGGTCGCCACCTGCCCGGACGCGAACGCCCCGAACTCGGCCGCGAAGGCGTCGAGCTGCCCGGCGATCGACGACCCCGAGGCGGCCAGGTCCGCGGCGAGGGACAGCAGGGACAGCGCCGCCGAGATGCCGTCCTTGTCGCGGACGACCTCCGGGTCGACCAGGTAGCCGAGCGCTTCCTCGTACCCGAACAGCAGCCCGGGGACGCGGGAGACCCACTTGAAGCCGGTGAGGGTGTCGCGGTACTCCAGCCCGTGCCGCGCCGCGACCCGTGCGAGCGCCGGCGAGGACACGATCGACGCCGCGAGCGTTCCCTGCACACCGTCGTCGGACGCCCGGGCTGCAGCGCGCCACCCGAGGAGCCAGCCGACCTCGTTGCCCGAGAGCCTGCGGAAGGAACCGTCGCCGTCCGGGATCGCCAGCGCCAGCCGATCGGCGTCCGGGTCGTTCGCGATGACGAGGTCCGCACCGACAGCGACCCCGCGGGCGATCGACAGGTCCATCGCCCCCGGTTCCTCGGGGTTCGGGAACGACACCGTCGGGAACGCCCCGTCCGGCTCGATCTGCTCGGGCACGGTCACCGGCACGGCGAACCCGGCCGCCTCGAACACCGCGCGGGCGGTCTCCCACCCGACGCCGTGCATGGCCGTGTAGACGACCTTCGGCTGCGCGTCCGGAGCGAGCCCGGGCGCTGCCACCGTCGCCGCGGTGGCGGACACGTAGGCGCCGAGCAGCTCGGACGTGGCGACGGTGTAGTCGGTGGCACGGGGCAGGTCCGCGATCGAGCCCGCGGCGACGGCGTCGATCGCGGCGGCGATGTCGGCGTCGACGGGCGGGACGATCTGCGACCCCTCGTCGTCCTCGCCGAGGTAGACCTTGTAGCCGTTGTCCCGCGGCGGGTTGTGGCTCGCGGTCACCATCACCCCGGCACCGACGTCGAGGTGCCGCACGGCGAACGCCAGCACGGGCGTGGGGAGCGCCGACGGCAGCAGGGTGACCTCGAGCCCGAGGCCGCGCATGACCTCGGCGGAGTCGCGGGCGAAGACGTCCGAGTTCACCCGACCGTCGTACCCGATGACGACGCTGCGTCGACGACCGGTGTCGATGAGGAAGCGCGCGAGTCCCGCGGCGGCCTGGGTCACGACGACCCGGTTCATCCGGAGCGGTCCGTACCCGAGCTCGGCGCGGAGGCCTGCGGTGCCGAACGCCAGGCGCCCGGCGAACCGCGCGGCGAGGTCCTGCACCGCGGGATCGTCGCCGGTCGCCGCCGCGTCGATCGCCGCATCGAGCGAGGAACGGGTCTCGGGGTCCGGGTCCTGCGCGCTCCAGGCACGAGCAGCAGCGAGCACGCCGTCGACGTCGAGCTTCACGACGCGGAGCCCAGCGCGGTCACCACGCGGGCGAGCAGGTCGGCGATCACCGGCTCGGCCTCGCGCCCGGCCTCGAGCACCTCGGCGTGCGACAGCGGCGTCTTCTGGATGCCGGCGGCGAGGTTCGTGATGAGCGAGAAGCCGAGGACCTCCATGCCGGCCTGCCGCGCCGCGATGGCCTCGAGCGCGGTGGACATGCCGACGATGTGCCCGCCGATGGTCTTCGCCATCTGGACCTCGGCCGGCGTCTCGTAGTGCGGACCGCGGAACTGGGTGTAGACGCCCTCGTCGAGCGAGGGGTCCACGCCGCGAGCAACCGAGCGGAGCCGCGCCGAGTACAGGTCGGTGAGGTCGACGAACGTCGCACCCTCGAGCGGGCTGTCCGCGGTGAGGTTGATGTGGTCGCTGATGAGGACGGGCGTGCCGGGCGTCCAGTGCTCCTTGATGCCCCCGGCACCGTTCGTCAGGACCATGATCGAGGCGCCGGTCGCCGCCGCGGTCCGGACGCTGTGCACGACCCGACGGACCCCGTGGCCCTCGTAGTAGTGCGTGCGCGCCCCGATGACCAGCGCGTGCCGGCCGTCGGCGAGACGGATCGAGCGGACCGTACCGGAGTGCCCGGGGACGGCCGAAGCGCTGAAGCCGGGGACCTCGGACGCGGGGATCTCGGACACGGTCTCGCCGATGAGGTCCGCGGCCTTCCCCCACCCGGACCCGAGGGTCAGGGCGATGTCGTGGCGCTCGATGCCGGACTTCGAGGCGATGACCTCGGCGGCGTCACGCGCGACCTCGAACGGGTCGGCGGCGGGGTCGTTCAGCGGGTTCTCCGTGCTCATGCCCCAACTCTAGAGGCCACGGAACCGGCGTCAGTGTTCGCCGAGCGCCCGGTCCACCGCGGCCGTGATCTCGGCCTGGTCGAAGTGGTTCCGGATCACGATGACCTCGGCGTAGGTGGACCCGATCGCCTCGACGAACTCCTGGCTGGTGAGGATCACGTTCGCGTCGTCGGACACCTTCTGCACGGACGCGACGTCGGCCGCCACGACGGACGCGGTCAGCCCGAGCGCCGCGAGGGCCTTCTCGGCGTTCACCTTGAGGATCGCGCTGGAACCGATGCCCGCGCCGCAGATGGTGACGATCTTCATGCGGTGACCCCCATGATCGCGCGGACCTCGTCCGCGGTGGCGGCATCGGCGATCCGACCGGTCACCGAGGCGTCGTTGAACAGGTTCGCGATCTCCCCGATCGACTCGAGGTGGGTGCCGACCCCGGCGACCGCGAGCCCGAGGACCACGCGGACCGGATCGTTGTGCGGGTGCCCGAACGACACCGGCGCGTCGAGCGTCACGACGGACAGCCCGTCACGCAGCACCGCGGGCCCCGGCCGGGCGTGCGCGAACGCCAGCCCGGGCGAGATGACGATGTACGGCCCGTGTTCCTCGACCAGGCCGATCATGGCGTCGGTGTACGGCTCGGTGGCCGCTCCCGACGACACGAGGGCACCGCCGGCCAGCCGGAGCGCGTCGCGCCACGAGGACGCGGTCGCCCCGAGCACGACGGCGGAGTCCGGCAGCGGCGGCAGTGGCATGCGTCAGGCCTCCTGGTGGCCGGCCGTGATGGTGGCGATGATCTCTTCGCGGTCCTCGAGCGGCAGGAACGAGCCGAGCGCCGCGTTGATCTGGAACGCCGCGAGGTCGTCGAGGTCGTAGCCGAACGTGCCCGCGAGCAGTGCGAGCTCCTTCGAGAGCGAGGTGTCGCTCATCAGGCGGTTGTCGGTGTTCACCGTGACCCGGAAGCCGAGCTGGTAGAGCACGTCGAAGGGGTGGTCGGCGAGGTCGTCGCCCCACGCCGCGACGGCCCCGGTCTGCAGGTTCGACGACGGCGAGACCTCGAGCGGGATCTCACGGTCGCGCACCCACGAGGCGACCTCGCCGAGGGAGGCGAGCGTCGAGCCGTCACCGGCGTCGGACAGGACGACGTCCTCGAAGATGCGGACGCCGTGGCCGAGGCGCAGTGCCCGCCCGTCGACGAGCGCGGAGCGGATCGAGGCGAGCCCGTCGGCCTCGCCCGCGTGCACCGTCACGGGGAAGAGCTCGGAGGCGAGGTAGTCGAACGCAGCACGGTGGTTCGAGGGCGGGAACCCGGCCTCGGCCCCGGCGATGTCGAAGCCGACGACGCCGGCGTCGCGGTGCCGGACGGCGAGCTCGGCGATCTCGAGGGCGCGGTCGGCGTGGCGCATCGCCGTGACGAGCTGGCCGACGCGGATGCTGCCGCCGGCGGCGGCGTCGACCGCTTCCTCGATGCCGGCCTGCACGGCCTCGACCGCCTGGTCGAGCGTGAGCCCGCCCTGCAGGTGCTGCTCGGGCGCCCAGCGGACCTCGCCGTAGACGACGCCGTCGGCGACCAGGTCCTCGACGAACTCCTTCGCGATGCGGTGCAGCTGCGGCGCCGTCTGCATCACCGAGATCGTGACGTCGAAGGTCTTCAGGTACTCGACGAGCGAGCCGGAGTTCGACTGGTCGGCGAACCACTGCCCGAGCTCGGCCGGGTCGGTGGTCGGCAGGGTGACGCCCGCGGCACCGGCGAGCTCGACGATCGTCGCCGGGCGCAGGCCACCGTCGAGGTGGTCGTGCAGCGAGACCTTCGGCAGGTCGTTGATGACCGCTCCGGCGTCGGGCAGGCGGTAGGTCGTGGCGTCGGAGCTCATGCACCCAGGCTATCGGTGGTCACCGACCCCGCGCAGGCACCTGTGCACAACAGACGACGGGACCCACTGGAGGCTCTCCACAGCCGGGCAGGCAGCCGCAGCCCGGCCGGTGGCCGGTCCCACGGCCGGGGTTCAGCCCGCGATGCGCTCGCGCACGATCGGCCCACGCAGAGGCGCCTCGGTGCCGATCGACCACGCACCCTCGAGCGACTCGAGCGCCCGCGGGATCCTCGACGCGTCGTCGGTGTGCAGCGTCCAGAGCGGCTGCCCCGCGGCGACGGTGTCACCGGGCTTGACGTGCAGCTCGATGCCCGCCCCGGCCTGCACCGGGTCCTGCGCGCGCGCACGGCCGGCACCCAGGCGCCAGGCCGAGACGCCGAACGGCAGGGCGTCCTGCTGCGCGAGCACGCCCGACGACGGCGCGGTGACGACGTGCTGCTCGCGGGCGACCGGCAACGCGGCTGCGGGGTCCCCGCCCTGCGCCTGGATCATCCGCCGCCAGGTGTCCATCGCTCGGCCGTCGGCCAGTGCGGCGGCAGGGTCGGCGTCCGGCAGCCCGGCCAGCGTGAGCATCTCGGTCGCCAGCGCCACGGTCAGCGCGACGACGTCGGCTGGACCCCCGCCCGCCAACACGTCGACCGACTCCCGCACCTCGAGCGCGTTGCCGATCGTCAGCCCGAGCGGGACCTCCATGTCGGTCAGCAGCGCCGAGGTCTTCACCCCGGCGTCGTTCCCGAGGTCGACCATGGTCTGCGCGAGCTCGCGCGACGCCTCGTACGAGGGCATGAACGCCCCTGACCCGAACTTCACGTCGAGCACGAGCGCACCCGTGCCCTCGGCGATCTTCTTCGACATGATGCTCGACGCGATGAGCGGGATGCTCTCGACGGTGCCGGTGATGTCCCGCAGGGCGTAGAGCTTCTTGTCGGCCGGCGCCAGGCCGGTACCGGCGGCGCAGATGACCGCGCCCACGTCGGTCAGCACCTCGAGGAGACGGTCGTTCGACAGCGCCGCCTGCCACCCGGGGATCGACTCGAGCTTGTCGAGCGTCCCGCCGGTGTGCCCGAGCCCGCGGCCCGACAGCTGGGGTACCGCGACCCCGAACGACGCCACGAGGGGCGCCAACGGCAGCGTGATCTTGTCGCCGACGCCACCGGTCGAGTGCTTGTCGACCGTCGTCTTGCCGAGCGACGAGAACGACATCCGCTCCCCCGACGCGATCATCGCGAGCGTGAGGTCCTTGATCTCGCGCCGCTCCATCCCGTTCAGGAAGATCGCCATCGCCATCGCCGCCATCTGCGGGTCCTCGACGTAGCCGCGCGTGTAGGCATCGACGAGCCAGTCGACCTCGGCGGTGCTCAGGGCGCCCCCGGAGCGCTTCGTGCGGATGAGGTCGACGGTGTCGAACGGCTCGACGGCCATGTGGATCAGTGCTCCTGCTGGTAGGTGGCGAGGGTCCGCGGCCCGAAGGCGTCCGGCAGGACCTCGTCGATGGTGCGGATGCCGGAGACGGTCTCGAGCAGCATGCCCTCGGTGGAGTGCTCGAAGAGCAGCTGGCGGCACCGGCCGCACGGCATCAGGGTCGCCCCGTCGCCGTCGACGCACGTGAACGCCACGAGCTTGCCGCCGCCGGTCATGTGCAGCTGCGAGACGAGCGAGCACTCCGCGCAGAGCGTCACCCCGTAGGACGCGTTCTCGACGTTGCAGCCGGACACGATCCGGCCGTCGTCGGTGAGCGCCGCGGCTCCCACGGGGAACGACGAGTACGGCGCGTAGGCGTGCCCCATCGCAGCCGTCGCGGCGGTCCGCAGGGCGGTCCAGTCCACGTCGGACGGGAGGCGCGGCTCGGCCCCCGTCCCGTCGGCGGCGGTCCGGCCGCCGCGCCCGTCCAGGGCCGTGGCCGGGTCCGCCCAGGCGGTCGCGTCGGTGGACGCGACCCGGTCGTCGCCCGAAGCGTGCGTGTCGGTCATGTGCCGTGCCTCCTGGCCGTCAGCTCTTGATGTACGGCTTGCCGGCCGCCGCGGGACCGCGCACCTGCCCGACCAGGCCGGCGACCGCGAGGATCGTCACCACGTACGGGAGCATGAGCAGGAACTCGCTCGGGACGGGCGAACCCTGGACGACGCTGAGCGCGTTCTGCAGGTTGGACGCGAACCCGAACAGCAGGGCCGCGAGCATCGCACGGATCGGGTCCCAGCGACCGAAGATCACGGCGGCGAGCGCGATGTAGCCAGCGCCGGCGGTCATGTCCTTCGTGAAACCGCCGACCGCGTCGAGCGTGAAGTACGCACCGCCGAGACCGGCGATGGCGCCCGCGAGCGAGACGTTCCAGAACCTGGTGCGGTTCACGTTGATACCGACCGTGTCCGCGGCCTGCGGATGCTCGCCGACGGAGCGGAGGCGCAGGCCCCACCGGGTCTTGAAGAGCCCGAACGTGACCACCGCCACCGCCACGTACGCCAGGTACACCACGACGGTCTGCTCGAAGAAGATCGGGCCGATGATCGGGATCTGGTGCAGCAGCGGGATCTCGAGCTTCGGGAAGCGCAGGCCCACGTTGAGCGTCGACGCGTTCGGCGAGAGCACCTGCGAGTACAGGAAGCCGGTCAGCCCGGAGACGAAGGCGTTGATGACGACACCGACGATCACCTGGTCGACGAGGTACTTGATGCTGAACGCCGCGAGGATGAACGACACCAGGACACCGGCGACGACGGCACCGACGAGGCCCGCCCACGGTGTACCCGTCACCGACGCGACGAGCGCCGAGGTGAACGCACCGGCGAGGAACTGGCCCTCGATGGCGATGTTCACGACCCCGACACGCTCCGAGATCACGCCGCCGAGGGCGCCGAACACGAGCGGGACGCTCAGACCGAGCGCGCCCACGAGCATGCCCGGAATCGTGATCGAGTCACCCGCGACGGCCCAGGCGAGGAAGCCCACGACGAACACGATCGCGAACAGCGCGGTCACCCAGAGGCGGACCCGACGGAACGCGCGCGTCTCGACGACCGCGTAGACGGTGGCGAGTGCGAGGAGCACGATGACGACGACGCCCGTAGCCGTGGACGGCAGCGGAAGGTTCGGCAGAGCGAAGAAGTCACCCTTGGAGGACAGGCGGAACGTGGCCGTGCCCGGTCGGTGTGCGACGCCGAAGAGCAGCAGCGCGATCACGGTGAAGACGCCGTACCCGATCGCGGCCTTCCAGCTGCGGGTCGTCTCGAGGCCGCGGCCTTGCGCGGGGAGCGCGGGGACCGCGGTGGGGGTCATGGTGCTCACGCGGCGACCGCCTTCTTGCTCTGCTTGTTGCGGGTTCGGCGACGAGCACCCGGCTGCGGGATCCGGAAGATCGCGCGGACGAGCGGCGGCGCCGCGATGAAGAGGACGATGAGGGCCTGGATGACGCCCACGATGTCGATCGGGATGCCGTTCGCGGCCTGCATGGCGTAGCCGCCGTTCTTCAGCACGCCGAACAGGATCGCGGCCCAGAACACGCCCCACGGCTTCGACCGGCCGAGCAGCGCCACGGTGATGGCGTCGAACCCGATGCCGGCGTCGATGCCGGAGGTGAACCCGGTCGTGACCGCGCCCTGCACCTGGTACGCGCCGGCGATGCCGACGAGGGCACCGGAGATGACGAGGACCCAGATGGTCAGGGACGGCACGCTCATGCCCGCCACGCGCGCGGCACGCGGGTTCTCACCGATGGTGCGGAAGCGGAAGCCGAGCGAGGACTTGTTCACGAGCCACCACACGACGACGACCGCGATGATCGCCACGACGAAGCCGAGGTCCACGCCGTAGCGCACCCCGAACAGCGGCGGGAGCACCGCGCTGTCCTTCGTCGCGGGCGAGATCGGGTTCGGGCTGCCCGGCGCCTGCAGCAGGCCCGGCGTGCGGAGCAGGTAGCTCACGAGGTACAGCGCGACGTAGTTGAGCATGATCGTGAGGACGACCTCGTTGGCACCCGTCCGCGCCTTGAGGACGCCGACGATCCCGGCCCACACCGCACCGCCGACGATGCCGGCGATGATCGTGAGCGGGATGTGGATCGCCGCGGGGCCGTCGAACGAGAAGCCGACCCAGCCGGCCGCCGCGGCGCCCATCAGGATCTGGCCCTGGCCGCCGATGTTGAACAGGCCGGCGCGGAACGACAGCGCGATGCCGAGACCGGCCGCGATGAGCGGCACGGCGTAGTCGATCGAGCGGGTCAGCGGCACGATGGCCTGCTGGAAGCTCGACGCGCCGAAGTTGACGACGGACCCCTCGAACAGCGACGCGTACGCCCCGCCGACCGCGGTACCGATCGCCCGGAAGGTGTCGGCCGGACGGGCGAAGAAGTACCCGGCGGCCGAGCGGACGTTCTCGTCGGTGATGGCGATGAGGATGCCGCACGCGACGAGGGCGAGCACGACGGCGAGGACCGTGACGAGCGCGGAGCCGTTGACGATGCCCTGCAGTGCGGCCTGCCAGCGGTCGCCGCCCTGGCGTCGCTCGGTGTCCTCGGCGGAGTCCGTCATGAGGTGCGGGGTGGACTCGACGTCCTGCAGGCGGTCGTCGGTCAGCGGTGCGTCCGGCTGCGTGTTGTCTGGCGTGTTGCTCACGCTGCCAGCTCCGTTCCTTCTGGGAGTTCCCCGGCCATCATCAGGCCGAGGACGTCGCGCGGGGTGTCCGCGGGGACGATGCCGACGATCCCGCCGCGGTACATCACGGCGATCCGGTCGGCGAGCGCCACGACCTCGTCGAGCTCCGTGGAGACGACGATGACCGGGACACCGGTGTCGCGGGTGGCGACGATGCGCTTGTGCACGAACTCGATCGACCCGACGTCGATGCCGCGGGTCGGCTGCGCCGCGACGAAGAGGCGCAGGTCGCGGCTCAGCTCGCGGGCGAGGACGATCTTCTGCTGGTTGCCGCCGGACAGCCGGCCGGCCGCGGTGGTGCGGCTCGGCGTGCGGATGTCGAACTCGGCGATCTTCTCGTCGGCGAACGCGTCGCGCTCCGCCGATCGGATCGTGCCGGCGCGGACGAACTCGGCGTGGTCGGCACGGTCGAGCATGAGGTTCTCGGCGATGGTGAACTCGCCGACGAGCCCGTCTTCCTTCCGGTCCTCCGGGACGAAGCCGACGCCGGCGTCGAGGATCTGCTTGACGGTGCGGCCGGTGAGCTCGCGCCCGTCGAGCGTGACGCGGCCGGCGTGCACCGGCTCGAGGCCGAGGATCGCCTCGGTCAGCTCGGTCTGCCCGTTGCCCTGCACCCCGGCGATGGCGAGGACCTCGCCGCGCCGGACCGTGAACGAGACGTCGTCGACGAGGACGATGCCGGACGGGTCGGTGACGGTCAGCCCGTCGACGACGAGCGCGTCCTCACCACCGGTGGCCGGTGCCTTGTCGACGACGAGGGAGACGGCACGGCCGACCATGAGCGCCGCGAGCTCGTTGTTCGTCGCGGTGGGCGATGCCTCGCCGACGACCTTGCCGAGGCGGATCACGGTGATGCGGTCGGCGACCTCGCGGACCTCGCGCAGCTTGTGGGTGATGAACACGATCGCGGTGCCGGCCGCACGGAGCTGCCGCATGATGCCCATCAGCTCGTCGGTCTCCTGCGGGGTGAGGACGGCCGTCGGCTCGTCGAACACCAGGACCGAGGCGTCGCGGGACAGCGCCTTGATGATCTCGACCCGCTGCTGGACACCGACGGGGAGGTCCTCGACCTTGGCGTCCGGGTCGACGTCGAACCCGAAGCGCTCGGAGATCTCCCGCACGCGCTTGCGGGCGCCGGCGAGGTCGAGCCGGCCGCCGAACGCGGTCTGCTCCTGGCCGAGCATGACGTTCTCGGCGACGGTGAAGACGGGGACGAGCATGAAGTGCTGGTGCACCATGCCGATGCCGGAACGCATGGCGTCACCGGGTCCGTCGAAGTCCTGGACGACGTCGTCGAGGAGGATCTCGCCCTCGTCCGCCTGGTACAGGCCGTACAGGACGTTCATCAGGGTCGACTTGCCGGCGCCGTTCTCCCCGAGGAGACAGTGGACCTCACCGGGCTCGACGGTGAGCGAGATGTGGTCGTTGGCGACGAGGGGGCCGAACCGCTTCGTGATGCCGCGGAGTTCGAGCTTCATGTTCTCTGGGTCTGTTTCTGTGATCGACGCACGGAAACGCGGGCGAGGGAGGTTCCCCCGCCCGCGTTCACCGGACTACTTGACGGTCGCCTTGGTCTCGACCTTGATCGAGCCGTCGATGATGCCCGACTTGATGGTGTCGAGCTCCTTCTCGAGGCCGCTGTCGACCTTGTCGGCGTAGTCGTGGAACGGCGCGATGCCGACGCCGTCGTTCTTCAGCGTGCCGACGTACGGCTCGTTGGAGTACTTCTTGTCGGCGGCCTGCTCGACGACGTCCTTGACGGCGGGGCGCATGCCCTTCTCGACGGACGTGAACGCGATGTCCTTGTAGCGCGGGTCGGCCTCGTAGAGGTCGCTGTCCGCACCGATCAGCACGGAACCGTTGTTCGCGTCCTTGATGGCCTCGGCAGCCGACTGGTAGATCGGGCCACCGACGGGCAGGATCACGTCGGCGTCCTGGTCGATCAGGGTCTGCGCGACGGCCTTGGCCTGCGTGCCGGCCTCGAAGCCGCCCGTGAAGGAGCCCTTCTGGCTGTCGACGTCCCAGCCGACGACCTTGACGTCCTTCGACTTCTGCTCGTTGTAGTACTTCACGCCGTCCGCGAAGCCGTCCATGAAGATCGTGACGGTCGGGATCTGCATGCCGCCGAAGGTGCCGACGACGCCGCTCTTCGAGTACGAGGCGGCCGCGTAGCCGGCGAGGAACGCCGCCTGCGAGGTGTCGAAGGTGATCGGCTTGACGTTCTTCGCGTCGATCGAGTTGTCGTCGATGATCGCGAAGTCGGTGTCGGGGTTCGCCGCGGCCTGCTTCTTCGTGGCGTCGGCGAGGTTGAAGCCGACGGTGACGATGAGGTTGCAGTTCTGGCCGATGAGCTGCTCGATGTTCGAGTCGTAGACGGTGGCGTCCTTGGACTCGGCCGACTTGTAGGTGGCACCGAGGTCGGACGCGGCGTCCTTCATGCCCTCGAACCCGAGCTGGTTGAACGACTTGTCGTCGAAGCCACCGGCGTCGGAGACCATGCAGGGGCGGAAGCTGGTCTTGTTGTCGCCGGACGCGGTGTCGGACGGGGCGGCCGAGCAACCGGCGAGGACGGCGACGGTACCGGCGAGCGCGAGGGAGCTCAGCAGGACCTGACGGGTACGAGATGTCACGGGTGGGTTCCTCCGGGGAGCGTGCCCGGACCACGTGCGTTCCGGGCGATCGTGGCGACAGTACACGACCGCCCGGCCGGTACAGAACGCCCCTGAGGGACTCCTGGGATCAGTTACGGGATCGCGACCGCGCCGAAACGCGCCCGTAACGCGAAGTCACGGTTCTGCCCCCAGTTCGGGGGACGTCAAGCGCTTTTCGTGATGGAGCGCTACAGGACGTCGCCGCGGCCGCTGATCTTCAGTGCATCCACCACACCCTTGACGCGCTGCGCGTTCGCACTGGTGGTCACGAGCAGGGCGTCGGGGGTGTCCACGACGACGATGTCCTCGACGCCGATGAGCGAGATGAGCCGCTGGCTGTGCGAGACGACGATGCCGCTCGACGAGTCCGCGAGGATGCGAGCGCCGTCCCCGAGCACCGCGAGGTTGTTCGCGCGGCCGCCGGACTGCAGCTTCGCGAGCGAGGCGAAGTCGCCGACGTCGTCCCAGTCGAAGTCGCCGGGGATGACCGCCATGCGCCCTGCGGCGGCGGCGGGCTCGGCGACCGTGTAGTCGATGGCGATCTTCTCGAGGTTCGGCCACACCGCGTCCACGACGGCACCACGGGCCGAGGTGTCCCACGCGTCGGCGAGCTCCTCGATGCCGGCGAGCAGCTCGGGCTTCGTCCGGCCGATCTCGGCGAGCAGCACGTCGGCGCGGGCGATGAACATGCCCGCGTTCCAGAGGTAGGTGCCCTGCTCGACGTACGAGCGCGCGGTGTCGAGGTCGGGCTTCTCGACGAAGGAGCGCACCGCGTGGGCGGTCGGGGCGCCCTCGATGCCGATCGGGTCGTCGTGCGCGTGGATGTAGCCGAAGCCGATCGCCGGCTCGGTCGGCGTGATGCCGATCGTCGTGATGTAGCCGGCGCGTGCGGCGACGACCGCTTCGCGGACCGACCGGCGGAAGCCCCGGGCGTCACCGATGACGTGGTCGGCCGCGAAGGAGCCGATGACGACGTCCGGCTCGCGGCGGCGCAGGATCGCCGCGGCGAGGCCGATGGCCGCCGTGGAGTCCTTCGGCTCGCTCTCGAGCACGACGTTGTGGTCCTCGACGCCGGGGAGCTGCGACTCGACGGCGACACGGTGCGCACGGCCGGTGACGACCATGATCCGCTGCTCGCCGGCCAGTGGCGCGAGACGGTCCCACGTCTGCCGGAGCAGCGAGGTGCCGGACCCGGTCAGGTCGTGCAGGAACTTGGGCGCGTCGGCACGCGACAACGGCCAGAGCCGCGATCCGATGCCCCCGGCGGGGATGATCGCGTAGAAGTCCTCGAGTGCGTCTGCCACGTGCTCACCGTACCGGTGCGGCCGGGCGCGACCTGGGTGGTTCCCGCACGCTTCCCGCACGCACGCGGTGCGGGAGTCCGCACACGGCCACCGCAGCCGGCCCGCCGGTCGTGCGCCGCGCCTCCAGTCCGATCGTCCACCACACGCGGACGCGACCGTTCGCCACCCGCAGACGCGGCTGTTCACCGCCTGCGTGCCGGGCGTTCACGTCGACGGCCCCGCGGGGACACGCCGTGCGCGGAGCATGGACACCGCCATGAACGCACGCAGCGTGGAGCGCGGCACGTCCCAACGGACCGTCGCCGTCGTGACCGAGAGCTTCCTGCCCACCCTCAACGGCGTCACCACCAGCGTCCTCGCGGTGCTGGACCACCTGGAACGCCGCGGTCACCGCGCGGTCGTCATCGCGCCGGACACCCCCGGCATCGCGCAGTTCCGCTCGCGCACCGCGGTGGAGCGGTACCGCTCCTTCGACGTGCACCGGGTCCCGGCCGTCGCGTACCGCCAGTTCCCGGTCGCGCTCCCCCACCCGGTGCTCGACACGATCCTCGCCGCCTCCGGCGCCGACGTGCTCCACGCCGCGAGTCCGTTCCTGCTGGGTGGGCGCGCGATCACGGCGGCCGGGAGGCTCGGCATCCCCTCCGTCGCCGTCTTCCAGACCGACGTGGCCGGGTTCGCCCGCCGCAACGGCCTGACCGCGACCGTCCCGTTGGTGCGGAAGATCCTCGGACGCATCCACGCCGGCGCCTCGCTGACGCTCGCGCCGTCGAGCGCGACCGCGGCGATGCTCGCCGAGGACGGCGTCCCCCGCGTCGCGCGCTGGGGCCGCGGCGTCGACACCGAGCTGTTCCACCCCGCGCGCCGCTCGTCGGCGCACGTGCGGGCGCTCCGGCGGCGGATCGCCCCGCGCGGCGAGACCATCGTCGGGTACGTCGGGCGGCTCGCGCCCGAGAAGGAGGTCGAGCGGCTCGCGGAGCTCGGCGGCATCCCCGGGATCCGGATCGTGGTCGCGGGCGGTGGTCCGTCCCGGGCCGCGCTCGAACGGCGTCTCCGCCACCTGGACGTCACGTTCACCGGTCCGCTCCGCGGGGACGCGCTCGCGGACGCGTACGCGGCCCTGGACCTGTTCGTCCACACGGGACCGGCGGAGACCTTCGGCCAGACCCTGCAGGAGGCGCACGCCAGCGGGCTGCCGGTCGTCGCGCCGAGCGCCGGCGGGCCGCTCGACCTCGTCGCGCCGGGACTCGACGGCGAGCTGTACGACCCGGACGAGCCGCAGGCCCTGCGTCGAGCCGTCCTCGCCCTGCACCACGACCGCGCCCTGGCCGAGCGGATGGGCTCCGCCGGGCGGCTCCGGGTCGAGGGGACGACGTGGGAGGCGATCGGCGACGAACTGCTCGACCACCACGACACGGCCCGCACGATCGGCGCGCCGCCCGCCACGACGCGGGGTGCCCGGACCGGTTGGCACGAGAAGGTCAGCGCACGCGCATAGGATGGGTCGTGTTCCACACGAACACGAACGGCAAGGGCTCGCCGATCGGGCGAGCCCGTCCTATGGGAGGACGAGCTCATGGCCGAGCAGACCGCAGGGGGTACGGCGACCGCCGCACCCCAGGTGACGATCGAGGCGCCGCGCGCTTCTCGGACACCGCAGGGGACGCTCTACCGGGGGTCCACCGGCATGTGGTCTTGGGTCCTGCACCGCATCACCGGTGTGGCGATCTACTTCTTCCTGCTCGTGCACATCCTCGACACCGCCCTCGTGCGGCTCTCCCCCGAGGCGTACAACGCGGTCATCGGCACGTACAAGACGCCGATCATGAACCTCGGTGAGATCGCGCTCGTGATGGCCATCGTGTTCCACGCGTTCAACGGGCTCCGGATCATCCTCATCGACTTCTGGTCGAAGGGCCCGAAGTACCAGCGGGCCATGTTCTGGATCGTGATCGTCCTCTGGGCGATCGCCATCGCCGGCTTCCTGCCGCGCCAGCTCATGAACCTCGTCGCGGACTTCAACTAGGGGGCATCCGGATGACCACGCAGACCATCGAGCCCCCGCGCTCGGCAGCAGCAGCCCGCCGCTCCACCAACTGGGAGAAGTGGGGCTGGATCTACATGCGCGGCTCGGGCGTCCTGCTCGTCGTGCTGATCTTCGGGCACCTCTTCGTCAACATGGTGGCGGGCGAGGGCGTCAAGCAGATCGACTTCGCGTTCGTCGCCGGCAAGTGGGCGTCGCCGTTCTGGCAGGTGTGGGACTCGCTCATGCTCGTCCTCGCGCTGATCCACGGCTCGAACGGCATGCGGACGATCGTCAACGACTACGTGTCGAAGCCGGGCATCCGCAAGACCCTGCTCGTCGCGATCCTCATCGCCTGCGTCGTGCTCATCGTGCTCGGCCTGCTCGTGTGCTGGACGTTCGACCCGTGCCCCGCCGGCGCAGCCGCCGCGGACCTGCCGTCGTTCTGCCCGGCCCAGTAGCCGCAGCACGCGTCCTCGACCTCGCCGCCGCACGCCCCTGCCGGCGCGGCACCACTCCTGAAAGGCCCCAGTGACCGAGACCACCGTTCACCACCACCAGTTCGACATCGTCATCATCGGCGCGGGCGGTGCCGGCATGCGTGCCGCCATCGAGGCCGGCCCGAAGGCGAAGACGGCCGTCATCTCGAAGCTGTACCCGACGCGATCGCACACCGGTGCGGCGCAGGGCGGGATGGCCGCGGCGCTCGCCAACGTCGAAGAGGACTCGTGGGAGTGGCACACCTTCGACACGATCAAGGGCGGCGACTACCTGGTCGACCAGGACGCCGCCGAGATCCTCGCGAAGGAAGCCATCGACGCGGTCATCGACCTCGAGAACATGGGCCTGCCGTTCAACCGCACGCCCGAGGGCAAGATCGACCAGCGGCGATTCGGCGGTCACACCCGCGACCACGGCAAGTCCCCCGTCCGCCGGGCCTGCTACGCCGCGGACCGCACGGGCCACATGATCCTGCAGACGCTGTTCCAGAACTGCGTGAAGCTCGGCGTGAACTTCTTCAACGAGTTCTACGCGCTCGACCTCATCATGGTCGACGTCGTCGGCGAGGACGGCGTCACCCGCAAGCAGCCCGCCGGTGTCGTCGCCTACGAGCTCGCGACCGGTGACCTCCACGTCTTCCACGCCAAGGCGATGATCTTCGCGACCGGTGGCTTCGGCAAGATGTACAAGACCACCTCGAACGCCCACACCCTGACCGGCGACGGCGTCGGCATCGTCTGGCGCACCGGCCTCCCGCTCGAGGACATGGAGTTCTTCCAGTTCCACCCGACCGGGCTCGCCGGCCTCGGCATCCTCCTCACCGAGGGCGCCCGCGGCGAGGGCGCGATCCTCCGCAACGCCTCGGGCGAGCGGTTCATGGAGCGCTACGCCCCCACCATCAAGGACCTCGCCCCGCGCGACATCGTCGCCCGGTGCATGGTGCAGGAGGTCGCCGAGGGCCGTGGCGCCGGGCCGAACAAGGACTACGTGCTGCTCGACTGCACGCACCTCGGGGCCGAGGTACTCGAGACCAAGCTCCCCGACATCACCGAGTTCGCGCGCACCTACCTCGGTGTCGACCCGGTCGTCGAGCCGGTGCCCGTCATGCCGACGGCGCACTACGCGATGGGCGGCATCCCGACCAACACCGACGCCGAGGTCCTGTACGACAACACCACGGTCGTTCCCGGGCTCTACGCCGCCGGCGAGTGCGCCTGCGTGTCCGTCCACGGTTCGAACCGCCTCGGCACCAACTCGCTGCTCGACATCAACGTCTTCGGCAAGCGCTCGGGCAACAACGCGGCCGAGTGGGTCAAGACCGCCGAGTTCCTCCCCCTGCCCGATGACCCGGCCGCCGGCGTCCGCGACATGCTCGCGCAGCTCCGTGCCTCGACCGGCACCGAGCGCATCGCCGTGCTCCGCAAGGAGCTGCAGGACGAGATGGACAAGAACGCGCAGGTGTTCCGCACCGACGAGTCGCTCGCCCGCGTCACCGAGACCATCCACACGCTCCGGAACCGCTTCCTGCAGGTCTCCGTGCAGGACAAGGGCAAGCGGTTCAACACCGACCTGCTCGAGGCCGTCGAGCTCGGGTTCCTGCTCGACCTCGCCGAGGTCGTCGTGTACTCCGCCCGGAACCGCAAGGAGTCCCGCGGCGGCCACATGCGCGACGACTACCCGAAGCGCGACGACGAGAACTACATGCAGCACACCATGGCGTACCTGACGGGCGACCCGCACTCGTCACTCGCCGACGACCACATCACCCTCGACTGGAAGCCAGTCGTCGTGACGCGGTACCAGCCGATGGAGAGGAAGTACTGAGATGACCGACACCCTGGTCTCCGACGCACCCCGCACCGACACCGTGCAGGACGCCCCTCCCGGATCGTTCCCGGTGACGCTCATCATCCGCCGGTTCGACCCGGACGTCGACGACGAGCCGCGCTGGCAGGACTTCGACGTCATGATGCTGCCGACCGACCGCATCCTCGACGCGCTCCACAAGATCAAGTGGGACCAGGACGGGTCCCTGACCTTCCGGCGCTCCTGCGCGCACGGCGTCTGCGGCTCCGACGCGATGCGCATCAACGGGCGCAACCGGCTGGCGTGCAAGACGCTGATCAAGGACCTCGACGTGTCGAAGCCGATCTACGTCGAGGCGATCAAGGGCCTGCCGCTCGAGAAGGACCTCGTCGTCGACATGGAGCCGTTCTTCAAGTCCTTCCGTGAGGTCCAGCCGTTCCTGCAGCCCGCGACCGCCCCCACCCCGGGCAAGGAGCGCATCCAGTCGGTGGCCGACCGTGCGCGCTTCGACGACACCACGAAGTGCATCCTCTGCGCCGCGTGCACGTCGTCCTGCCCGGTGTTCTGGACGGACGGCCAGTACTTCGGTCCCGCCGCCATCGTGAACGCGCACCGGTTCATCTTCGACTCGCGCGACGACGCGGCCGACGTCCGGCTCGACATCCTCAACGACAAGGAGGGCGTGTGGCGCTGCCGCACGACCTTCAACTGCACCGACGCGTGCCCGCGTGGGATCCAGGTCACGAAGGCGATCTCCGAGGTCAAGCAGGCCGTCATGCGGGGCCGAGCCTGACGACGTCGCCGGGACGGGGCCGACGCTCGGCTCCGTCCAAGGCACGTCAGGGGCACCACCGATAGGCTCCGCTCCATGACCTTCGCGGACACCCGCCCCATCCTCGACCAGCTCGGCTACACGATCCGCTACGTGCAGCTCCCCGGAGAGACCCTGCACGAGCCCCCGGTCGAGGGCGCGCTCCGAGTCGTGGCGGTCGAGGGCACGGGCGACTTCGCGCTCGAGGTCGTCGACTACGGCACCGCGCGGCGTCTCGCGACCGCCCGGGGCGAAGCGGACGCGGTCGAGATGCTCCGTCGCTTCCTCAACCGGCCGTTCCCGGCGCCGAAGGACATCCCCCGGTACGAGCTCGACGGGCTCCGCGACCGGGCGGCGTCGACGTACCCGCAGCTCGCGCAGCAGGTGGCGCAGGCGGGCGAGCAGGGCCTCACGATCCAGGTGCCGGCCGGCGTGCCCGTGGACCGCGTCGGTGGCCCGGACGGCTACCTGCTGCACCCGCTCGACACCCCGCTGCCGCAGCGCTCACTGCCGCCGCACGTCGCGTCGGCGCCCGAGACGCACCGCTACCTGGTCGAACGGCCGTTCCTGGTGACGGTCCGGTTCGTCCAGCCCTGGTTCGACCAGCCCGGAGGCGCGTTGCGCTTCCAGACGGCGGATCCGTCCGTCACGGTGCGCGATCTGGTCGTGGACGGTTCGCTCTCGCGGCTCCGGGTGGTCTGACCCGCGCCCCGACCGCAGCACGACGAAGCGGCCCGCCCCCTGCCGGGGCGGGCCGCTTCGTCGTGGTGGTCGCGCTACCCGAGATTGGGGCGGTCGTACTGCGCACCGGCCGGGTTCGACTCGAGGGCGCCGAACACGATCCCGGCGATCCCGACGAACAGCGCGATGAGCCAGAACGGTCCGGCCAGGTTCGCGTCGTGCACCCGGCGCCACCCCAGGGCCAGGCTCGGCACGATCGTCGCGAGCCACCAGAGCCCCCAGACCCCGCCGATCAGCAGCGCGACGACGGGCGGCCCCACGGCGTCGGACCGTGTCACGCCGTACGCGTCGGTCGAGGTGTTCGCCGCGATCCACGAGAACAGTGCGACGAGGTAGGCACCGAGGAAGACGAGGTTGACCAGCCCGTTGGCGAGCGCCCAGAACCAGAACTCGCTCCGGCTGGCGCGCCCGTCGAACCGCGCGTACTTCTTGAAGAAGCGCGTGGCGGCGTCGAGGAAGCCGATGCCGTACCAGGGTGCCCAGAGCGGGGGCGTGCCGTCCGGCCCGACCGGGATCGGGGGCTGGAGCTGCGCGTACGGCTGGCCGTACGGCGGGAACGTCTGGCCGTACTGCTGGCCGTACGGCTGCCCGGCCGGCGGCTGCTGCCCGTAGGGCAGCGAGGGCTGGCCGTTCGGCTGCCCGGCCGGCGGCTGCTGCCCGTCCGGCTGTCCCCACCCGGGTTCGCCGCCGGTCGTCATCGCGAACCGGTCGGTCGATCGAACCGGGCGCCCTGCGGGTTCGACGGCAGGAACATCATGATGAACACCGCGACCGCACCGAGGAACGGGATGAGCAGCAGCAGCGCGAAGAGCCCGTTGATGTTCGCGTCGTGGAGGCGTCGCACGATGAGCGCCAGCGTCGGGATGATGAGCGCGAGTCCGACGATCCAGAAGGCCGTCCCGGCGAGCGGGTTGGTCGACATCGTCGAGAAGCCCACGTACGTCGAGGAGGTCGTGGTGGTCGTCGTGCCGGTGGCCGCCGTCAGGATGCCCGTGATGATCGACGCCACCGTGCCGATGATGGCGCTCCAGAGGTACCACCACCAGTACTCGCTGCGGCTCGCGCGGCCGCTGAACGTCGCGTACTTCTTGAAGAAGCGCGAGAACGCCTTGCCGAACGAGATGCCGTACCAGGGCGCCCAGATCGGCGGTTCGCCGCCGGGCCCGGTCGGTGCGGGCTGCTGGCCGTACGGGTTCTGCGGCGGGTACTGGTCGGTCATGGGTCCCCCTCGGGTGTTGGCTGAAGTACGAGTGCGATTCAACCAGAACGCCCCGGCCACGTCCGCGCCGGGTCAGGGGACGAGCGCGAGCTTCCCGCCGGGGTGCTGCGACTCGAGCACCTCGGCCGTGGCCTTCGCCTCGGCGAGCGGGAACGTCCGCGCGACGGGGACGGCGAGTTGCCCGTCGCCCGCGAGGTCGATGAGTCGCTGCCGCACCGAGTCTCGGAACACCTTGCTCTCCGGCTGGGCTCCGCCGATCGCACGGATGCCGTCGGCCCCCGCTCGACCGAACGCGGCGATCGTGACGATGCGCGACCGGTCCGCGACGAGCGCGAGCGAGACGTCGACGGCCTCGTCGGTCCCGACGCAGTCGAGCGCCACGTCGACGCCGTCGCCCGTGCCGTCGGCCACGAGTGCCCGGACCCGGTCCTCGAGTCCGTCGCCGTACGCGATCCACTCACCGCCGAAGTCCGCGACGGTGTCGGCGTTGCGCTCGGAGGCGGTGCCGATGACCCGCGCCCCGAGGAGGCGGAGCTGCTGCAGGAGGCTGACCCCGACGGCACCGGCGGCACCGTGCACGAGGACCGTGTCGTTCCCCGAGGCCCGGGTCACCCGGAGCATGTCCGCGGCGGTGGTGCCGGTGAGCAGGAGGTTCGCGGCCTCGGGGAAGCCGAGGACCGCGGGCTTGGCGAACACGTCCCGTGCCGGCACCGTGAGTCGCTCGGCCCAGCCACCAGCGACCCGGAACGCGAGGACCTCGTCACCGACCGCTCCCCCGCCGGACGCGATCTCGGTGTACGGACCGACGGCGCTCAGGACGCCCGCGACCTCGTAGCCGATCGCGATCGGCAGGTCCGACGGGTCGCCCTGTCGGGTGTGCTTCGTGTCGGCGGGGTTCATGCCCGCAGCGCGGATGTCGATCGTCACCTCGCCGGGCCCCGGGGCCGGCACCTCGGTCTCGACGTACTCGAGGACTTCGCTGCCGCCGAACCGCGGGGCCACCCAGTGCTTCGTCATGCTCCCGACGCTACGCGCGCTGTGCCGGACGTCGTCGGGCACGCAGGGTACGGGACCGCAGCACGAGCAGCGCGGAGCCGGCGACGAGGAGTGCTCCGGCGATCGTGAGCGGCACCGTCGGGTCGCTGCCGGTGAAGGCGAGTTCCGCCGGGGAGTTCCCGGAACCACCGCTGCCCGAGCCCGCAGCGACCGGCACGGCCGGAGCGCTCGACGTCGGTGCCGAGGGAGTGGGGGTCGGCGTCGGGACCACCGCGGGAGCGCGGACGGTGAGGACGTACGTCTCGGTGTCGGCCGGGGCCGTGCCGTTGTCCGCCGTGATCGTCACCGTCGTGGTGCCGGGCGTCGTCGGGGTGCCGGAGATGACCCCGGTCGTCGGGTTGATCGTGAGGCCGGGCGGCAGGGTCCCGCCGTCCGAGTACGTGGGCGCGGGCGTTCCCGTCGCCGTCACCGGGAACGAGTAGGGCGTGCCGGCGGTCGCGGCCGTGGGGGTGCCGGACGTGATCGTCGGAGCCACCGTCTCGGAGGGGGTGCCGGGGGCCGGGCACCCGGTCGGCGCGGTGATGGTGTTCGTGTCGAGCGTGACGGCAGCGGTGCGCGCGAGCAGACGCCCGACGACGGTCGCACCCGTGGTGGCCGTGACGGACTGGTCCGCGAGGACCGTGCCCTGGAACTGCGCGGCGCTGCCGATGGTCGCCGAGCTGCCGACTTGCCAGAAGACGTTGCAGGAGCTCGCGCCACCCGTGGTGAGGATGCGCGTGCCCGATCCGATCGTCAGCGTCGACGCGGCCTGGAACACCCACACGGAGTCGGCGCTGCCCGCGAGCGTCAGCATCCCGGTGTCCGCGAGTCGCAGTGCGTCGCCGGTGTAGACACCGGGCGACAGGCTGAGGCCGTTCAGCTCCGAGACGCCGGTCTGCGTCGGGGTCAGCGACGCCGCCACGTCGTACGCGGTCGTGGTGTCGGCCTGGGCCTGGGTCGCTGCCGCGTCGGTCTGGTGCACCGTGCCGTTCACGATCCCGTTGCCGGGTCCGCCGAACCCGGTGATCGAGGTCCCCGGGGAGAGGCCGAGGTCGCCCTGGACGGTGGTGGGCCCGGTGTTCGTGACGGTCGAGGCGCCGAGGACGCCGTACGTCGCGGCCGTGCCGAGCCCGATCGGACCGTCGATGACGGTCGCGGCCGAGGCGGGACCGGAGCAAGCGAGCGCCAGCGCTGCCGCCAGTCCGATCCCGGTGCCGATGAGGGTGAGTGAGCGGACGATGGGCGTGCTGGCCATGACGGCCCCTGCCTGTTCAGGAGAGGTACCGCACAGGTGTCGAAGTCACCCGGCACTCGCCGTGCCGCGAGTCTCGCTCGCGTACCTGTGCGCGAGGGTCCCGATTGCCAGGTTCGGCGGATCCGCGGGGATCGGACACACCGGTCCGCGGCGCGATCGCCTCGCGTCCGGCTGTAGCGTCGACTGGTGCCCTCCACTCCCGCAGCCCCCGACCGCACGCACCGGACGGCCGGCCCGCAGCACGCGGCCGTCGTCGTGAACCCCTCCGCGGTCGACCTCGCCGCCCTCCGCTCGGCGGTCGCCACCGAGCAGGGGTCGCTCGGCTGGGCCGACACCGCCTGGTTCGAGACCGCGGCCGACGACGACGGCCGCGCCGCCGCACGCGCCGCTCGTGACAGCGCACCCGACGTCGTGCTGGTCGTCGGTGGCGACGGCACGCTGCGGGTCGCAGCCGAGGTGCTGCACGGGTCCGGCATCCCGATCGCCCTGCTCCCGACAGGCACCGGCAACCTCTACGCACGGAACCTCGGCATCCCGATCGGTGACGTCACCGCGGCCGTCCGGTCGGCGTTCCACGGCGCTGACCGTGCCGTCGACGTCGCCTTCGCCGCGCTCACCACCGCCGACGGGGACACGACCGAGCACGCGTTCCTCGTGATGGCGGGGATCGGGCTCGACGCCCGGATGGCCGCGGACACGAACGCCGGCCTGAAGAAGCGCTTCGGCTGGCTCGCCTACTCCGACCCGATCATGCGGTCCGTGGTCGGCAACCGCCAGGTCGACCTCCGGTACCGCCTCGACGAGGGCGACGAGCACAGCATGCGGGCGCACACCGTCATCGTGGGCAACTGCGGGACCCTCACGGCGGGCCTGCTGCTCCTCCCCGAAGCGCAGCCGGACGACGGGCTCCTCGACGCGGTGGCGTTCCGCCCGCGTGGCGCCTTCGGCTGGACGAAGATCGGCTACGGCCTGTCGCTCAACCGCTTCTACCACCGGACGCGCTTCGGACGGCTGCTCGCGCGCTTCCTGCCGCGGTCGCGGACGCTCGGCTACACGACGGCGCGGCGACTCGACCTCGTGCTCGACGAGCCCGAACAGCTGCAGTTGGACGGTGATCCGTTCGGCCTGGTGGCCGCTGCCAGCCTGCGCGTCGAGCACGGCGGTCTCGTGCTGCGGACGGCCTGACACGGCGGTCCGACGCGGGTGCGTGACGGACGGGAGGCGCGGTGCCAGCCGGCACCGCGCCTCC
>NZ_MJGQ01000085.1:0-516 GCF_001865095.1 Curtobacterium sp. MCBA15_013 | reverse complement strand
GATGTACATGCCCGGACGCTTGCGGACCGCCTCGAGCCCTTCGAGGACGGAGAGATGGCGTGCAGAGTAGTCGGAGCTCACCTTCCGATGCTAGCGATCCGCACCGACACCACCGCGCGGACACTCGGACTGGGGACAGCCGATCCGCGCTGAGCGAAACGGGCGATCACAATGCGCCACTCTCAGGCATCACGTGTTGAAATAGGTGGACCAAGCCGCACCACCTGCGATCCGTGAGGAGCACAGCAATGACCCAGACCGTGCAGGACCTCTCCATCGACGAAGTCAGCAGCCACCAGCTCACCGCTGCCGACCGTTGCGACAGCTGCGGCGCGCAGGCGTACATCCGGGCCACCATGGCCAGCGGTGAGCTGTACTTCTGTGCGCACCACGGCGCCGAGTTCAAGGACAAGCTCGCGGCGACCGCCATCGAGTGGCACGACGAGAGCAGCCGACTCTACGAGTCGAAGTAGCGCGCACAGACGCGAGCGCTGAACACACAGGAGGCGCGGTGCC
>NZ_MJGQ01000084.1:0-233 GCF_001865095.1 Curtobacterium sp. MCBA15_013 | reverse complement strand
ACGCGGTTCGTCGTCGATGCCATGAGTGCCTCCGATGCAGTCTCGTCCTGGTGTCCAGCGAACACCATCGTGCCGTGCTCCGCCCGGGAGCACGGCCCGGCGCGCGGAGCCCCGCCGCGCCGGCGCACGGTAGGTTCGGACCCATGCGCGTGGCGACCTGGAACGTGAACTCCGTCCGCACCCGAGTGGGTCGGATCGTCGACTGGCTGGTGCGCGAGGACGTCGACGTCCTC
>NZ_MJGQ01000083.1:0-310 GCF_001865095.1 Curtobacterium sp. MCBA15_013 | reverse complement strand
GGTATCCACGGTGAGGGTGCCGGTGTTCGACCCTTCGTTACCCGCCGGATCAACCGCGGTTACGGTGACGGTGTAATCCCCCGCACCCAACGCTGGCAATGTGTCGTCGGCCAGGGTCCAGGTACCATCACCGTTATTGGTGGCGCTGTAGTCATTACCATTCACGGTCACGGTGACGTCGGCACTGGCGTCATCCACCGTGCCGGTCAGTGCCGGTGTGGTGTCGTTGGTGGTTCGGGGGTTCACGCCCACGGTCGGAGCCGTCTGATCCAGCGTGGTGGTGCTGGCCACTGAGCCACTGTTGCCAGCC
>NZ_MJGQ01000082.1:0-234 GCF_001865095.1 Curtobacterium sp. MCBA15_013 | reverse complement strand
GAGCCTGTGACTCCCTGAATACCTGATCGATCAGCTCTGGGGGGATGCCATGTTCGCGGATATAGAAGAACCCCGTATGCAGACAGGCTTCGGTCAGCGAGCTCGTCAGCGCCTGCCTTTGTTGCTCGGTTCCCGAGAGTAACGACAGGTCAATGATGGGTAATGAACCGCCTGTTTCATTCGTGCTGCTCATGCTTTAACTCCGGTTTACGATTCTAAAACTGTCCATGTGGT
>NZ_MJGQ01000081.1:0-311 GCF_001865095.1 Curtobacterium sp. MCBA15_013 | reverse complement strand
ATTATGGTAAGGGCGACCTGGCGGCCGCCGAGGATGCCCTGACCTCCGCTGTGCGTTATGGGGAACTGGAACGCAAACCCAGTACCGTGCTCTCAAGCGGCGGCCTGCTTGCCTGGATTCAGTACAATCGGGGAGATATCGACGAAGCCCTGGATACCTGTACCCGAGTGCGGCAATGGGTCGACCAGCACCACAGCGACCCCCGCCAACCCATGTTGATTTCCTGCTGGCAGAACAGCGCCCTGATCGAGATCTACCGGGAGCGCAACGAACCCCAGTTGGCCGCCTCTTACCTGGCCCCGTTGCTGGAC
>NZ_MJGQ01000080.1:0-272 GCF_001865095.1 Curtobacterium sp. MCBA15_013 | reverse complement strand
ATACCAATCATCCCAATCTCCGGCATAACTTCGGTGGGGATTCGATGGCAGCTTCGGGTCTTTTTGGTAGTCCTCAAAGTATTCCGTCTGTGTTTTGACCCCCAAGCGTTGAGCGGCTTCGGACGCCTCGGCAACAGTGGCGTACTTCTCACTGGGGCGCTCAGTGCCAAGGAAGCTGTACCAATCGGCCCAATGTTTGCCATAGATTTCGTCGGGATGGGATGGCAGCTTCGGGTCTTGTTTGTAGCCCTCTTTGTATTCTGTGGACGTTT
>NZ_MJGQ01000079.1:0-317 GCF_001865095.1 Curtobacterium sp. MCBA15_013 | reverse complement strand
CTCGATTTCCCAGCCCCGCTTCTGCGCCGCCAGCAACATGGCCAGAGAGCTGTCTTTCTTGAAATGGATCTTTTCGATGGGGTCCATCACGATGCCGAGTCGGACTGTCATATTGCCTCGCCAGGTAAAAGGTTGAAAACACGAACCGGTCTGCAGAGCGATCCTGGGAATAAGTGCTATGCTGTGGACACAGATGGTATTGTACCCGAGCCGCGAATGCATCCGGAGAAATCCCGTATCAATTACGTGACTTTCCGGGCAGAAGTACATTTGGTCACAAAGTTATACTTTTTATCCGGCCGCCAATACTCTATAAA
>NZ_MJGQ01000078.1:0-142661 GCF_001865095.1 Curtobacterium sp. MCBA15_013 | reverse complement strand
CCTACCGCACGCGTGATGGGACGTTCGCGCTGCGGTCCGGCTGCTCCGCGACGGGCGCGGCGGCGTGCTGTTCCGCGACGAAGGCGAGGACGGCTTCGCGCAGGTCGGTGTGCTCCTCGACGAGCACCGCGTGGATGCCGACGCTCTGCGCGCCCTCGACGTTGATCGGCATGTCGTCCGCGAAGAACGTGCGCTCGGCGGGCACGCCGTGGTGCTCGAGCGCGCGCCGGTAGACCTCGGGCTCGGGCTTGCGCGCCCCGAAGTTGCTCGTGGTGTCGAGGTGCTCGCCGAAGACGGGCGCGAGGGACGGCGCCCAGCGGTGGATCCACCGGCCGGCCAGCGGTCCGTTGTTCGTCAGGAGGCCGACCCGACCGTGCTCGCTCGCGACGCGCACCGCCTCGATCCGATCGGGCAGCTCGGTCATCGCGGCGCCGCGGATCCGCGCCCACTCGGTCTCGGGGACGTCGCAGCCCATGGCCTCGGCGAAGGCGGCGAGGTACTCGTCGCCGTCGGCGTACCCGCCGGCCTCGGCGCGCTGCTCGTTGCCGCAGTCCCACCAGCGGCGACGGAGCTCCGCGAACTCGTGCCCGGTGAACTCGGCGAGTGCGGCCATCCGCACCTGCCAGTCGTACCGGACGAGGACCTCGTCCATGTCGAAGAGGAACAGGAGGCGGGGCGCAGGGGACTCGTTCACGATGCCACCCATTGTGTCGCACTATCATCGTCGAGTCATGGCATCCCGATACGACTGCACCGACTCCGACGGGCTCCTGACCGGGATGCGGCTCGCACGTGCCGCACTCGGGCGCGGAGAGCTCGTCGTGGTCCCCACCGACACCGTCTACGGCGTGGCCGCGGACGCCTTCAGCGCGGCCGCCGTCCAGCGACTGCTCGACGCGAAGGGACGCACCCGGCAGTCGCCGCCGCCGGTGCTCATCCCCGGACCGCCGACCCTGGACGCGCTCGCGAGCGACATCCCGCAGCAGGTGCGCGACCTCGTCGACGAGTTCTGGCCCGGCGGCCTCACCGTGATCCTCCGTGCGCAGCCGTCCCTCGACTGGGACCTCGGCGAGACACGGGGCACCGTGGCGCTCCGGATGCCGGACTCGCGGATCGCGCTCGAACTCCTGCAGGAGGTCGGTCCGCTCGCGGTGTCCTCGGCGAACACGACGGGGGACCCGGCCGCGATGGACGCCGACCAGGCCGAGGCGATGCTCGGCGACAGCGTCGCGGTCTACCTCGACGGGGGCTCGCTCGAGCCGCACGAGGGGTTCGCGGAGTCGACCGGTTCGACGATCGTCGACGCCACGGGGCTCTCCGACGGCGGCAAGCTCCGAATCGTCCGCCACGGTGTGATCCCGGACGAGGAGATCACCAGGGTCGTCGGAGCCGACCTCGTCGGATGAAGTACTACCTGCTCGCCGGGGCCATCGCGGCCGTGGTGAGCTTCTGCGTCAGCTGGATCGTCTGGAAGCTGGGGCTGAAGTACAAGTGGTACCCGAAGGTCCGCGAGCGGGACGTGCACCGCACGCCGACGCCCCGGCTCGGCGGCATCGCGATGTACATCGGTGTCATCGTGTCCCTGCTCGCGGCGTGGTTCCTCTTCCCGTCGATCGCCGGTACCGACTACTTCCGGTTGGTGTTCTCCGAACCGGGTCGTGTGCTGGCGGTGCTCGGGGGAGCGACCATCATCGTGGTCCTCGGCGTCGCCGACGACATCTGGGACCTCGACTGGATGACGAAGCTCGCGGGGCAGATCATCGCCGCGGGGATCCTCGCCTGGCAGGGCGTGGCGATCGTGTCGCTGCCGATCGGCAACACGCTCGGGGTCGGGTCGTCCTACATGAGCCTGATCTTCACCGTGCTGGCGGTGGTGCTCGTCATGAACGCGGTGAACTTCATCGACGGCCTCGACGGACTCGTCGCCGGGGTGGCGATCATCGCCGGCGGCGTGTTCTTCCTCTACACGTTCTTCATCAACCGCGTGGTCGTGCAGACGGAGTTCTTCTTCAACCTGCCGTCACTGCTCACCGCCGTGCTCGTCGGTGCCTGCTTCGGCTTCCTCATCCTCAACTGGCACCCCGCGAAGCTCTTCATGGGGGATGCCGGCGCCCTGCTCGTGGGCTTCCTGATGGCCACCAGCGCGGTCTCGGTCACGGGCAACATCGACCCGGCTGCGGTGCAGACACGCCAGGCGCTGCTGCCGGCGTTCATCCCGATCCTGCTGCCGTTCGCGATCCTCATCGTGCCGATCCTCGACTTCGGGCTCGCGGTCACGCGTCGGCTCAGCGCGGGCAAGTCGCCGTTCTCGGCAGACCGGAAGCACCTGCACCACCGCCTGCTCGACATGGGGCACTCGCACTTCCACGCCGTGCTCATCTTCTACGCGTGGACGGCCACCGTGGCGATCGGCTGCCTGCTGTTCCTCTTCGTGGACTGGTACTGGGTGGTCGTCTTCGTCGCCGTCGGCTTCATCGTCTGCGCCGTCGCCACCTTCGCCCCGCTCGGCCGCAAACGCGCCGAGTTCGCCGCACAGGTCGCCACCCGGTCCACCGCCGTGGTGGACGCCAGCCTCGACCCGCTCGACCGGGCCGCCAACGACCGCTCGATCCCAGGAGACAACTCGTGACCGCACCGAACGCGCTCGACCACGTCCGGCCGGTGTTCCGCCGCATCATCACCTGGGGCGCGCTCCTGGCCGTCGGACTCGCCGTCGTCGGGGGAGTCGTCGGACTGCTCGTCGCCGGCGGTCCCGGGCTCGCCGGTGGCCTGCTCGGAGCCGTCCTCAGCGTGGTGTTCCTCGGGCTGACCGCTGTGAGCGTGCTGGTGGCGCTGCGCGTCTCCAAGGGGCAGATGATCTCCGGCGCGTTCTTCGGGATCGTGATGGGCACGTGGCTGCTCAAGTTCGTCGTGTTCATCGTCGTGCTCGTCCTGCTGCGCGACCGCGCCTGGGTGGACTTCCCGGTGCTCGCGATCGCGATCATCGTCGGGGTCGTCGGCTCGCTCGTGATCGACGTGGTCGCGGTCGCGAAGGCCCGGATCCCGATCGGGGTCAGCCTTCCCGGAGACTCCGCGTCTCCTGAGAAGGACGCGCCCCGCAACTGAGAGCCCGGGAAGCCTCTCGCACCTGATAGGCTTCTCGGAGTCCGCGTCCGGAGCATTGCTCGGAGCGGACGAGCCTCCACAACGTCCACCATCGCGTGCCATGCGTGCGCGCGCCGACACAGGAGACAGCGCTGCTATCCCACGCTCTTCCCCTGTCCCTCACCGCTGCGGGTAACACCGTTGCGGCGGGGAGCAGCAAGGCCGCCGAGTTCCATGGTCCGTCGATCAACGAGTTCTTCCCGGATGCGATCTTCTTCGCCGGGACGCCCTTCGAGATCGACCGACTCGTCATCATCCGGTTCATCGCCGTCGCGGTCCTGCTGCTGATCGGCATCATCGGGACCCGTTCGCTCAAGCTCGTCCCCGGCCGCGGCCAGGCGCTCATCGAGTACGCGTTCGACGTCGTCCGCCGGAACACCTTCGACAACCTGGGTGAGAAGGACGGCAAGCGGTTCCTGCCGCTGCTGGCCACGATCTTCTTCTCCGTGCTGTTCCTGAACCTCACGGGTCTGATCCCGGGGCTCAACCTGCAGGGCACCAGCCGCATCGCGTACCCGATGATCCTCGCGATCGTCGCCTACGTGGCGTTCATCTACGCGGGTCTGCGCAAGCACCCGGGCACCTTCCTGCGGAACTCGCTGTTCCCGCCCGGGGTCCCGTGGTACCTGTACATCATCGTGACGCCGATCGAGCTCGTCTCGACCTTCGTGCTCCGTCCGGTGACGCTGACCCTGCGACTCCTGATGAACATGGTCGTCGGTCACCTGCTGCTCGTCCTGTTCTTCGCTGCCACGCAGTTCTTCTTCTTCGACGCCTCGCTCGGTTTCAAGGCGTTCGGAGTCGGAACCCTCGCGTTCGGCATCGCGTTCAGCTTCTTCGAGATCCTGGTCGCGCTGCTGCAGGCGTACGTCTTCATGCTCCTGACCGCTGTGTACATCCAGCTCGCGCTGGCTGACGAGCACTGACCAACGACCTGAACTGACCCCCAATACGGCACGGCATCCGCCGGGCCGCATCCTGAAAGGAAAACACGTGGACGCAACGACCGTTCTCGCGGCAATCTCCGGCAACATCGCGACCGTGGGCTACGGCCTCGCGGCGATCGGCCCGGCCATCGGCGTGGGCATCGTCGTCGGCAAGACGATCGAGTCCGTCGCTCGCCAGCCGGAGCTCCAGGGCCGCCTGACGACCCTCATGTACATCGGTATCGCCTTCACCGAGGCACTCGCCTTCATCGGTATCGCGACGTACTTCATCTTCACCAACTAAGGCCTCTCGATGCAGAACGCACTCATCATCGCGGCCGAGGAGACGCACAATCCCCTCGTACCGCCGCTGTACGACATCGTGTGGTCCGCGGTGGCGTTCGTCGTCATCCTGCTGGTCTTCTGGCGGGTCATCATCCCGCGGATCACGAAGATGCTCGACGAGCGCACCGAGGCCATCGAGGGTGGCATCAAGAAGGCCGAGGCTGCTCAGGAGCAGGCCGCTGCCGCGCTCGACGAGTACAACAAGCAGCTCGCCGAGGCCCGTGCCGAGGCATCGCGCATCCGTGAGCAGGCCCGTTCCGACGCCAACGCGATCGGCAACGAGCTCCGCGAGCAGGCGCAGGCCGATGCAGCACGCATCACCGCCAACGCGCAGGCCCAGATCGAGGCCGAGCGTCAGAGCGCGCTCCAGTCGCTCCGGACCGAGGTGGGCACCCTCGCCCTCGACCTCGCCTCCGGCGTGATCGGGGAGTCGCTCAAGGACGACGCCAAGTCGACCGCGGTCGTGGACCGGTTCCTCGCTGACCTCGAAGCCTCGCAGGGTTCGTCGGCATCGTCGGCCGGGGAGCGCTGAGCATGCGCAGCGCCACCAGGGAAGCACTGGCGTCGACGAGGGCGGTGCTCGCCGACCTCGGCGGTGCGGCCGACCTCGCCGCCGGTGCCGAGATCCTCGCCGCAGGGCGTGCGATCGCCGGTGCGCCGCAGCTGCTCGGTCTGCTGTCCGACCCGACGGCCGACCCGGTCGGCAAGAAGGTGGTCCTCGACCGCGTCTTCGCCGGCCAGTCGGCCGCGACGCGTGCGGTCCTGACCGCGGTGGCCGGCTCGCGCTGGTCCTCGCACCAGGACCTGCTCGTCGGCATCGAGGACGCGGGCATCCGCGCCGTCGCCGCCACGGCAGCGTCCGGCACGCCGATCGAAGCCGAACTGTTCTCCTTCGAGACCGCCGTCCGTTCGGACGCCGACCTCGAGCTGGCGCTGGGCACCAAGCTCGGCAGCCCGTCGGAGAAGAGCGCCCTCGTCGAGCGGCTGCTCGGCGGCAAGGCATCGGAGCAGACCATCGTGATCCTGTCGCACCTCGTGCAGCAGCCGCGTGGTCGTCGAATCGGTGAACTCGTCCGCGATGCCTCGCGCATCGTGGCCGAGCAGGCCGGCAAGCTCGTCGCGACGGTCATCACCGCGACGCCGCTCACGGACGGCCAGGCGGCTCGCGTCGCCCGGGCCCTCGCGGAGCAGCACGGCAAGGGCATCAGCATCAACCACGTGGTCGACCCCTCGGTCGTCGGCGGGGTCCGGGTGCAGATCGGCGGCGACGTCATCGACGGCACCGTGTCCACGCGGCTCTCGGAGCTCCGGCTCCAGCTCGCCGGCTAGGCGTACCGTCGAAGCCGCTCCTCCCAAGTCCACAACGGGAACTGCCGAGTCAGGCAGCGTCACCCTCTCGGAGCCGAAGGGCCCCGGAAACCAACAAGGAAAATCCCATGGCAGACATCACCATCAGCCCCGATGAGATCCGTGATGCCCTGAAGGACTTCGTCTCGAACTACGAGCCGACGAAGGCCTCCACGGCCGAGGTCGGGCACGTCATCGACGCCGGCGACGGCATCGCGCACGTCGAGGGCCTCCCCGGCGTCATGGCGAACGAGCTCATCCGCTTCGAGGACGGCACGCTCGGCCTCGCGCAGAACCTCGACGAGGACGAGATCGGCGCCATCGTGCTCGGCGAGTTCGCCGGTGTCGAAGAGGGCCAGGAAGTCACCCGCACGGGCGAGGTCCTCTCGGCTCCCGTCGGCGACGGCTTCCTCGGTCGCGTCGTCGACCCGCTCGGCGCTCCGATCGACGGTCTCGGCGAGATCCCGGCCGAGGGTCGTCGTGCCCTCGAGCTGCAGGCGCCCGGCGTCATGTCCCGCAAGTCGGTGCACGAGCCGCTCCAGACCGGCATCAAGGCCATCGACGCGATGATCCCCGTCGGCCGCGGTCAGCGTCAGCTGATCATCGGCGACCGCCAGACCGGCAAGACGGCCATCGCGATCGACACGATCATCAACCAGAAGGCCAACTGGGAGTCGGGCGACGAGGACAAGCAGGTCCGCTGCATCTACGTCGCCATCGGTCAGAAGGGCTCCACGATCGCCTCCGTCAAGGGTGCGCTCGAGGACGCCGGCGCGATGGAGTACACCACCATCGTCGCCGCCCCGGCCTCCGACCCGGCCGGCTTCAAGTACCTCGCCCCGTACACCGGCTCGGCCATCGGCCAGCACTGGATGTACCAGGGCAAGCACGTCCTGATCATCTTCGACGACCTGTCGAAGCAGGCCGAGGCCTACCGTGCGGTGTCGCTCCTCCTGCGTCGTCCGCCGGGCCGTGAGGCCTACCCGGGTGACGTCTTCTACCTGCACTCCCGCCTGCTGGAGCGTTGCGCGAAGCTGTCCGACGAGCTCGGCGCCGGTTCGATGACGGGTCTCCCGATCATCGAGACGAAGGCGAACGACGTCTCGGCGTACATCCCGACCAACGTCATCTCCATCACCGACGGCCAGATCTTCCTGCAGTCGGACCTGTTCAACGCGAACCAGCGTCCGGCCGTCGACGTGGGCATCTCGGTGTCCCGCGTCGGTGGTGACGCGCAGGTCAAGTCGATCAAGAAGGTCTCCGGCACGCTCAAGCTCGAGCTCGCGCAGTACCGCTCGCTCGAGGCGTTCGCGATGTTCGCGTCCGACCTCGACCAGGCGTCGCGTCGTCAGCTGGAGCGCGGTGCCCGTCTGACCGAGCTCCTCAAGCAGCCGCAGTACTCGCCGTACCCGGTCGAGGAGCAGGTCGTCTCGATCTGGGCCGGCACGAACGGCAAGCTCGACGAGGTCCCCGTGGCCGACGTCCTGCGCTTCGAGTCGGAGCTGCTCGACCACCTGCGTCGCAACTCGGACGTCCTGACGACGCTCCGCGAGACGAACCAGCTCAGCGACGACACCGTCGCCGAGATGACCAAGCAGATCGACGAGTTCTCCAAGAGCTTCCAGACGAGCGACGGCAAGACGCTCGGGTCCGAGCAGTTCGAGGCCGCCTCGGTCGACGACGTCGACCAGGAGCAGATCGTCAAGGGTCGTCGCTAGATGGCAGCGCAGGTCCGGGTCTACCGACAGCGAATCAAGTCCGCGAAGACCACGAAGAAGGTCACTCGCGCGATGGAGTTGATCTCGGCGTCGCGGATCCAGAAGGCGCAGGCCCGCATGGCCGCGTCGGGTCCGTACTCGCGGGCCGTGACGCGTGCGGTGTCGGCCGTGGCGACGTTCTCGAACGTCGACCACGTGCTGACCACCGAGCCGGAGTCGTCGACGCGTGCAGCCGTCGTGCTGTTCACGTCGGACCGCGGCCTGAACGGTGCGTTCAGCACGAACGTCCTCAAGCAGGGCGAGGAGCTCGCCTCCCTGCTCCGCAGCGAGGGCAAGGACGTCGTGTTCTACCTGGTCGGGCGCAAGTCCGTCGGGTACTTCGCGTTCCGTGAGCGCGAGTCGGAGCAGCAGTGGGTCGGCAACACCGACCAGCCGGAGTTCTCGACCGCGAAGTCGATCGGTGACGCCGTCGTGGCGAAGTTCCTGCAGGACACGGCCGAGGGTGGCGTGGACGAGATCCACATCGTCTTCAACCGCTTCCTGAGCCTCGCCACGCAGGAGCCGCAGGTCGTCCGGCTGCTCCCGCTCGAGGTCGTCGAGGGGGTCGAGGCACCGTCGAACGACGAGCCGCTCCCGCTCTACGAGTTCGAGCCGGACGCCGACGCGGTGCTCGACGCGCTGCTCCCGGTCTACATCGAGAGCCGCATCTTCAACGCCATGCTGCAGTCGGCTGCTTCCGAGCACGCCGCCCGGCAGAAGGCGATGAAGGCGGCGAGCGACAACGCCGACTCGCTCATCCGCGACTTCACGCGTCTCGCGAACAACGCCCGACAGGCCGAGATCACCCAGCAGATCTCCGAGATCGTCGGCGGCGCCGACGCCCTCTCGTCGAAGAAGAAGTAGTCCGCGTCGTTCGCGGACAGTTACCCACCCTCAGGAAGGCACCAGCCATGACCGACACCGCAACCACCGCGGTCGAGACGTCGTCGGCGCCCGGTGTCGGCCGGATCGCCCGTGTCACGGGCCCCGTCGTCGACATCGAGTTCCCGCACGACGCCATCCCCGAGATGTACAACCTCCTGTTCACGACCATCACCATCGGTGACTCGTCGCAGGAGATCGGCCTCGAGGTCGCGCAGCACCTCGGCGACGACCTCGTCCGCGCCATCTCCCTGAAGCCGACCGACGGTCTGGTCCGTGGCCAGGAGGTCCGTGACTCGGGCGCTCCGATCTCGGTCCCCGTCGGCGACGTCACCAAGGGCAAGGTCTTCGACGTGCTGGGCAACGTGCTCAACACCGACGAGAAGCTCGAGATCACCGAGCGCTGGCCGATCCACCGCAAGGCCCCGGCCTTCGACCAGCTCGAGTCGAAGACCTCCATGTTCGAGACCGGCATCAAGTCGATCGACCTCCTCACCCCGTACGTGCAGGGTGGCAAGATCGGCCTCTTCGGTGGTGCGGGCGTCGGCAAGACGGTCCTCATCCAGGAGATGATCCAGCGCGTCGCGCAGGACCACGGTGGTGTGTCGGTGTTCGCCGGTGTCGGCGAGCGCACCCGTGAGGGCAACGACCTCATCGGCGAGATGGAAGAGGCGGGCGTCTTCGACAAGACCGCCCTCGTGTTCGGCCAGATGGACGAGCCGCCGGGAACGCGTCTGCGCGTGGCCCTGTCGGCGCTGACGATGGCGGAGTACTTCCGCGATGTCCAGAAGCAGGACGTGCTCCTCTTCATCGACAACATCTTCCGCTTCACGCAGGCCGGCTCCGAGGTCTCCACGCTGCTCGGCCGCATGCCGTCCGCGGTGGGCTACCAGCCCAACCTCGCCGACGAGATGGGTGTGCTCCAGGAGCGCATCACCTCGACGCGTGGTCACTCGATCACCTCGCTGCAGGCGATCTACGTGCCGGCTGACGACTACACCGACCCGGCGCCGGCGACCACGTTCGCGCACCTCGACGCCACGACCGAGCTGTCGCGTGAGATCGCTTCGCAGGGTCTCTACCCGGCGATCGACCCGCTGACGTCGACCTCGCGGATCATGGACCCCCGTTACCTGGGTGCCGACCACTACGAGACGGCCACGCGCGTCAAGCAGATCCTCCAGAAGAACAAGGAACTGCAGGAGATCATCGCCATCCTCGGTGTCGACGAGCTCTCCGAAGAGGACAAGATCACGGTCGAGCGCGCTCGTCGTATCCAGCAGTTCCTCTCGCAGAACACGTACATGGCGAAGAAGTTCACGGGCGTCGAGGGTTCGACCGTCCCGCTGAAGGACACCATCGAGTCCTTCCGCGCCATCGCCGACGGCGAGTTCGACCACGTGGCCGTGCAGGCCTTCTTCAACGTCGGTGGCATCAACGACGTCGAAGAGAAGTGGGCGCAGATCCAGAAGGAGAACCGCTGACATGGCGGCACTCACCGTGAGCGTCGTCTCGGCCGACCGCGAGGTCTGGTCGGGCGACGCCACCATGGTCGTCGCTCGCACGACGGAGGGCCAGATCGGTATCCTCGCGGGACACGAGCCGCTGCTCGCGACCCTCGCGCAGGGACAGGTCCGCATCACCCGAGCCGACGGCTCGACGGTGGCGGCGGACGCCGAGGACGGCTTCCTGTCGGTCGAGCACGACACGGTCACGATCGTGGCGCGGCAGGCCGCGCTGGCGTCCTGACCGGACTGACCGTCCTCCTCCCGCCTTCGGAGACGAAGCGGGAGGGCGGGGACACGGACCGCACGCTCGACCTGCGTGCGCTGTCGTTCCCGGAACTGGCTGCTGAACGGGCCGCGGTGATCACCGCGGCCCGTTCCGTCAGTTCCGAGGAGTCCTCGGCCCGGACGGCCCTGAAGCTCGGCCCGAAGTCGATCGGAGAGCGGTTCCGCAACCTGGAGCTCGACACGTCGGGCACGATGCCGGCGATCGACCGGTACACGGGTGTGCTCTACGACCCGCTCGGCTCCCTCGACGCGGAGGCTGCGACGCGTGCGTGGTGGTTCGAGCACGTGGTCGTGCAGTCCGCGATGTTCGGCCCCGTCCGCGGTGGCGATCTCGTCCCCGCCTACCGGCTGTCCCACGACTCGCGGCTCGGGTCCGTCCGGCTCGCGTCGCACTGGCCGGAGCCGGCAGCCCGGGTGCTCGCGGCGCACACGGCGGACGGGCTCGTGCTCGACCTGCGTTCCGAGGGGTACCGGCAACTCGGCCCCGTCGCCGGCGCGGTCGTCCCGCGCGTCGTGAGCGTCGACGGATCCGGTCGGCGGAAGGCGTTGAACCACTGGAACAAGACCGCGAAGGGTCGCCTGGTCGCGCTCCTCGCCCGGACGGGCGCAGCGGTCACGACGACGGCCGAGCTGCTCGACTGGGCCGGCGCGCACGGTGTCGTCCTCGAGGAGCACGACGGCTCGTGGGACCTCGTCGCGGAGAGCCTCGAGCCCGCGACGGTCTGATCCCGGTCCCGCCCCGCTCGTCCTCCACAGGACGGGTGGGGCGGGTCGCGTTCCACAGGTGCCCCCGTCGGCGGGTCCTGGAGGCGCGGCGTGCGTTTCGATGACGTGCATGATCCCCGTCACGACACGAAGCCACCCTGACGCCGCAGTGCGCTACCCGCGCGAGATCGCGGCCGCCGTCACCCTCCCCGCCGCCTGCGCGGCCCTCGTCGCGCCCGGCGACGCACCGTCGTCGCGTGGTGCGTCGATCGCCGTCGTCACGGCGTGCGGAGCACTGGCGACCCGGCTCGCGGTGATCCGGTTCCTCGCCGAGCCCGGGCCGATCGAGCCCCGTGCGGTGGCCGCCTTCGACCCCTTCTCCGACCCGACACCGCCGGCGCTGTGCGGGTTCGGTCCCGAGCCGGACCGGGCGCGACTCCGGACTGCCGGCGACCGGTGCGCCGATGCCTGGCGGCACTGGCGTGCGGAGGACCCGTCGGCCGGCTCGGCTGCCGGCGCCGCGGGGGCGTTGGCCGTCGCAGCGTGGTGCTCCTGGGCGCTCGGGTCCGCCGCGCGGGCACAGACGCGGGCGCAGCACGCCCTCGACACCCGGGCGGACGATCCGTTGGCGGGCCTGGTGCTGCGCTCGGTCCGGGCGGGCAGCGGTCCCGCGTGGGACCGTGGATGACGGTCGGCGGACAGGATCGTCTACGGTTGTCTCGACCACGCTTGGAGGGCTCGGGTGCGCGACGACGACATCGACGACACGGTCGTCCGTCGACCCCGCGCCGCCGTGTCCCACGAACCGGTGCACGCGTCGGTGGACGACCTGTTGGGCGACACCGTGATCCGTCCGGTCCCGCCTGTCGCCGACGCATCCCGAGTCCCGGGCGCTCCGGCCACCGACTCGGTCGACGACACGGTGATCCGTCCGGTGCCGCCGTTGCCGCCCGCGCCGGTGGTGCAAGGCGTCTCGGAAGCGCAGGACATCGACGACACGGTGATCCGTCCGGTGCCGCCCGTGCCGGGTGCGCCTGCCGCTCCGGCGACCGGTTCCCTCGACGACACGGTGCTGCGGCCCGGTCGCGCGCCGCGCCCGGAGGGCGGCTCGATCGACGACACCGTGGTCGGGGACCGGACGCACCCCACCACCCAGGGCGGGACGCGCGTCGGGGGCGAGCCGCGCCTCCCGTCCGACGTCCCCGCACCGACGACCAGGGTGCCGTCCGTGCGGATCGGCGACCGCGTCATCCGACTCGACCACCCCGTCATCGTCGGCCGGCGGCCCGCGCTGCCGCGGATCCTGCGCGGTCCGGCTCCCGAACTGGTGTCCGTCCCGTCGTCGAGCGGCCAGGTGTCGTCGTCGCACGTGATGCTGCACGCCGAGGGCGAAGCCGCCGTGGTCGACGACCTCCGGTCCACCAACGGGACCGTCGTGCGGCCCGCCGGGTCGGCGCCGTTCCGGATGCCGGCGGGTGCGTCGAACGTCGTGCTGACGGGTACGGTTGTCGAGATCGGTGACGGCAACGTGATCGAGGTCCTCTCGCCACACCTGCGGGTCGCACCGTCGTCGAGGGACCTCCCACCCCTTCCCACGTGGCCGACCGACCCACCCGCCGGCATGCCCCGAACCCCCAGAGAGCGATCCTGAAACGTGACCGAACTCGGCCGAGCAGCGACTGCGCACGCCATCGACGTCCCCGGTGCCGACGGCGCCACCCTGACGCTCTCGTGGGGAGCCGCGACCGACGTCGGTCGGCGCCGTGACCACAACGAGGACAGCTACATCGTCGGGGCGCCCTTCTTCGTCGTCGCCGACGGGATGGGCGGCCACCTCGCGGGCGACCGTGCGAGCGACGCCGTGGTCCGCCGCCTCGAGCAGGCGACGGAGAGCGCGTTCACGACGCGGCAGTCCATCCAGCGGGCGCTCCTGCTCGCCACCGCCGACATCGAGCGCGCAGCGGGCGGCAACGCGATCGGCGCCGGGACGACCGTCACCGGCATCGCGCTCGTCGCCGCGCAGGGACAGCCGGCCGCGCTCGTCTTCAACGTCGGCGACTCCCGGACCTACCGGATCGAGGGCGGCGTCCTCCGACGCGTCACCGTCGACCACTCGGTCGTGCAGGAGATGGTCGACGCCGGCCTCCTCCGCGCCGAGGACGCCGAGCGGCACCCGGACAGCAACGTGATCACACGGGCCGTGGGCTTCGGCGAGCCGCCGGAGCCGGACTGGTGGACCCTGCCGCTCCGTGCGGGGGACCGGTACATCGTGTGCTCGGACGGGCTCACCAAGGAACTCGGCGACGCCGGGATCGCCCGGATCGCCGCACGCGTGCCGGCGGCGCAGGACCTCGCCGAGCGTCTGGTGGGCGACGCGGTCGTCGCGGGCGGTCGGGACAACGTGACGGTCGTCGTCCTCCAGGTGGACGACGCCCCGGACGACGGCGACGTGGAGGACACGCTGCCGCGGCACTGAGTGCCCCCCGAACTGGGGGACGGGTGACCTCGGGCTGCGCGCAGTGTGCGGAATGTCGGTCACCCACGGTTCGTACAATGGCATGGCCGTGACGAGAGAGCTGGCCGCTCGGCCGGGGAGGAGGGGACGATGGCGCGACGCCTGCCGTCCACCCCGCCCGTCATCGCGGGCTTCAGCCCCGTGCACGTCCTCGGTTCCGGCGGCTTCGCGGACGTCTTCCTCTACGAGCAGGACATGCCGCGCCGGCAGGTCGCCGTGAAGGTCCTGCTCGACGAGGTCGTGGACGACCGCGTCCGGCAGATGTTCCAGGCCGAGGCGAACCTGATGGCGCGACTCAGCACGCACCCGTCGATCCTCACGGTGTTCCAGGCGAGCGTGGCCTCCGACGGCCGGCCGTACCTGGTGATGGAGCTCTGCTCGTCATCCCTCAGCGAGCGGTACCGCCGCGAGCCGATCCCCGTGTCCGAGGTCCTCGCGATCGGCATCCGCATCGGATCCGCGCTCGAGACCGCGCACCGTGAAGGCGTGCTGCACCGCGACATCAAGCCGTCGAACATCCTGCTCACGGCGTACGGCAACCCGGTGCTGTCCGACTTCGGCATCGCGGCGACCATCGGCGAGGCCGACCCCGACGAGCCGATCGGCATGTCGATCCCGTGGTCCGCGCCCGAGGTGCTCATCGACGAGTCCCGCGGCACGATCCAGTCCGAGGTCTACTCGCTGGCGGCGACGGTCTTCTCCCTGCTCGCGGGCCGGAGCCCCTTCGAGGTCCGCGGCGGCAAGAACGGCGCGGCCGACCTCATGGGGCGCATCGACAAGGGCGGTGTGAAGCCCACCGGGCGGACCGACGTCCCGCCGTCGCTCGAGCGGCTGCTCGCATCCGCGATGTCGCGCAAGGTCGCCGGTCGGCCGTCCACCGTCATGGAGCTCGTCCGTGGGTTCCAGCAGGTCGAGGCCGAGCTCGGCATCCCGCAGACCTCGGCGGACGTCGCGGTCGAGGCGTGGGCCGTCGCGACGCCGACCCCGCACGGTGACCGGACGATGATCCGCGAGCTCCAGCCGCCGACCCGCGTGGGTGCACGTCGTCGCACGCGCAAGGCGCTCCAGGGCGGATCGGCGGGGGCCGCGGCGCAGAGCGTCGGCACGGTCCACCGCACCGGCTCCGTCACGCGCGCCCGCCGCCGCACGCGGTCGACGTTGGTCTGGGCGACCTCGATCGCGGTCGTGGTGGTGGCCGCACTCGCCGTCGCCACCGTGCTCGTCATCGGTCGCCTGGGCTCCGGCGCGATCCCGGTGGTCGCCGACGTGCGCGCCGAGCCGTCCCCGTCGTCCGTGACCTTCACCTGGGCCGACCCGGGCCTGCGCACGGGGGACACCTACGTCATCTCGTCGAACGGTGCGGCGAGCCAGCAGACCGGCACCAGCTTCGTCGTCTCGGGTCAGAAGGGCGACGAGGAGTGCATCGCCGTCGCGGTCAACCGTGACGGCAAGACCGGGGTCGCGAGCGCCCAGAAGTGCGCCACGATCGGGAGCGCCGGGTGATCCGGGCGTTCCTCGCCAAGCACCGATCCGCAGCGGTGACGGTCGGCGCCTCGGTCGTCGTCGGCGCGGTCGTCGCCACCGCGGCCATCGCGTCGACCGGGTACCACACGCAGCGGGTCGACCTCGGTGACGGCACCGTGTGGGTGCCGTCCGCCGAGTACGGTGCGGTCGGCCGGGCGAACACCGGGGTCCTGCAGCTCAACACCGCCGTCGAGACCGCGAGCGACGACCTGTCCGTCCTGCAGCGCGGCTCCACGGTGTACAGCGTCGACGAGACGAAGGGCACCGTCGCGAAGGTCGACGTGGCCGACGCCACGGTGGCCGACCCGGTCACGCTGCCGGCCGGGACCCCGCAGGTCTTCTTCGCGGGTTCCACGGCGGTCATCGGCAACGGGGACACCGGCGAGCTCTGGGCGACCCCGGCGAAGGACCTCGGCGAGTTCGACGCGTCGACGAAGGCCGACCTGACGCTCGGCGCCGACGCCGTCTTCGACGCCTCGGACGACCACGTCGCCGTCTACTCGCCGAAGACCGGCACCGCCGCACTCGTCGACGTCGGCACCACGCCGACGGTCGCGAAGCGGTGGACGGTGAAGATGGACCGCGCCGACGACCTCCAGGTCGCGTCCTTCGGGGACCACCTGGCCGTGCTCGACCGCAGCTCGGGCCGGATGTCGGTGGACGGTCGCACGGTCGACCTCGGTGACCGCGTCGGCAGTGCACCCGCCCTGCAACACTCGACGGACAGCTCGTCCGAGGTCGTCGTCGCCGGCACCGCCGGGCTCGTCCGTGTCTCGGCATCCGGCGACGTCAGCAACACTGCGATGCAGGTCTCCGGTCGTGCGGCACGACCGATGGTCGTCGGCTCCTGCACGTACGCGGCGTGGGCCGGCGGGCAGGCGATCGACACCTGCAAGGGGTCCGGCCTGCAGCGACTCGCGAGCACCGCGGGCACCGGCGACCTGCAGATCCTGCACAACGGCGAGACGGTCGTCGCGAACGACCCGCAGAGCGGGCGCTCCTGGGCGATCGACCGGAGCGGACAGCTCATCGACAACTGGGCCGACCTCATCAAGAAGGACGAGGACCAGCAGCAGGAGCAGGTGTCCGACGACGACCCCGAGGTCGAGAAGGACCAGAAGCCGCCGGTGGCGGTCGACGACGACCTGGGCGCTCGTCCGGGACGCACCACGAGCCTCCCGGTCCTGCTGAACGACTACGACCCGAACGGCGACCCGATCGTCGTGAGCGAGGTCGGGAAGATCGACGACGCCGTCGGCGACGTCGCGATCGTCGGCGACGGCCAGCGCCTGCAGATCACGCTGTCCGGCCGCGCCACCGGGACCGTCTCCTTCCCGTACACGATCACGGACGGCAACGGCGGGTCCGACACCGCCACCGTCCGGGTGACCGTCCGCCCCGACTCCGAGAACGATCCGCCCCGACAGGTCCGCGACACCTCGGCCGACGTCGTGCAGAACGGGCACGTCGTCTCGAACGTGCTCGGCGACTGGGTCGACCCCGACGGCGACCCGGTGTACCTCAAGTCGGCGACCGCGGCCGACGGGGACCGTGTGTCGACGACACCCGACGGGCTCCTCGACTACCGGAACGCGAGCGCGCGGACCGGTGACCGCGCCGTGCAGCTCGTCGTGAGCGACGGGCGTGCGGACGGTCGGGGCTCGGTCACGGTCCACGTGGCGAAGCAGGGCAGCGTGCCGCTCTACGCCGACCCGTTCCCCGTGCAGGGGTACGCGGGCAAGGCGTTCACGGTGGACCCGCTCGACCACGTCCGCGGCGGGAACGGCACCGTCACGCTCACGAGCGTGTCGTCGTCGACCGGCCTCACCGTCACCCCGAGCTACGACTCCGGCACGTTCCGCGTGCAGGGCGCCGGCGCGGGGGACCACCAGCTCGAGTACACCGTGACCGACGGCACGAAGACGACGAGCGGCATCGTGCGGGTCACGATCCTCGCCCCGCCGGACGCCTCGACCGCGCCGATCACGACGCCGAAGACCGTGTTCGTCAACACCCTGTCGACGAAGGACACCGACGTCACCGCCACCGACATCGACCCGGCCGGCGGCGTGCTGCTCGTGACCGCGCTCGACGGTCCGGGCCGTGGTTCCGGGGTCGAGGCGAGCATCCTCGACCAGCACACCGTCCGGGTCACGCTCACCGCGCCGCTCGACGGTCCGGTCTCCTTCGGCTACACCGAGACGAACGGACTCGCCTCGGCGACCGGCACGATCACGGTCGTCGAGATCCCCAAGCCGGACCGGATCCAGCCGCCCGTGGCGCAGCCGGACACCGCGACCGTGCGGGTCGGTGACGTTGCGAACATCGACGTGCTCGACAACGACACCCAGCCCGAGGGGGAGCCGCTCACGCTGCAGCCCGACCTCGTGCAGAACGTCCCCGGCGACGGTGGCCTGCTGTTCGTCTCGGGCGACCACCTGCGGTACCTCGCCCCGAAGACCCCGGGCAACTACACCGCCGTGTACCGGGTCGCCGGGCCCGACGGCCAGTACGCCGACGCGACCGTCTCGATCTCGGTGCGCGAGCAGGACGCCGCGACGAACAACCCGCCCGTCCCGCAGACGGTGACCGCGCGGGTCGTCGCCGGGCAGTCCGTCCGGGTGTCCATCCCGTTGAACGGGATCGACCCCGACGGTGACTCGGTGCAGCTCGTGGGTGTCGCCTCGAACCCCGACAAGGGCTCCGTCGCCGACGTGTCGTCCGACTCGCTGACGTACGAGGCCGGCGACTACTCCGCCGGCACCGACGAGTTCACGTACACGGTCGTCGACGCGCTCGGCGCCCGTGCGACCGGCACCGTGCGTGTCGGCATCGCGCCCCGCGCGGAACAGGCGTCGAACCCCGTCGCCGAAGCCGACCACGTGACCATCCGGCCCGGCGGCTCGGTGACCGTGCGGGTCCTGCAGAACGACTCCGACCCCGAGGGCGGGCAGCTCACCGTCACGAAGGCCGAGCCCACCGCCGAGTCGGTCTCCGCCAAGATCCTGCAGAAGCAGCAGATCCGGGTCACACCGCCGAAGACCGCGAAGAACGGCGACTACGCGGTGCTGTACACGGTGACGAACGAGAACGGCGGGGCGAGCACGGCCTTCCTCACCGTCACGGTCGACCCCGACGCCCAGCCGCTGCGGCCCGAGGTCGACGACACCACGCTCGACCTGCAGGACATCCTGCACCGGCAGAGCGTCACGGTCGACGTCCTCGAGAACGTCTTCTTCGCCGAGGGGACCACGGCCGACCTGAAGGTCGGTGTCGTCGACGGCTACGGCGACAACGCCCGCACCACCGACGACGGGCGCATCGTCGTCCGGCTGTCCGACGACTCGCAGGTGATCCCGTTCTCGGTCGCCCGCGTCGACCACCCGGACATCGTCTCCTACGGGTTCATCCACGTGCCCGGCTTCGACGACGCCCTGCCGCAGGTCAACCGGACCGCCGGTGCCATCACGGTGAAGAGTGAGGCGACGGTCCGGATCCCGCTGTCGAAGTACGTGGTCACCGCGAACGGGCAGACCGCGAAGATCACCGACCGCGGCACGGTGAAGGCGACGCACGCGAACGGGCAGAGCCTCGTCGTCGACTCCTCGACGCTGCAGTTCACCTCGTCGAAGCTCTACTACGGCAACGCCTCCATCTCGTTCGAGGTCACCGACGGCTCGAACGCCAACGGCGGCAAGGGACGCGTCGCGACGCTCGTGCTGCCGGTCAAGGTCACGCCCCGGTCCAACCAGCCGCCGGCGTTCACCGGCTCCGCCGTCGACATGCAGCCGGGGGAGTCGCGCACGATCGACCTCAGCAAGCTGACCGACTACCCGTACCCGCAGGACCTCCCCGAGCTCAAGTACTCCGTCGTCAGCAAGCCGAGCGACGGCACCACCGCCACGATCAGCGGGCAGAACCTGACGATCAAGGTCGCCGACACCGCGAAGAAGAACACGACCGCCTCGATCGGCATCGGGGTCGCCGACGACGCCAACGCCGGCCGGTCCGGGGTCGTGAGCGTCGACGTCGTCGCCTCGACGCGGCCGCTCGTGCAGCCGGGGGCGGACAAGTCGGTCACGAAGCGTGGCCAGACGACCACGATCGACGTCCTCGCCAACGACCAGCCCACGAACCCGTTCCCTGGCCAGCGGTTGCGCGTCGTGAACATCCGCGGCCTCGGCGGTGGGCTTCCCGGCGGCGTGACCGTCACGCCGAGCGCCGACAAGTCGCGGCTGCAGGTCAGTGTCTCCGACAGTGCGAAGCCCGTCGACACGCACCTGCAGTACCAGGTCGCCGACGCCACCGACGATCCGGACCGGTACGTGTGGGGCGACGTGACGATCTCGGTGCAGGACGTTCCGGACGCTCCGGGGGCCCCCACCCGCACCGGCTCGTACGAAGGCGGGCAGGCGACACTGACGTGGTCGACGCCGCAGGCGAACAACTCACCCATCACCGGCTACCGACTGCAGGGTACGAACGGGGTGTCGAAGGACTGCGGTACGGCGACGGTCTGCACGATCAAGGGGCTCGACCCGAAGGGCTCGTACCAGTTCTCCGTCGTGGCCACGAACTCCGTCGGTGACTCGGCCGCCTCCGCGAACTCCGCGCCGATCAGCGCCGACTTCGTCCCCGCGCCGCCCACCGGCATCAGCGTCACCCCGAGCAAGAGCACGCCGAACCAGCTCGACGTGACCTGGAACGCGGTCGCGGCGCCGAACAACGGCAGCGCCGTGGACAACTACGTCGTCTCGATCGAGGGGCCGGACCTGTCGACGACCCGCAGCACGGGCACGGCCACGAACACGTCCTTCACGGGGGCGCAGAGCGGGCAGCCGTACACCGTGAAGATCTCGGCGCGGAACGGCGCTGACCGTAACGGCACCGTCGTGCAGTGGAACTCCGCTTCGGCCACCGGCTCGGCCGTCGGCAGTCCAGGAACGCCGAGTCTGCGTGCCACGGGCGATCGCAGCGGGTCCAGTACTGCCGTGTCGTTGAACGCCAGCGAGTCCGACTGGGCCGGCGGTTCGCAGGGTTGGAAGATCGCGAAGTTCGCCGCGAACACCCCGATCCCCTCGGGTTGCTCCACGGATGGCGCTGAGCGCGTCTGGAACGGCAACAGCGCCAACGACACCATCACGAGTCCGTACCGCTACGTGGCGTACGCCGACAACGGACTGTTCTGTTCGGCATCGCAGCCTGCGAGCGTCGAGGGCTTCCAGACGCCTGACGCCCCAACGGGCAGTGTGAGCGTCGACGCAGATGGTCGGAATCCGCAGAACTACGTGATCACCGCGACGGCTACCCAGTCGACGCGCTACCTGTACTACTCGGTGAACGGCGGCACCCCGGTGCGCTTCAACGGTTCAGCGTCGCTCGGCGCGGGCGCCGGGAACGGCATCGAGACGAGTGTCGTCTTCACCGCGTGTGCGACGGACGGCGACTACTGCGCGTCGAGCGTAGCGTCCAAGGGCACCGCGTACACGACCCATGCGACAGTCGTCAGTGCGGTCGAGGGCCAGACGCCCGTCGTCAACCCTCCGGACAACAACGGCAACGCCAGCGAGGACTACACGCCGTCGTTCAAGGTGGAGTACTGCACCGGTCAGTTGCTCGGTGGGTACAGCTGCAACGAGAACAAGCCCGACGACGCCGGCAAGTACTCACTCGCCGACAGCGTTCCTGCTGGGTTCGACGCGATCCGGGTCACGGCGACCGTCCACGGCACGACCGATCCGCGCCCCGATACCTTCGAGATAACCCGCGCTGCAGGCAACTGACCATCCCCGAGAACGAGGAACGACACCGCATGAGCATGACCCCGGAGCAGGCCACCTGGTTCGCCGACGTCGCAGGCCGCATCGTGACCAACGTCGAGCAGGTGCTCCTCGGGAAGACGTTCGTGATCCGCCTCGCGGTCACGGCGATGCTCAGCGAGGGGCACCTCCTGCTCGAGGACGTCCCCGGCACGGGCAAGACGAGCCTGGCGCGGGCGATGGCCCAGAGCGTGCAGGGGTCGACGAACCGCATCCAGTTCACGCCGGACCTGCTGCCGGGCGACATCACGGGCATCAGCGTCTACGACCAGAAGACCCAGGAGTTCGACTTCCACCGGGGCCCGATCTTCTCGAACATCGTGCTGGCTGACGAGATCAACCGTGCGAGCCCGAAGACCCAGTCGGCCCTGCTCGAGGCGATGGAGGAGTCCGCCGTCACGGTCGACGGCGTGAACCACCGACTCGCGGCGCCGTTCATGGTGATCGCGACCCAGAACCCCGTCGAGCAGGCCGGCACGTACCGCCTGCCGGAGGCCCAGCTCGACCGCTTCCTCATGAAGGCGTCGATCGGGTACCCGGACCACGCCGCGACGGTGAAGATCCTCGAGACGTCGTCGGCGCCGTCGAGTTCGGTGCCGCTCGCGAGTGTCGTGCCCGCGGCGACGATCACCGAGATGGCGACGCTGGCGCGCTCGGTCCACGTCGACCCGGTCATCGCCGACTACGTGGCCCGACTGGTCGACGCCACCCGCTCGGCGAGCGAGGTCCGGCTCGGCGTCAGCGTCCGCGGTGCGATGGGTCTGATGCGCGCATCCCGCGTCTTCGCGGCGTTGGCCGGGCGCCACTACGTGACGCCGGACGACGTGAAGGCACTCGCGGTGCCGATCCTCGCGCACCGCCTGGTCCTCGACGCCGAGGCCGAGTTCGACGGCGTCAGCGCCACGAGCGTCATCGCACAGCTGCTGGTCGAGACCCCGCCGCCGGCGGACCGGGCCGGGTCGTGACCGACCGCCGGCCCGTCTCGACGCGCTCGCGCCGTCCGTCCTCGACGCGGTCGCGTCGAGGCTCGACGGCCTACGAGCGCACCGGGACGGTCGCCGGCCTCACGAACGTCCGGACGCGCCTGGTGGGCGACCGGGAGGGCGTGGCAGCGGACGCGGTCGTCGGTCTCGCCAGGGCCTGGTCGACGGCCTGGAGGCTCGTCAAGCGTGGGTGGGCAGAGGTCTCGTCCGTGGTCACCGGCCTCGGGTGGACGGTCGCCGCGCTCACGCTGGTCGCGTTCGTGCTCGGCTACCGGTTCGGCCTGCGCGAGGTCGTCGTCGTGGGCTTCGCGGGGGCGCTCCTCGTCGTCGTCGCTGCGGTCGCGCTCATCGGCCGTTCGCGGCTCGTGATCCGGATGCGCCTGCCGCAGCACCGGGTGGCGGTGGGCGATGCCGCCGGCGTGGTGGTCACGGCGGAGAACCCGGTGCGGTTCCCCTCGGTCCCGACGACGGTCGAGGTGCCGGTCGGGTCCGGGCTGGTGGACGTGGCGATCCCGTCGATCGGCCCGCGCGGCACGTTCGAGCGCGAGGTCCCGGTGCCGACGGTCCGGCGCGGCGTGCTCGACGTCGGTCCGGTGACCGGTGTGCGAGCGGACCCGGTCGGCCTGGTCCGGCGCGAGATCGTCTGGACGGCCCGGGAGCAGGTCATCGTGCACCCGCGGACGATCGCGATCCCGTCGACGAGCACCGGCCTGGTGCGGGACCTCGAGGGGCAGGCGACGACCGACCTGTCGCCGTCCGACATCGCCTTCCACGCCATCCGGGAGTACATGCCCGGTGACGATCCCCGCACGATCCACTGGAAGTCCACGGCGAAGTCCGGTGCGCTGATGGTGCGGCAGTTCGAGGACACCCGGCGGTCGCACCTCGTGGTCGCCCTCGGCCTCTCGCGTGCGGAGTTCGCCGACGACGAGGAGTTCGAGCTCGCGGTGAGCGCGGCAGCGTCGCTCGGCGCACGCGCGATCCGCGACGGCCGCGAGGTCACCGTGGTGGTGTCGGAGCGGACGCCGGAGTTCGCCAAGCGCCCCGTGTACGCCGTGCACCCGTTGCCCACCGTGACGCCCACCCGCCTGCTCGACGACTTCGCGTCCGTCGGACTCGCCGACGCCTGCCTGCCGATCGCCGAGGTCGCGCGCATCGTCGGCACCGACACCGCGGGCATCTCCGTGGCCTTCTTGGTGGTCGGCTCGACGGTCGAGCTGCCGGCGCTGCGACTGGCCGCGACGCGGTTCCCGGTCGGAGTCGAGGTCGTCGCCGTGATCTGCGAGCCCGAGGCCCAGCCCCGGTTCCTGCGTGTGGCGGGCCTGACGGTGATGACGATCGGCTACCTCGACGACCTCCGCCACGCGCTGCACCGATCGGCGTCGGCCGCATGAGCGTCGCAGCGGGCCCGGACACCCGGGCACGGAAGACGGTCCGGCGCGATGCCCGCCGTGTCGCTCGCCGCCTCTCGCCCTTCCGGCTCGTGGGTGGCACGCTCGCGGTGTGGCTCGTCCTCGCCGTCGCGAGCGTCGCCTGGTGGCCCGTCTACCGCGACGACGCGATGATCGTCGCCGCCGTCACCGCGGTGGTGTTCGGCACGCTCGTCGCGCTCCTGGGCACGGTGTTCCGGCTGCCCACCGCGGTCGTCGCCGTCGCCACGGTCGCAGCGTTCGCGCTCACCGGCGTGCCGGCAGCGGTGCCGGGCGAGGCGAACGGGATCCTGCCGACCGGCCAGGGACTCGTCGACCTGTTCGCCGGCGTCGCCCTCGGCTGGAAGCAGCTGGTGACCATCAGCCTGCCGGTCGGCTCCTACGAGTCGTTGCTCGTGCCGTACTTCACGACGTTGCTCGTCGCCACGGTGACCGGCGTGAGCGTGGCGACCCGCGCCTCCAGGCAGGAACTCGCCAGCATCCCGGCGCTGGTGGTCTTCGCAGCCGGTGTGGTCGTCGGACCCGGTCGGCTCGACACGTCGATCGTGACGGCCGTCGCGCTCACCGGGATCGCGCTGGTGTGGGCGCTGACGGTGCGGCACGCACGGCGTGCCGTGGCCGTCGCGACGACCATCGGGTCCCGCGTGCCGGTGGCGCGTTCGGTGATCCGGCCGGCGCTCGTCGGGACGGGGACCATCGTCGCCGCGGCGGTCGTCGCGACCGGACTGGGGCTCGTCGCACCGCCGTCCGTCGGCCGGACCGTCGCCCGGACCGACGTGGTGAAGCCGTTCGACCCGCGGGACTACGTCAGTCCGCTCAGCGGCTTCCGCGCCTACGAGGAGGACACCGCGTCGAACACGCCGCAGCTCACGGTCACGGGGCTGCCGGAGAACGGGTTCGTCCGGATCGCGACGCTCGACACCTACGACGGGGTCGTCTACCGCGTCGGCGGGCCGGACGGATCGACGTCGTCCGGGACCTTCGAGCGCGTCCCGACCTCGGTCGACGTCCGGGGCGTCGAGGGAACGACCGTGCGTGTCGGCGTCCGGGTCGACGGGTACAGCGGGGTGTGGCTGCCGACGGTGGGCGACCTCGAACGGGTCGAGTTCACCGGGTCCGGGGCCGAGAAGGAGCGCGGCGCGTTCTTCTACAACGGCTCCACCGCGACCGGAGCGGTCGTCGGTGGCGTCGGTGACGGCACCCGGTACGACCTGACCGCCGTCGTGCCGGACCAACCGACGGACGAGCAGCTCGCGTCCGCACGCCCGGGGAGCGCCTCGGTGCCGACGCCGCGGTCGGTCCCCGACACGGTGCGGGACACCGTGGACGCCTACGCCGGCGATGCCGACACCGACGGCGCCAAGCTCGTGGCGATGGTGCAGGCGCTCAAGCGCAACGGGTACGTCAGCCACGGCGTCGGCGACGACCGAGCGAGTCGTTCCGGGCACGGTGCCGATCGCATCCAGGAGCTCCTGACGTCGCCGCTGATGATCGGCGACCAGGAGCAGTACGCCGCCGCGGCGGCGCTGATGGCGGACCAGCTCGGCTTCCCGGCGCGCGTGGTCATGGGGTTCACCGCCGGCGGCGACGCGGGCGGCGGAGCGGGCCGGAGCGCGACCTCGGGCGGGACGACGACGTTCCGCGGCTCCGACGTCACCGCGCGGGTCGAGGTCGACACGGCGCAGTGGGGGTGGGTCATGATCGACCCGAACCCCGCTGTCCGTGACATCCCGGACGAGCAGCAGCAGACGCCGCAGCCGGTCACGCGCCCGGAGACGGTCGTGCCGCCGCCCCCGGCCGAGCAGCAGGACCAGACGCAGCAGGCGCCGCCGCAGAGCGACCGCAACACGCCTCCGGTGCAGCCGCTCTGGTTGCAGATCCTGCTCGCCGTGCTGCCGTGGGCCCTCGGGGTGCTGGGGCTCGCCGCGCTCGTGCTGCTGCCGTTCGGCGTCATCGTGCTGCTCAAGCGGATCCGTCGTCGTCGCCGGCGCCGAGCCCCGACGCCACGTGCCCGGATCGTCGGAGCGTGGGACGAGTACCGCGACGCCCTGGTCGACCGGGGTCACGACGTCGCGCGGGCAGCGACCCGCCGCGAGGCCGTCGTGGGAGCTCCGGGGGAGGGCGGCACCGGACTCGCGGCGTTGGCCGACCGGTCCGTCTTCGGGCCGAGCGAGGCCGACGGCACCGCTGCCGACCGGATGTGGTCGGCGACGGACGACGCGATCACGAGCCTGCGGGCCGGTCGGACCCGCAAGGAACGGATCCGCGCGGCGGTGTCCCTGCGCTCGCTCCGTGTCGTCGACGCCACCCGGTCTGCGCGGGCATCGGTCGCCTCCGCGGTGACGGTCCGGGGCCGACGCTCCACAGGTGGCCAGGGAGCCGCTGGAGGGCGCGACTACGATGGCGTGCAGGCCGGCGAGCGTCGTGGACGGCCGAGTGAGGACAGGCGGAACACGTGATCAGATGCGAACACTGCGGATCGACGCTCCCGGACGGAGCCATCTTCTGCGGTGAGTGCGGACGCGCCGTGACCGCTGCGGCGAGTCGGCGCCCGGTCGCGACGCCCCCCGTCGAGCAGGCACCGCCGCCCCCGCTCCAGCAGCCGGACCTGCACGGACGCCGTCAGGACCCGGCGGCCGAGGCCTGGCTGCCCGAATCGACCCTCGACCCCGCGACCCGTGCCTGGCTCACGGGTGCGGACCGTGGCGGCGAGCAGCAGCCCGCGGCCGTGCCGGTCGAGCGTCCCGACGACTTCACGCCCCGGACGGCACCGAGCCACGTGCACGGGAGCGGTTCCGGGCTGACCGACTGGTCCGGGCAGCAGCCGGGTGGGGTCGGCCCGTCGGAGCCCGCTCGTCCGTCGGAGCCGTCGGAGCCCTCGCAGCCCCGCGAGCCGATCGCTCCGCGTGCGCCGGAGGTGCCGTTCACCCCGCAGCCGCCCGAGCCGCCGCTCGACCCGGACGCGTACCCGTCCGACGCCGACGCGGCGGACTCGAACGCCGTCTCGGCCTCCGTTTCGCCAGAGGGGGAGGACCCCGAGGTCACCCGCATCGCCGAGCGCCCAGCCGCCCAGCGCTGGGCGCCGCCAGCAGAGCAGGCCGCTGCACCGGCGCCGTCCGGGCCCTCGTGGTGGGTCGGACGATCCACGGCTGCGAACGACTCCGCTGCGGACGCCGCGGACGCGACTCCCGACACCGCCGGTGCTCCGGACGCGGTCGTCTCCCCGCCGCAGCCCGGTGACACCGCGGTCGTCGAGCCCTTGGTCGACCGACGCCCGCCGCGCCCGGCACCGCTGGTCACTCCGGGCTCGCAGGCGACGACGTGCCACGTGTGCGGGCACCGTCTCGAGCCCGACGACATCTTCTGTGCCGAGTGCGGCGCCGTGCGGCCAGCCGTGACCGCGGCGTTCACCGGACCCATCGTGCCGCTCCCGATGGACCGACCCGACTGGGCGGCGGACGACGCCGCCGAGACTCCCGACGACGCGGTTGACGCTCCGGACGACGCGGCGGACGCGACGGACGACGAGGTCACCGACGACGACGTCGCCGAGGTGTCGGACGACGCAGCGCCGGACGTCGTGCGTGACGGCGATGCGCTGCCGGAGCCTGCGGTCGCCGACGACGGCGCCGAGGGCTCCGCCGGTGTCCTCCCCTCGTGGGTGAACGGTGGCGGCGACGGTGCACCCGCCGGCGACACCCCGCCCCGACCGCGCGGTCTGCACGCGGCCCCGGAGCCCGAGTCACCAGCCGTCGGCACACCCTTCGTCCCGCCCGTTCCCGGTTCCGCGACCGTCCCGTCCTCCGCACCATCAGCACAGGACAGCGGCGCGATCGGAGTACCGATGGCAGCGCCGCTGCCGCCGCTGCCCGGGGTGGACGACGCCGCGCGCCCGGCACCGTCGGTGATCGACGCTCCGACGAGCGCCGACGGCGACCTCGAGGACGACGTCGACGAGACCCGCATCGTCTCCGCGACCCCGACCCGTGCGCCCTTCGTGCTGCACTTCAGCACCGGGGAGCGCTTCGGCGTGCACGGCACCGGCCTCGTCGGACGACTCCCGCGCCCCCAGCCCGGGGAACGGTTCGACGACCTGCTGACCGTCCACGACCCGGGCAAGTCCGTGTCGAAGACCCACCTCGAGCTGGGGCGCGACGGCGACGACCTGTGGGTGTCCGACCGGTTCTCGGGCAACGGCACCGTCGTCCGGCACATCGACGGGTCGATCCGTCGCTGCGAGCCGGGCCGCCGCTACCGGGTCGAGCGCGGCGCGCGGGTGGACATCGGGGAGCAGTTCTTCCTCGTGCAGTGACGGTGGGGGAGTCCTCCCCAGCGGTGTGATCGTCAGCGCTCTCCACAGTTCGGTGGCTGAGCGTCGGTGGCACCGGGGTCGTGTGGTGCTCTGGAGGCATGACCCCCTTCACCGCCCGCTGCACCCTGGTGGGCGCAGCGGTGGTGCTGCTCGTGGTGGGGCTCGTCGTGCCGGTCGAGTGGCCGTCGCGCGCGGTGCTCCTCGGGGCGGCGGGGTGTTGCGCGGTGCTCGACGTCCTCGTGGTCCGTGCGACCAGGGTCCGTCGCTCCCGCGGCACCGAGTGCGTGGCGGACGTGGCGGTCCTGGTGCCGACGTCGTCCGGACCGCCGGGCGCCGAGAACGAGACCGTCGGGACGGGGACGCACCGGCGGCTCATCGTCCTCGGCACGGCGTCGAACGGGCGCGAGCTCGCCGTCGACGATCGGTCGCGGCCCCACATCGTCGTGATCGGGTCCGGCGTGCTCGCGCTGGCGGTGTTCCGGGCCGTCGCGTCGCAGGTCCGCGCCGCGGCCGGTCCGGACGACGAGGTCCGAGCCGGGTGCGGTGCCGAAGCGCGCGCGGTGGTGGCTGCGGGGGCCGATCACTGCCCGGCGATGCCCTCCGGCACGGCCGCGGTCGTCGTCGACCGCCCGGCCCACGCAGCGAACCCCGACCACGCATCCCGTGCGGCGAACGGCGACCACCCGGACCGGGCGTGCCCGCCGACCCGCACGACCGTGGTGCTCGTACCCGGCCTCAGCGTCCTGCCCCGGCACTGGGACGTCGCCGTCGAGGTCACCCGCCACGGATGCACCGTCCGACACCCGCACGAACGGCGCGGTACCCCCGTGGCACCGGCACTGCCGCAACTGCAGGACGAACCCGGATGACCCCGGCACGGGGCCATCCCACGAACCCGCCCTCAGCGCAGCCCGGACCCCGCCCGCAGCGTCCCCACCGGCACCCCGCCACCGAGCACCTGCTCGCCCGTGGCCGTCATGACGTCCGCGACCCCCGCCGCGTCCACGATGCCGTTGCGCTCGAGCAGCGTGAGGGCCGCGAGCGTCCCGGACCGCTGCGCGCCGTCGAGGGTCTTGACCGCGACCGCTGCACCACCGGGCAGCCCCATCACCATGACGCCCTCGGCACCGAGCTTCGCCAGCACCCGGAGTCGTTCGATCGTCACAGTGTTCGCCCGTCCGATGCCGTCGATGGCCCACGGGTGGTCGAGCACGGCATCGGTGAGCGCTGCCGTGTCGGACTCGGCGCGCGCGACGACACCGGCGAAGCCCCGGGCGAGTCCGGCCAGCGTCAGGGGGAACACCGGGGCCCCGCACCCGTCGGTCCCGACGACGTCGACGGTCTCGTGGGTGAACTCCTCGACGGTCTCGCGGACGCGCTGCTGCAGCGGGTGCGCCATCTCGAGGTAGGTCTCCTCGTCCCAGCCGTTCACCCGGCACGCCGCGAGCATGCCCGCGTGCTTGCCGGAGCAGTTCATGGCGAGGCGCCTCGGCTCGGTCATGGTCCGGGCGGTGGCGCGGTCGAACGGCATGTCCGGCGGGCAGCCGAGGTCCGACTCGACGTGGTCGTACGACTCGAGCATGTGCAGTGCGATGGCCTGGTGCGCGGGGGTGCCGGCGTGGCTCGCGGTGGTGAGGACGAGCTCCTCGTCGGAGAACACGGCTCCGGCACGGCGGACCGCGAGCGCCTGGAAGGGCTTCATCGTGGAGCGGGGGTAGACGCTCGCCTGCACGTCACCGACGGCGTCGATCACGGTGCCGTCCGCGGCGACGACGACCCCGGCACCGACGTGTCGGCTCTCGTCGAACCCGTTGCGGTCGAGGACCGCCAGTTCGACGGACCCCTCGGCGGTGAGAGGATGGCGGTCAGTGTGGACGTCGGAGAGCACCGTCATGCCGCAATCGTACTGATCTTCGAGGAGCCCACCGTGTCCGACCACTCCTACGAGGTCTCCGTCCACTGGACCGGCGACCGCGGCACCGGAACGAGCGGCTACCGCGACTACGGGCGCGACCACGACGTCCGCGCCGCGGGCAAGCACGGCATCGAGGGCTCCGCCGACCCGACGTTCCGCGGGGACCGCGAGCGCTGGAACCCCGAGGAGCTCGTCGTCGCGTCCCTCGCCCAGTGCCACATGCTGAGCTACCTCCACGTCGCCGTGACCGAGGGCTTCACCGTCGTCGACTACGAGGACCGCGCCACGGCCAGCCTCAACCTCAACCGCGACGGCTCCGGGGAGCTCACCGAGGCGACGCTGCACCCGGTGGTCACCATCCTCGAGGCGGACCGCGTCGCCGACGCCGAGGCCGCCCACGCCACCGCGAACAGCCTCTGCTTCATCGCACGCTCGGTGGCCTTTCCTGTGCACCACGTCCCGCACACCAAGGTCCGTGCGGCAGACTAGGTCCTCGTGAAGCGTCTGCGTCTCCTCCCGATCGCCCTCGTCCCCGCCGTCGTGCTGGGACTCGCCGCGTGCTCCGGATCCGGGTCGAGCGACTCGACCGCCACCCCGAGTGCGTCGTCGAGCGCGACCGCCGCGGCCATCACGTCCTGCCCCGACCCGGGTTCGGCGTCGAAGGCGATCACGGTGTCCGGTGCGTTCGGCGGCAGCACGGCACCGACGGTGAAGTTCACGGGCGGCCTCACGGCGAGCAAGCCCCAGGCGAGCACGGTCGTGCGCGGCAAGGGTGCGTCGCTGGACGAGGGCGACTACGCGCAGGTCTCGTACAGCGTGTACCAGGCGTCGGACGCGAAGAAGCTCGGCACGGTCGGCTTCGACCAGGGCAACCCGCAGGTCCTCTCGGTGGGCGGTTCGGGCTTCGGCGCCCTCCTGGCGTGCTCGAAGGTCGGTGACCGCATCGCTGCGGTCGGTCAGTCGTCGGCGCTCGGCTTCAACACCGGCGGCGAGATCGTCGTCGTCGCCGACGTCGTGGCGCAGACCCCGACGAAGGCCACGGGGAAGGCCCAGGAGCAGGACCCGAAGCTCCCGACCGTGCAGGACAAGGCGGACGGCGAGCCGGAGATCACCATCCCCAAGGGCGTCGCGGCACCGTCGAAGACCACGCCCGAGGTCATCAAGCAGGGCACCGGCGACACGATCGCCGACGGGGACACCGCGCTCGTGCAGTACAAGGGCGTCATCTACGACACCGGCAAGGAGTTCGACTCCTCGTGGTCGAAGGGCGTCCCGACGACCTTCACCATCTCCGAGGGCTCGCTCATCAAGGGCTTCGTGACCGGGCTGGTCGGCCAGAAGGTCGGCTCGCAGGTCCTCATCGTCGTCACGCCGGAGGACGGCTACGGCGCGAACCCGCAGGAGGGCTCGGGCATCCCGAAGAACGCCACGCTCGTCTTCGTCGTCGACATCCTCGCCAAGGGCTGACCGTGCGCCAGAAGCGGCGCATCGCGATCCTCGGCAGCACCGGCTCGATCGGCACCCAGGCGCTCGACGTCGTCGCCCGCAACCCCGACCGCTTCGAGGTCGTCGGCCTCACCGCCGGCAGCAACCGCGCCGTGGTCGCCGAGCAGGCCGAACGCTTCGGCGTCCGTGACACTGCCTTCGGCGCCGCGGACACCGAACGCCTGGTCCGCAGCGTCGAGGCCGACGTCGTCCTCAACGGCATCACCGGGTCGGTCGGCCTCGGCCCCACCCTGGCCGCGCTCGAGTCCGGCGCCACGCTGGCGCTGGCGAACAAGGAGAGCCTCATCGTGGGCGGCCCGCTCGTGCAGGCCGCCGCGGCACCCGGGCAGATCGTCCCGGTCGACAGCGAGCACTCCGCCATCGCCCAGGCGCTCCGCTCCGGCACGACGGACGAGGTCCGCCGGCTCGTGCTCACCGCGAGCGGCGGCCCGTTCCGCGGGCGATCGCGCGCGGACCTCACGGACGTCACCCCGGCCGAGGCGCTCGCGCACCCGACGTGGGACATGGGCCTCGTGGTCACGACGAACTCCGCGACGCTCGTCAACAAGGGCCTCGAGGTCATCGAGGCCCACCTGCTCTTCGACGTCCCCTACGACCGCATCGACGTGACGGTGCACGCGCAGTCGATCGTGCACTCGATGGTCGAGTTCGTCGACGGCTCGACGATCGCACAGGCGTCGCCGCCGGACATGCGGCTGCCCATCGCCCTCGGTCTCGCGTGGCCCGACCGGGTCCCGGGCGTCGGGGTGCCGCTCGACTGGACGACCGCGAGCACCTGGACGTTCGAGCCCCTCGACGACGAGGCCTTCGGTGCGGTCGCCCTCGCGAAGCGCGTCGGGCAGCTCGGGGGGACGTTCCCGGCCGTGTTCAACGCGGCGAACGAGCAGGCCGTGGCCGCGTTCCACGCGGGAGCGATCGGGTTCCTCGACATCGTCGACACGGTCGAGCGCGTGGTCGACGAGCACACGGCGGGGGAGCCCTCCCTCGAGGGCGTGCTGGCAGCGGAGCGCTGGGCGCGCACCGCGGCCGACCGCATGCTCTCCCGCTGAGGCGAGTCGCGCCTCCCGTCCGTCAGCACGGCTGCGGGAGCAGACGGACCGGGCGGTCCAGGAGGCGCGGCGCACCTCCCAGGGTGCGCTCGGCTCGGTCATGGGAACCGTCCCGTACCCTTTCCCGGTGACCGTCGAAACCGTCTTGCTCTTCGTCCTCGGCGTGGTCGTCTTCATCATCGGCCTGCTGGTCTCGATCGGACTCCACGAGCTGGGGCACCTGTCCTTCGCGAAGCTGTTCAACGTCAAGGTGACCCAGTACTCGCTGGGCTTCGGCAAGGCGATCTGGTCGTTCAGGCGGGGCGAGACCGAGTACGGCATCCGCCCGATCCTGCTCGGCGGCTACATCTCGATGGTCGGCATGCTCAAGCCGCGGGCGTCCGGGCGACCGAGTGCGATCACGAACACGGGCATGTACGGCGCCTTCGTGCAGGACGCCCGACAGGCGAGCGCCGAGCAGATCGCGGACTCCGGCGGCGACGACTCGCGTGCGTTCTACCGGTTGACCCCGTGGAAGCGGATCATCGTGATGGTCGCCGGTCCGGCGATGAACCTCGTGATCGGCATCGTGCTGTTCGGGGTGCTGCTCGTCGGGTTCGGTGCGCCGACGACCACGTTCACGTCGAGCGTCGACTGCGTGCTGCCGACGAGCCAGGCGACGACGTGCACCTCCGGGGACGCCGTCTCGCCGGCGAAGCAGGCCGGCATCCAGTCGGGCGACGTCGTGCTCTCGGTCGACGGGAAGCAGGACCCGACGATCGCCCAGGTCTCCGAGGTCTTCCAGCGGTCCGCCGGCGAGGACGTCACCGTCGTGGTGTCCCGCGACGGCGCCGAGAAGACGCTGCACATCACGCCGACGACCGCCACGCGGGACGTCTACACCGCCGACGGCACGGTCGCGAAGAACGACGACGGCAGCACGAAGACGCAGCAGGTCGGCGTCGTCGGCGTGAGCATCGGCCAGTCGCTCGTGCGGCAGTCGCCGGCCGCGGTGCTGCCGGCCACCGGGGCGCAGATCTCGGCGTCGGCGCACCTCATCATCGACCTGCCGCAGCGCCTGGTCGCGGTGTGGAACGCGGCGTTCGGCTCGCAGGAGCGGTCGCAGGACAGCCCCGTGTCGGTCGTCGGCGTCGGCCGCGCGATCGGCGAGGTCTCGTCGATGAGCGGCGTGCCGGTGGTCGACAAGGCGTACACGATCCTCGGACTGCTCGCCTCGCTGAACATCGGCCTGTTCGTCCTCAACATGGTGCCGCTGCTCCCGCTGGACGGCGGCCACATCGCCGGCGCCCTGTGGGAGGCCGTGAAGCGCCGCTCCTTCAAGTTGGTCGGCAAGGCGGACCCGGGGCCGATCGACCTCGCGAAGACGATGCCGCTGACGATGGTCGTCGTGGTCCTGCTCGCCGGCATGAGCGCCCTGCTCATCTACGCCGACATCGTGCGCCCCGTGAACCTGTTCGGGTAGCGACGAGGTCTCGGCCGCGCACTACGCTTTCGCACATGAGCACAGCTCCGGAAGTCCGCACGGTCGAGCGGCAGGGCACCGACGTCATCGCCGAGTCCGACCGGAAGGGACGTCCGAGGGACCTCTTCTGGCCGTGGTTCGCGGCGAACATCTCGGTGCTCGGCCTGTCGTACGGCTCGTTCGTCCTCGGGTTCGGCATCTCCTTCTGGCAGGCCACGATCGTCTCCGTCATCGGGGTCGCGTTCTCGTTCCTGCTGTGCGGGATCGTCGCCATCGCCGGCAAACGGGGCTCGGCACCGACGATGGTGCTCGGCCGCGCGGCGTTCGGCGTCCGGGGGAACCGGCTGCCGGCGTTCCTCAGCTGGATCCTCACCGTCGGGTGGGAGACCGCGCTCGCGTCGGCGGCGGTCCTGGCCACGTCGACGGTGTTCCGGGAGCTCGGGTGGGACGGCGGTGTCCTGACGAAGCTCGTCGCACTCGTGGTCGTCGCCGCACTCGTCGTCGGTGCGGGCATCGCCGGGTTCGACGTGATCATGCGACTGCAGACGTGGATCACGGTCATCACCGCGGTGCTGACGATCGTCTACGTGGTGCTCGCGCTGCCCTCGATCGACCTCGGTGCGATCGCCGCACTGCCCGCCGGGAGCGCCCAGAACGTCGTCGGCGCCCTCGTGCTCGTGATGACCGGGTTCGGCCTCGGTTGGGTCAACGCCGCCGCGGACTACTCGCGCTACCTGCCACGGTCGGCCTCGACCCGCGGGGTCGTTTGGTGGACCACGTTCGGCGGGGCGCTCGCGCCGATCGTGCTCGTCGTCCTCGGCGTCCTGCTCGCCGGCTCGTCGACGGACCTCAACACGGCGATCGCCGCCGACCCGATCGGTGCGCTGACGACCGTGCTGCCGGTGTGGTTCCTCATCCCGTTCGCCCTCGTCGCCGTGCTCGGGCTCGTCGGCGGTGCGGTGCTCGACATCTACAGCTCCGGACTGGCCCTGCTGAGCGCCGGCATCCGCATCCCGAGGCCCGTCGCGGCCGGGGTCGACGGCGTGTTCATGGTGGCGGGCGCCGTCTACGTGGTGTTCTTCGCCGACTCGTTCATCAAGCCGTTCCAGGCGTTCCTCGTGACCCTCGGCGTGCCGATCGCCGCGTGGTGCGGGATCTTCGTCGCCGACGTCGTGATCCGCCGGGCGCCGTACGCCGAGCGGGAGCTCGAGGACCGCCGCGGCCGGTACGGCGACGTGCGCTGGCTCGCCGTCGGCCTCGTCGTCGTGGGGACCGCGCTCGGCTGGGGCCTGGTGACGAACACGTACGGCGTGCCGTCCTGGCTCAACTGGCAGGGGTACCTGCTCGAGCCGTTCGGCCTCGGCGGGCGCACCGGTGCCTGGGCGTACGCGAACCTCGGGGTGCTCGTGGCGCTCGTCGTCGGGTTCCTCGGCACCCTGGTCTTCGCCCGCGGCTCGGTCCGCCGACAGGAGCGGGCATGAGCGCGGTCGACGCCGCCGTCGCCGGGGTACCCGAGGACGCGTGGCTCGTCGTCGTCGACATGCAGGCGGTCTTCACGGGCGAGAGCCCCTGGGCCACCGGGCGCTTCGACCACGCCGCCGCCGGGATCGAGCGCCTGCTCCCGCGGTTCACCGGCCGCACGGTGTTCACCCGCTTCGTCGCCCCGGAGCACCCGCGGGGTGCCTGGGTGCCCTACTACCGGGACTGGTCGTTCGCGCTCGTGCCGGGCACCGACCCGCTCTGGGACCTGACCGAACCGTTCGCGACGGCCGCGGCGGACCGACGCGACCCCGTCGTCACCGAGACGACCTTCGGCAAGTGGGGGACGCGCCTCCAGGCCGTCACCGGCGACCACCCGCACCTCGTCCTGGTCGGGGTGTCCACCGACTGCTGCGTCCTGTCGACCGCGCTGGCGGCCGCGGACGCCGGTGCCACGGTGACCGTCGTGGCGGACGCGTGCGCCGGGGCGAGCGACGAGGACCACGAGCGCGCCCTCGCGGCGATGCGGCTCTACGCGCCGCTCATCACCGTCGTCTGAGCATCACGCGTGCGCGGGGCTGGGCGTCACCGGGAGCGCGTAGAGTGCACCTCGTGCCTGCAGTGAACCTCGGTCTGCCGAAAGTCCCCGAAACCCTGAGCCCGCGCCGCAAGTCCCGGCAGATCCGGGTCGGCAAGGTGCTCGTGGGCGGCGACGCGCCGGTGTCCGTCCAGTCGATGACCACGACGCCGACGACGAACATCAACGCGACCCTCCAGCAGATCGCCGAGCTCACGGCGTCCGGCTGCGACATCGTCCGCGTGGCGGTGCCGAGCCAGGACGACGCCGACGCGCTGCCGATCATCGCGAAGAAGTCGCAGATCCCGGTGATCGCCGACATCCACTTCCAGCCGAAGTACGTCTTCCAGGCCATCGACGCCGGGTGCGCCGCGGTCCGCGTGAACCCGGGCAACATCCGGAAGTTCGACGACCAGGTCGGCGCCATCGCCAAGGCCGCGAAGGACGCCGGCGTCTCGCTCCGCATCGGCGTCAACGCCGGTTCCCTCGAGCCGAGCCTGCTGCAGAAGTACGGCAAGGCCACGCCCGAGGCGCTCGTCGAGTCCGCCGTGTGGGAAGCCTCCCTGTTCGAGGAGCACGACTTCCACGACTTCAAGATCTCGGTCAAGCACAACGACCCGATCGTCATGGTGAAGGCCTACCGGCAGCTCGCCGCGGCGGGGGACTGGCCGCTGCACCTCGGCGTGACCGAGGCCGGCCCGGAGTTCCAGGGCACCATCAAGAGCGCCACGGCGTTCGGCATCCTGCTGGCCGAGGGCATCGGCGACACCATCCGCGTGTCCCTCTCCGCCCCGCCTGCGCAAGAGGTCAAGGTCGGCCTGCAGATCCTGCAGTCACTCAACCTCCGCGAGCGCAAGCTCGAGATCGTCTCGTGCCCCAGCTGCGGCCGGGCCCAGGTCGACGTCTACCAGCTGGCGAACGACGTGACGAAGGGGCTCGAGGGCATGACCGTGCCGCTCCGCGTCGCCGTCATGGGCTGTGTCGTGAACGGCCCGGGCGAGGCGCGTGAGGCCGACCTCGGCGTCGCGTCCGGCAACGGCAAGGGGCAGATCTTCGTCAAGGGCGAGGTCATCAAGACGGTCCCGGAAGCCGAGATCGTCGAGACCCTGATCACCGAGGCGAACCGTCTCGCCGACGAGATGGGGCCGGCGGCCGGCACCGGCAAGCCGCTCGTCGTCACGTCGTAGGCGCGCGCGGGCGCGCGCAGCGCTTTCATGAGCAGAAGAGGTCGGGTCGCGCGAACGCACCCGACCTCTTCTGCTCACGAAGTGCCGCACACCGGACCGAACGCAGGACGGGAGGCACGGTGCCAGCCCGCACCGCGCCTCCCGACCGCAGACGCCCGCCGCACCCACTCCCACGCGCCGCTAGGCTTGCCCCGTGGTCACACGGCTTTCGCATCTGTTCCTCCGTACGCTCCGCGACGACCCCTCCGACGCCGAGGTGACGAGCGCGAAGCTCCTCGTCCGCGCCGGCTACGTCCGTCGCCAGTCCCCGGGGATCTTCGCGTGGTTGCCGCTCGGTCTGAAGGTCCGCGCCCGCATCGAGGCGATCATCCGCGACGAGATGGTCGCCGCCGGCGCGCAGGAGGTCCTGCTCCCGGCGCTCCTGCCGCGCGAGCCGTACGAGGCGACGAACCGCTGGACCGAGTACGGCGACGGCATGTTCCGCCTGCAGGACCGCAAGGGTGCCGACTACCTGCTCGCGCCCACGCACGAGGAGATGTTCGCGCTCCTGGTGAAGGACCTGTACGGCTCGTACAAGGACCTCCCCGTCACGCTGTTCCAGATCCAGGACAAGTACCGCGACGAGGCACGCCCCCGCGCCGGACTCCTGCGCGGCCGCGAGTTCACCATGAAGGACGCCTACTCGTTCGACCTCACCGACGAGGGCCTCGAGCGCAGCTACCAGGTCATGCGCGACGCCTACGAGAAGATCTTCGCCCGACTCGGTCTCGAGTACGTCATCGTCAAGGCGGACGCCGGCGCGATGGGCGGCTCGAAGTCCGAGGAGTTCCTGCACCCGATCGGCGTCGGCGAGGACACCTTCGTCCGCAGTGCCGGCGGCTACGCGGCCAACGTCGAGGCCTACGTCACCCCGGTGCCGGACGCCCTGCCGATCGAGGGACAGCCCGAACCCGTGCTCCTGCCCGCGTCGGACACCCCGACGATCGAGACGCTCGTGGCGCACGCGAACGAGATCGCCCCGCGAGACGGCGCCCCCTGGACGGCCGCCGACACGCTGAAGAACGTCGTGCTCGCCCTGACGCACCTCGACGGCACGCGCGAGATCGTCGTCGTCGGGCTCCCCGGTGACCGCGACGTCGACCTGAAGCGCGCCGAGGTGGCCTTCGCCCCGGCCGAGGTCGAGCCCGCCGGTGACGACGACTTCCGCAAGCACACGGGCCTGGTCAAGGGCTACATCGGCCCGCAGGTCCTCGGCACCGAGAGCACGACAGGTATCCGCTACTTCGTCGACCCCCGCGTGGTCGACGGCACCGCGTGGATCACGGGCGCGAACGAGCGCGGCGTGCACGTCTCCGGCCTCGTCGCCGGTCGTGACTTCGTGGCCGACGGCGTCGCCGAGGTCTCCGACGTCCGTGCCGGCGACCCGGCCCCCGACGGCTCCGGCCCGCTCGAGACCGCCCGCGGCATGGAGATCGGCCACGTCTTCCAGCTCGGCCGCAAGTACGCCGAGGCGCTCGGCCTCAAGGTGCAGGACGAGAACGGCAAGCTCGCCACGGTCACGATGGGCTCGTACGGCATCGGCGTGACGCGCATCCTCGCGATCCTCGCCGAGGCGCACAACGACGAGAAGGGCCTCGCCTGGCCGAAGAACGTCGCACCGTTCGACGTGCACGTCGTCGCGACCGGCAAGGACGAGGTCGCCTACGACCTGGCCACGTCGATCGTCGCCGAGCTCGAGGGTGAGCGGTTCGAGGTCCTCTACGACGACCGTCCGAAGGTCTCGCCCGGCGTGAAGCTGCGCGACGCCGAGCTCCTCGGCATGCCGATCGTCGTCGTCGCCGGTCGCGGCGCCGCCGACGGCGTCGTCGAGCTGTGGAACCGGGCGAGCGGCGAACGCCGCGACGTGCCGGTCGCCGAGCTGCTCGAGGCGGTCCGCGCGATCTAGCGGGTCACGTCGCCGACGTGACGACACGACGGACGGGAGGCGCGGTGCCAGCTGGCACCGTCCCTCCCGTCTCGGCCGTCACCCCGCTGGCGCGGTGCGCCGGTACCGGCGGGTGGGGCCCACCTCCCGTCCGTCGTCCGGCCGGGTCCGTGACCCGCAGTGCGGTAGTCTGGTCGCCGACTTCCGCGCGGTTCCATCCGCGGGAGCGACTCATCTGAATACGGAGGCCCTCGGTGAAGATCGATCTCGCAGTCCTGCGACTCATGGAGCGTGAGCGGGAGATCCCGTTCGACGAACTCGTCCAGATCATCGAACAGGCCATCCTGACGGCGTACCAGAAGCACCGCACCGAGAACGAGGAGCCCGTCGACGCGGACGTCCGCGTCGAGCTCGACCGCAAGTCGGGCGAGGTCTCGGTCTACGTGCCCGAGCGCGACGACGAGGGCACCGTGATCGGCGAGGCCGTCGACCAGCCCAGCGACTTCGGTCGCATCGCCGCGTTCGCCGCCAAGCAGGTCATCAACCAGCGCCTGCGCGACATCGGCGACGACAAGATCCTCGGTGAGTTCCGCGGCAAGGAAGGCGACATCGTCGCGGGCATCGTCCAGCAGGGCCCGAACCCGAAGATGGTGCACGTCGACCTCGGCACGGTCGAGGCGATCCTGCCGCCGGAGGAGCAGGTGCCCGGCGAGGACTACAAGCACGGTGCACGGCTGCGCGTCTACGTGACGAGCGTCGGCCGCGGCATGAAGGGTCCGCAGATCACGGTTTCGCGCACCCACCCCGGCCTGGTCCGCAAGCTGTTCGCCCTCGAGGTCCCGGAGATCGCGTCCGGCGTCGTGGAGATCACCTCCCTCGCGCGCGAGGCAGGCCACCGCACGAAGATCGCGGTCAAGGCGAACGAGCCCGGTGTGAACGCGAAGGGTGCGTGCATCGGCGAGCTCGGTGCCCGCGTCCGTGCCGTGACGACGGAGCTCGGCGCCGAGAAGATCGACATCGTCGACTACTCGTCCGACCTCGCCTCGTTCGTTGCCAGCGCCCTGTCGCCGGCCAAGGTGACGAGCGCCTTCGTGCTCGACGCCTCGACGAAGGCCGTCCGCGCCCTCGTGCCGGACTACCAGCTGTCGCTCGCGATCGGCAAGGAAGGGCAGAACGCCCGCCTCGCCGCGAAGCTCACGGGCGCCCGGATCGACATCCAGCCGGACTCGATCCTGGACGGCGAGGACTGACGGTTTCGCTCGTGGCACGTCCGGTCCGGGCGTGCCGGATCGCGGTCGTCGAGAGGGAGGAGTAAGGTGGTTCCCGTCAGAACATGCATCGGCAGTCGCCGTCGTGCTCCCCGGTCCTCCCTCCTCCGTGTCGTCGCCCTGAGCGACGGTCGTGTCGTGGCGGACCCGAAGGCAGTCATGCCGGGGCGGGGAGCATGGCTCACCCCGACCGTCGAAGCACATGATCAGGCCGTCAAGCGCAAGGCGTACCGCCGGGCGCTCCGGCTCGATCATGAACCGGACACGTCCGCGGTGCGTGACTACCTCGAAGCGCTCCGGTGCCCCGAACCACAGGCACGCGACCAGGACATGACAGAACAGGCTGAACGGCTTATGGACAACTGATGAGCGGCTCGAAATGAGACCCGTCATCCATTGAGTCCTGCCCCTCCACGGGGTGGGACCCGTGAAGGAGAACAGTGGCAAAACCACGCGTACACGAGATCGCATCCGAACTCGGTGTCGACAGCAAGACCGCAATGGAGAAGCTCAAGGAACTCGGCGAGTTCGTCAAGGGCCCGAGCTCCAGTGTCGAACCCCCCGTCGCGCGCAAGCTCCGTGCTGCGCTGCAGGCTGACGGCGCCTCGGCGTCGAAGCCCGCTGCGGCACAGACCCCGAGCGCGCCGGCCGAGACCGCGGCGCCGAAGTCGGGCGCACCGAAGCCCGGCGGCCCCCGCCCGGGTCCGGCCCGTCCGGCACCCACCCCCGAGCCCGAGCCCGAGCCCGAGGTGCAGGCGCCCGCCGCCGACGTGCCGACCCCGGCCGCCCCGAAGTCCGTCGCCCAGCGACAGGCCGAGGCCGAGGCCGCTCGCAAGGCCGCCGCTGCCGAGAAGGCCGCTGCCGAGAAGTCCGGCGACGCCGGCCCCGACGCAGCAGCCGAGCCGAAGGACGACGCCGTCAAGCCCGGCGGCGCTCCGAAGCCCGGTGCCGCAGCCGGCCCCAAGCCGGGTGGCCCGAAGCCGGGCGCACGTCCCGGCAACAACCCCTACGCGTCGAGCCAGGGCATGGGCTCGCGCCCGCCGCGTCCGGGCAACAACCCGTACTCGTCCAACCAGGGCATGGGCCAGCGCCCCGCCGCCGGCGCCGGTGGCGGCAACGGCATCCCGCGTCCGGCCCCGCCGCGTCCGGGTGCTCCCCGTCCGGGCGCTCCGCGTCCCGGTGGTCCCGGCCAGGCAGGCCGTCCGAACGGCTTCGGGCAGCGCCCGGGCCAGGGTGGCGGCGGTCGTGGCGGCCCCGGTGGTCGTCCGGGCGGTGCCGGTGGTGCCGGTGGCGGCTTCCCGCGTCCGGCCTTCAGCGGCCCGCGTCCCGCCGGTGGCGGTGGCCGCGGTCGTGGCCCCGGTGGCGGTACCGCTGGTGCGTTCGGTCGCGGTGGCGGCAAGAGCCGTGCCCGCAAGTCGAAGCGGACGAAGCGCGCCGAGTACGAGATGCGGCAGGCGCCGTCGCTCGGCGGTGTGCAGGTCCCTCGTGGCGACGGCAACACGGTCGTCCGTCTGCGTCGCGGTGCGAGCATCTCGGACTTCGCGGACAAGATCGACGCGAGCCCCGGCAACCTGGTGACGGTGCTGTTCCACCTCGGTGAGATGGCGACCGCGACCGAGTCGCTGGACGAGGCCACGTTCGAGGTCCTCGGCGAGGAGCTGGGCTACAAGATCCAGATCGTCTCGCCGGAAGACGAGGACAAGGAGCTCCTCGAGGGCTTCGACATCGACCTCGAAGCCGAGCTGGACGACGAGGACGACTCGGTGCTGCAGCAGCGGCCCCCGGTGGTCACCGTCATGGGTCACGTCGACCACGGCAAGACCCGCCTGCTCGACGCGATCCGCAACTCGAAGGTCGTCGAGGGTGAAGCCGGTGGCATCACCCAGCACATCGGTGCGTACCAGATCGTCACCGAGCACGAGGGCATCGAGCGCCCGATCACCTTCATCGACACCCCGGGTCACGAGGCCTTCACGGCCATGCGTGCCCGTGGTGCCCAGGTGACGGACATCGCGATCCTCGTGGTCGCGGCGGACGACGGCATCATGCCCCAGACGATCGAGGCACTGAACCACGCACAGTCGGCCGGTGTGCCGATCGTGGTCGCGGTGAACAAGATCGACAAGGAAGGCGCGAACCCGGCCAAGGTCCGCCAGCAGCTCACCGAGTACAACCTGGTGGCCGAGGAGTACGGCGGCGACGTCATGTTCGTCGACGTGTCGGCCCGTCAGAACATCGGCATCCAGGACCTCCTGGACGCCGTGCTGCTCACGGCCGACGCCGGTCTCGACCTGCGTGCGAACCCCGACAAGGACGCCCGCGGTGTGGCGATCGAAGCACGCCTCGACAAGGGCCGTGGTTCGGTTGCGACCGTGCTCATCCAGTCCGGCACACTGCACGTCGGCGACGCCATCGTGGCGGGGACGGCCTACGGCCGCGTCCGTGCGATGACCGACGAGAACGGCGTGGCGGTCAAGGCCGCGACGCCGAGCCGCCCGGTCCAGGTGCAGGGTCTGTCCTCGGTGCCCCGCGCCGGTGACACGTTCCTCGTCACCGAAGAGGACCGCACGGCACGTCAGATCGCCGAGAAGCGTGAAGCCGCCGAGCGCAACGCCCAGCTGGCCAAGGCCCGCAAGCGCATCTCGCTCGAGGACTTCACCCGTGCACTCGAAGAGGGCAAGGTCGACTCGCTCAACCTCATCATCAAGGGTGACGTCTCCGGTGCCGTCGAGGCACTCGAGCAGTCGCTCCTGGACATCGAGGTCGACGACAGCGTCCAGCTCCGGATCCTGCACCGCGGCGTCGGTGCGATCACGGAGTCGGACATCGACCTGGCCACGATCGACAACGCGATCGTCGTCGGCTTCAACGTCCGCCCGGACGTCAAGGCCCGCGAGCGTGCAGCGCGCGAAGGCATCGACGTGCGCTTCTACTCGGTCATCTACAACGCACTCGAGGACATCGAGCAGTCCCTCAAGGGCATGCTCAAGCCCGAGTACGAAGAGGTCCAGTCGGGTGTCGCCGAGATCCGCGAGGTGTTCCGTTCCTCGAAGTTCGGCAACATCGCGGGTGTCATCGTCCGCTCCGGCACGATCACGCGCAACGCCAAGGCGCGCGTCATCCGCGAAGGCGTGGTGCTCGCCGATGGTCTGGCCATCGAGTCGCTGCGTCGCTTCAAGGACGACGTGACCGAGGTCCGCACGGACTTCGAAGCCGGTATCGGTCTGGGCAAGTTCAACGACATCCAGATCGGCGACGAGATCGAGACCACCGAGCTCGTCGAGAAGCCGCGCGACTGATCGCGTGACTACCCTGGGCCCCGGCTTCCTTCACGGGAGGTCGGGGCCCAGCCCCGTTCCAGAGCAAGACATCTCCACAGGAGGCACCCATGGCCGATCCGCAGCGCGCACGCAAGATGGCGGACCGCATCAAGGAAGTCGTCGCACGCCGACTCGACAAGGGCCTTCGCGACCCGCGACTCGGGTTCGTGACGATCACCGACGTCCGTGTGACCGGTGACCTGCAGCACGCGTCGATCTTCTACACCGTGTACGGCACCGACGAGGAGCGTGCCGACTCCGCCGCGGCGCTCAAGGCCGCGACCGGGATGCTCCGGTCCGAGGTCGGCAAGAACATCACCGCTCGTCTGACCCCGTCGCTCGAGTTCATCGCCGACGCCCTGCCGGAGACCTCGGCGCACATGGAGGACCTGCTCGTGCAGGCCCAGGTGCGCGACGAGCAGGTCCGTGCAGCCGCGGCCGGCGCGACCTACGCCGGCGACGCCGACCCGTACAAGCACGACGAGGACGAGGACGAGGACGACGCCGACGCGGCGCGCGCCTGACCCGTCCGATCAGCCCTCGGGCAGCCGGTAGCCGCTCGCGTCGTCCCCGACGGCCAGTCCGTCGCGCAGGAGCGACGCGAGCGCCCGGTCCCGCTGCTCGGCGTCGGGCCACACCGGTTCGATCTCGTCGCGCGTGACGGGGACGTCGCTCGCGCGGAGCTCGGCCATGATGAGTCCGCGCACCTGCCGGTCGCTGCCGGCGAACTTCGCCTGCTTCGGCGCGCGTGGGCCGTCGTGCTCCGGGTAGCCGGCGGCCCGCCACGCGCAGCGGTCGGCGATCGGGCACGCGTCGCACGCGGGGGAGCGTGCGACGCAGACGAGCGCACCGAGCTCCATCACCGCGGCGTTCGTCGCTGCGGCGTCGTCACGGTCGTCCGGCAGCACCGACTCCATCAGCGGGAGGTCCTGCTTCGCCTTCGCCGGGCCCGGTTCGCCCTGGCCGAGCAGGGCGCGGGCGAGGACGCGCCGGACGTTCACGTCGACGACCGGGTGCCGGTCGCCGTACGCGAACACGGCGACCGCCCGGGCCGTGTAGTCCCCGATCCCGGGCAGCGCGAGCAGCGCGTCCACGTCCCGGGGCACCACGTTGTCGTGCTGCTCGGCGATCGCCGTCGCGGCCGCGTGCAGCGCGAGCGCCCGTCTCGGGTAGCCGAGCCGGTCCCAGGCACGCACCGCGTCCGCCGGGGGTGAGGCCGCGAGGTCCGCAGGCGTCGGCCAGCGGGTGAGCCATGCCTCCAGGCGGGGCACGACACGCGCGACCTGGGTCTGCTGCAGCATGATCTCGCTGACCAGCGTGCCCCACGCGGGGAACCCGGGACGCCGCCACGGCAGGTCGCGCGCCTCTGCGCGGAACCACGCGATGAGCGGCGTCGCGATGTCCGTTCGTCGGGTCGCGTCCTGTGGACGGGTCGGGTTGTCCACATTCGGACTGGAGGCACGACTCGCGTTCACCACGACAGCCTACGGTGGGTGCATGGCACGTTGGGCACCCCAGGAGACCGACACCATGGCCGCGATCGCGGCCGAGGTGATCGCGCAGGTCGGCACGAACCGGACGGTCGTCGGCATCGACGGACAGGACGGCGTCGACCTCGAACGTGTGGCCTCCGGGCTCGTCGACGGCTTCCAGCAGCACGGGGTGTCCGCGATGGCCGCTGCCGCACCGTCGAGCGACGTCGACGCGCTGCGGGCCGACCTCGTCGCGCCGTTCCGGTCCACCGGCGAGGGCCCCGGCATCCTCGTGGTGCACGGACACGGGGTGCTGGCACACGGTGCCCACCGGCTCTGGCGCTGGTCGCTGTGGGTGGAGCAGGAGTCCGGGCGCCTCGAACGCCGCGCGGACGTCAAGATCGCCGCGTCCGCGGTGCTGGACGTCACCGACCCCGAGCACCCGCGTCGCGAGTGGAACGACGCCTGCTGAGTCGCCGGAGCGCTGGTAATCTCCTCTGGTGCTCGAAACCGCGCCCGACGGCATCCTCCTCGTCGACAAGCCGCAGGGGATCTCCAGCCACCGGGTCGTCTCCATCGCCCGACGTCGGCTGGGCCTGAAGAAGGTCGGCCACGCCGGCACGCTCGACCCGATGGCGACCGGCCTGCTCCTGCTCGGGATCGGCCCGTCGACCCGGCTCCTGACCCACCTCGTCGGACTCGGCAAGACCTACACCGCCACGATCCGTCTCGGGGTCTCGACCGACTCGGACGACGCCGACGGGACCCCCATCGCGGCCGTGGGCACGTCCTCGGCGGACGTGTCCGAGGCCGCGGTCGAGCGGGCCGTCGCCGCGCAGCGCGGACAGATCTCGCAGGTGCCGTCGACCGTCAGCGCCATCAAGGTCGACGGCCGCCGCGCCTACGACCTCGCGCGCAAGGGTGAAGCGGTCGTCCTGCAGTCCCGGACCGTGACGGTGTCGCGGTTCGACGTCACCGGCCGGGGCGACCGCGTCGTCTCCGTTGACGGCGAGGACGTGGCCGTGATCGACCTCGACGTCGTCGTGTCGTGCTCGTCCGGCACCTACGTGCGCGCGCTGGCCCGTGACGTCGGCGCCGCACTCGGCACCGGCGCCCACCTCACCGCGCTCCGCCGAACCGAGGTCGGCCCCTTCAGCGTCGACGACGCGATCGACCTCGAGGACGAGTCCGTCGACGTCCGGGCCGCACTCGCCCGACCGGTCGACGTCGCCCGCACCCTGTTCCCGTCCGTGCCGCTCGACCCGGCCGCGGCGAAGGACCTCGCCGACGGCAAGCGCGTCGCGGCGGACCACCCCGACACCGACGGCCCGGTCGCGGCTGTCGCCACCGAGGGGGACCGGCTCGTCGGGCTCGTCTCGGTGCGACGCGGACTGCTGCGCGTCATCACCAACTTCCCGACGGCATCGGGGGTGGGCGCGTGATCGAGTGGTTCATGTGGGTGCAGCTCGTCATCGCCGTGCTCGCCGGGCTCTTCGCGGTCGTCGTGGGGTTCATCGGCTGGAAGCCGAACGACTACACGGTCGGGTCGCTCGCGCTCATCGAGCTGCTGCTCCTCGCCCAGGGGGTGATCTCCCTCGTCCTGCCGGCCACGGGCAGCCCGCCGGTCGGCAACGCGCTCGAGTTCGGCGTGTACGCGGTCTCGGTGCTCCTCGTCCCGCCGGCGACCATCGTCTGGGCGCTCATCGACCGGACGAAGTGGAGCACGGTGGTCCTCGGGGCCGGTGCGTTCACGGTCGCGGTGATGGTCTACCGGATGTACCAGATCTGGTTCGCCCTGAACTGACCCGCTCGCATGCCCCCGGCGACTGGGCGTTCGTCGTGGTGCGTCATCGTGGCCGCCCGCCGTCGGTAGAATCGGTGCAATGGCGACCAGATCCTCCCTCGCGACCGGCATCGGCCGCGTCCTCATCGCCGTCTACGGCATCCTCGCGCTGGCAGCGACGGGACGCAGCGTCGTGCAGATCATCGAGAAGTTCTCGTTCGCACCGTTCGCGTACACCCTCAGCGCCGTCGCCGCGGTCGTGTACATCGTCGCGATGATCGCCCTCATCGTGCCGGGTCGGTTCTGGTACCGCGTGGCCTGCGTCACGATCGTCTTCGAGATGACCGGCGTGCTCGTGATCGGCACGCTGTCGCTCTTCGACCGGCAGCTGTTCCCCGACGACACCATCTGGTCGTACTACGGCATGGGCTACGCCTTCGCGCCGCTGGTGCTGCCGGTGGCCGGACTCTGGTGGCTCCGCAAGCACCACCGCACCGCCACCGCGACCGAGACGACCCCGTCCGCCGTACCGGCCGGCGAGTAGGGACCGACGTGCAGTACTACGACGACACCGCCGACGTGGCGCAGGGCTTCGGGCCGAGTGCGGTCACCATCGGGAAGTTCGACGGGGTCCACGTCGGACACCGTGCGGTCATCGCGCACCTCGAGCGTGCGGCGCGCGAGCACGGCCTCGTGTCCACGGTCGTGACGTTCGACCGCCACCCGCTCGACGTGATCGACCCGGACAAGGTGCCGCCCGCCCTGACGAGCATCGCCCAGCGGCGCGAGCTGCTCGACGACGTCGGGGTCGACGCCACCCTGCTGCTCCGGTTCGACCACGAGCTCCAGTCGAAGGCTCCAGAGGCCTTCGTGTCCGAGATCCTCGTCGACACCCTGCACGCCCAGCTCGTGTTCGTCGGCAGCGACTTCCGGTTCGGGGCGAAGGGCGCCGGCGACGTCGCCCTCCTGCGCGAGCTGGGGGAGCAGCACGGCTTCACCGTCGAGCTCATCGACGACGTCGACCTGGTCGACGACGTCCGGCCGGACGGCGAGCGACGGGTGTCCTCGACGTGGATCCGCGAGCTCCTCGGGGACGGCCGCGTCGCCGAAGCCGCGCGCCTGCTCGGCCGTGAACACGCGGTGCGGAGCGTCGTCGTGCACGGGAACGAGCGCGGTCGGGCGATGGGCTACCCGACGGCGAACCTCGACCCGGCGTCCGAGGGCTTCGTCCCCGCCGACGGCGTCTACGCCGCACGGGTCCTGCACGACGGCACGGTGTACCCGGCTGCCGTCTCGGTCGGCAACAACCCGACGTTCGAGGGCGTGCCGGCGAAGCAGATCGAGGCGCACCTGCTCGACGTGGACATCGACCTCTACGGCGACACGATCTCGGTGCTGTTCGTCTCGTACGTGCGGGGCATGGTGAAGTTCGACTCGATGGACGAGCTCGCCGAGCAGATGCGGCAGGACGACCGCGACATCCGGACGCTGCTGGGGCTCCCCGCCGTCGTCTGACCCGTTGTCGCAGTGTGCGAGGTTCCGGCCTCGGTGCGAGGGCATCCGTGTCCCACGGTGCGCGGGACCTCGCACACTGCGGACGTCCCCCAAGCCCTGCGACCGCACGACGAAGCCCCCGCGACCGAACGGTCGCGGGGGCTTCGTCGTACAGGCCGATCAGCCGCCGAGGGCGTCGAGCCAGATCTTGCGGGCGTCGAGCGCTTCCTGCGCGTCCTTGATCTTGCGGGCGTCGCCCGAGGCCTGGGCATCGGCGAGCTCCGCTTCGAGCTTGCCGATCGCGTCCTCGAGCTGGCTCGCGAGACCGGTCTGACGGGCCTTGCGCTCCGGATCGGACGCCTTCCAGTGCTCGTCCTCGAGGCTGCGCACGTGGTCCTCGACCGCGCGCAGACGGTCCTCGATGCGCCGCACGTCGCCGCGGGGGACCTTGCCGATCTCGTCCCACCGGCGCTGGATGCCCGTGAGGGTCTTGCGTGCGGCTGCCCGGTCGGTGACCTTGAGGAGCGGCTCGGCCTCGGTCAGGAGCGCCTGCTTCGCTTCGAGGTTGGCCGAGTACTCGACGTTCTCGGCGGCGGCTTCGGCGTGGCGCTGCTCGAACAGCACGTCACCCGCGGCCTTGAAGCGCGCCCAGAGTGCGTCGTCGTGCCGCTTGCCGGCTCGCCCCGCGCCCTTCCAGTCGTCGAGCAGTTCGCGGTACGCCGGGATCGCGTCGGACCCGCGGGGAGCGAGCGCCTCGGCCTGCTGGACGAGCTCCTGCTTGCGGTTGCGGGCGTCGCGGTGCTGCGCGTCGAGCTCGGAGTAGAACGCGCGACGGTGCTGGTCGACGGTCGAGCGGGCCGCGCGGAAACGCTTCCAGAGCTCGTTCGCCTCGTTCTTGGGGATGCGCGGGCCGTCGTGCTGGTGCTGCTGCCACCGCGCGAAGACGTCGTCGAGCTGCGCGGTGATCTGCTTCCACTGCGCCCGTGCCGGGTCGACCGCGGCGAGGGCCTCGGCTTCTTCCACCAGGGCGGTGCGGTGCGCCAGGGCGTCCGCGAGGGCCTGCTGTGCCTGCTCGGCCTGCTCCTTCGTCAGGGAGCCGAGCTGCTCGGTCAGGGCAGCGACGCGGGTCTCGAGCGACTTGAGGTCGCCGACGACCCGTGCCTCGGCCACGAGGGCCTGCAGGTGCTCCACCGTGCGGGCGACGTCGTTCGCCGAGGCACCACGCTGGACGCGCTGCTCGGCGATCTTCACCTGCCCTTCGAGGTCGGCGTACTTCCGCGCGAAGTAGGCGAGGGCTTCGTCGGGTGTCGCGTCCGGGTACTCACCGACGGCTTTCTCGGTGTCCTCGTACCGGACGTACACCGTCCCGTTCTCGTCGACCCGCCCCCAGGTCGTTGCTTCGTCAGGTCCCACAGGTCTCGCCTCGATCGTGGTCGTGCATCACCGACGTCGCCGTCGGCACGGTCAGGTCGTCAGCCTATTGCACGGAGAGCATCTGCGACCCGCCGGGTCGGCGCGCCTGTGGACTACTTCTCCTGCTCGATCGTCGCGCCGGTGATCTTGGTCGCCACCTTCGGCTCGCCGGTGCCGTCGCTGCCGGCGGAGGAGATGCCCTTCGACGTGATCTTCGACTCGAGTTCGTCGAGGCCACTGGTGACCTTCCCGACGACGGTGTAGCCGCCGGTGGAGCCGTCCAGCGTGGTGTCGCCGTAGACGATGAAGAACTGAGTCGTCTGCGAGTACGCCGACGAGCTGCGGGCGATCGCGATGGTGCCCTTGGTGTACTCGCCGTCGCTCGGGACGTTCTCGAGCGGGCCGTACTGGAAGCCGGCGTCACCCGTGCCGTCGCCGTTCGCGGAGCCGCACTGCAGGAACTCGAACCCGGTGCTGTCGGCGAGTCGGTGGCAGGTGGTGCCGTTGTAGAACTGCTCCTGGATGAGCTTGATCTCGACGCTCGCGGCCTGGGGTGCCTTCTCGCCGTCCAGCTCGATGCCGAGCTTCACGTCCTTGTTCAGGGTGAGCGATCCGGTCCAGGTGGAGTCCTTCGCGATGGACTTGCTCGGGACGTCGCCCGTGTTCGCGGCGGTGGCACTCGCGGACGGGGTCGGCGTCGCGGTCGCGGAGGCACTCGCGCTCGCGTCCGCCCCGCCACCATGCGACCCGGCGAAGGCGAGCTGCGAACCGGTCGCCAACGCCGCGACGAGGACGAGGACACCGGCGCCGACGACGTTGTCCCGCACCCGGCGGCGCCGCTGCCGTTCGTGCAGGCCCTGCCGTGCCGTGTAGAGGCGGAGGCGCTCGCGCGCCTCCCGGTTGTCACGCGCCTGGTTCTTCGGTGCCACGGTGCTGGTCGTACCTCTCGTCGAGTGTGCGACGAGCGTACTGTAAACGGCCCTGTCGGAGGCCTGGAGGCACGCCCCTGTCGGTGGGTCGGCCTACGATTGGTCACATGGCAGCGGACCGTTCGGGCATGCGTGCGCCCACCACCGGCGGTCGCGCCGGGTTGGCTCAGGGGTCCGTCCCGCTCGCGGTGCGGATGCGGCCGACCAGCCTCGACGAGGTCGCCGGCCAGCAGCACCTGCTCGGCCGCGGCAGCCCCCTCGTGCAGCTCGCGACGGGCACGCGCGAGAACCCCGGCGGCGTCTCGGTGATCCTGTGGGGACCGCCCGGCACCGGCAAGACGACCCTGGCGCAGGCGATCGCGCGGCAGTCCGGTCGCGAGTTCGTCGAGCTGTCGGCCGTGACCGCCGGCGTGAAGGACGTGCGCGAGGTCATGGAGAAGGCGCTCACGCACCGTGACCTCTACGGCTCGACCACGGTCCTCTTCCTCGACGAGATCCACCGCTTCAGCAAGGCCCAGCAGGACGCCCTGCTGCCCGGCGTCGAGAACGGCTGGGTCATCCTCATCGCGGCGACGACCGAGAACCCGTCGTTCTCGGTCATCTCGCCGCTGCTGTCCCGCTCCCTGCTGCTCACGCTCAAGCCCCTCACCGACGAGGACCTCGGCATGCTCGTCGACCGTGCGGTCGAGGACCCGCGGGGTCTCGGCGGATCGGTCGTCCTCGGCGACGAGGCCCGCAGCGCCATCGTGCGGCTGTCCTCCGGCGACGCCCGTCGGGCACTCACCGCGCTCGAGGCCGCGGCGTCCTCGGCCGTCGCAGCGCAGGCCCACGACGACGCGGACGGGACCCTCGACGGCATCGACACGGTCCCGGTCGTCGACGCCGACACCGTTGCCGCAGCGGTCGACCGGGCACTGCTCCGCTACGACCGCCAGGGCGACGAGCACTACGACGTCATCAGCGCGTTCATCAAGTCGGTCCGGGGGAGCGACGTCGACGCCGCACTCCACTACCTGGCGCGCATGATCGAGGCGGGGGAGGACCCGCGGTTCATCGCCCGTCGCATCATCATCTCGGCGTCCGAGGACATCGGCATGGCCGATCCGCAGGCCCTGCCCATCGCCGTCGCGGCCGCACAGGCCGTCCAGCTCATCGGCATGCCCGAGGGCCGGATCCCCCTGGCCGAGGCGGTCGTCTACCTGGCGACCGCGCCGAAGTCGAACGCCGCCTACAACGGGGTGAACGCCGCGATCGCCGACGTCAAGGCCGGGCGGCTCGGGGTCGTGCCGACGCACCTCCGCGACGCGCACTACCCCGGCGCGAAGCGGCTCGGCCACGGCAAGGGCTACGTCTACTCGCACGACGCCGAGCACGGTGTCGCCGAGCAGCAGTACCTGCCCGACGCGCTCGAGGGCACCGAGTACTACACCCCGACGGCGAACGGCTTCGAGCGCGAGGTCGGGCCGCGACTCGAGCGCCTCCGGAAGATCACCCGCGGCGAGTAGTGGCCGCCCCGAGTTCCTGCTAGCATTGCCGGGCCTACGTCCTGGTCCTCGAGCACGGCTGCGTCGAGGACAGAGTGCCACTCCGGTGGTACGGGGGCAGAGGTTCGGACTGTAGCCGTCCGATCCCACAGGCTCATCCCTCTGGATCCCGTCGTCGGGACCGATCCCTTCCGTGTGTCTCGTTGCCCACGGTCGGACGGATCCCCTCGAGTCATTCAGTTCAGACAGAGAAAAGGACCCTGTGTCTACCAAGTCACGTACCCGCAGCAAGACCCGCCTCTCGCGCGCGCTCGGCATCCCGCTGACGCCGAAGGCGGCCCGTTACCTCGAGAAGCGCCCCTACGGCCCCGGTGAGCACGGCCGCACCCGCCGTCGTGCGGACAGCGACTACGCCGTCCGCCTCCGTGAGAAGCAGCGTCTGCGCGCCCAGTACGGCATCCGCGAGAAGCAGCTCCGCATCGTCTTCGAAGAGGCCCGCAAGACGAAGGGCCTGACCGGTGAGAACCTGGTCGAGCTCCTCGAGCAGCGCCTCGACGCCCTCGTGCTCCGTGCCGGCTTCGCCCGCACCACCGCGCAGGCCCGTCAGCTGATCGTGCACCGTCACATCCTGGTCGACGGCAAGCTCGTCGACCGTCCGTCCTTCCGCGTGAAGGAGGGGCAGCTCATCCACGTGAAGCAGCGCTCCGAGTCCCTCGAGCCCTTCCAGGTCGCCGCCGCCGGTGGGCACCAGGAAGTCCTGCCGAAGGTCCCGGGCTACCTCGAGGTCGAGATCGACAAGCTCCAGGCCCGCCTGGTCCGTCGCCCGAAGCGCGCCGAGGTCCCCGTGACCTGTGAAGTGCAGCTCGTCGTCGAGTACTACGCAGCTCGCTGATCCACTGATCACACCCGAACGGCGGGTCGTCCTCTCACGAGGGCGGCCCGCCGTTCGGCGTCGGTGGCCGGTGTCGTCGGTAAGATCGTCTGGGCACGCACCGCTCGCGTGCACAAGAGGGAGAGGCACCGTGAAGCAGCTGTTCTTCGTCGCCGTCGGCGTCGTCATCGGGTTCGCCGTCGCGCACAAGGTCGCGAACACCCCCGGTGGCGCGCGGTTCTTCGCCGACGTGAACGCTCGCGCGGAAGCCTTCCGCGGTGCCGTCGCCGAGGGCTACCGCTCTCGCGAGGCCGAGCTCCGCACCGACGTCTGACCGACGACCCCTCCCACGCACACGACCTGAAACCAGGAAGCACCATGCAGACCGCAGAGATCCGCCGCCGTTGGCTCCAGTTCTTCGGTGACCGCGGCCACACCGTCGTCCCGTCCGCCTCGCTCGTCTCGGACGACCCCTCGCTCCTGTTCACGGTCGCCGGCATGGTGCCGTTCATCCCGTACCTGACCGGGCTCGTCCCCGCGCCGTACCCCCGCGCCACGAGTGTCCAGAAGTGCATCCGCACGAACGACATCGAAGAGGTCGGCAAGACCCCGCGGCACGGCACGTTCTTCCAGATGAACGGCAACTTCTCGTTCGGCGACTACTTCAAGGAGCAGGCGATCGAGTACGCCTGGCAGTTCCTGACGACGCCCGAGCCGGACGGTGGGCTCGGCTTCTCGCCCGACGACCTCTGGGTCACCGTGTACGAGGACGACGACGAGGCGATCGCCTTCTGGAAGCAGCACTCCTCGCTCCCCGACGAGCGGATCCAGCGGCTCGGCAAGGACACCAACTACTGGTCGACCGGGCAGCCCGGGCCGGCGGGCCCCTGCTCCGAGATCTTCTTCGACCGCGGTCCGGAGTACGGCATCGACGGCGGTCCGGCGACCGACGACGACCGCTACGTCGAGATCTGGAACCTCGTGTTCATGCAGTACCAGATCGCCGACGTCCGTTCGAAGTACGACTTCGAGATCACGGGCGAGCTGCCGAACAAGAACATCGACACGGGCATGGGGCTCGAGCGCGTCGCCTTCATCAAGCAGGGCGTCGACAACATGTACGAGATCGACCAGGTGCGCCCGGTCCTCGACGAGGCGGCGGCGATCTCCGGTCGTCGGTACGGCGCCGTGCACGAGGACGACGTCCGCATGCGCGTCATCGCGGACCACGTCCGGTCGGCGCTCATGCTCATCGCCGACGGCGTCTCCCCGTCGAACGAGGGCCGCGGCTACATCCTCCGCCGCCTGCTCCGCCGCACCGTGCGCGCGATGCGCCTGCTCGGCGTCGAGGGCGCGACCTTCCCCCGGCTCTTCCCCGCGTCGCGCGACGCCATGCGCGACGCCTACCCCGAGGTCGGCAGCGACTACGACCGCATCGCGCGCATCGCCTACGCGGAAGAGGAGACCTTCCTCCGCACGCTCGCGCAGGGCACGACGATCCTCGACGTCGCGGTCGAGCGCGCGAAGCAGGACGGCGCGCCCGCGATCGGCGGGGACACGGCGTTCCTGCTGCACGACACCTTCGGCTTCCCGATCGACCTCACGATGGAGATGGCTGAGGAAGCCGGCGTCCAGGTCGACCGGTCCGCGTTCGAGACCCTGATGTCCGAGCAGCGGGCGCGGGCGAAGGCGGACGCCAAGAGCAAGAAGACCGCACTCGCCGACCTCAGCGTCTACAGCGCGTTCCGGGCGAAGGGCGAGACCGTCTTCCTCGGCTACGACGCGCTCGAGGCCGAGACGAACATCCTCGGCATCATCGTGGGCGGCGTGAGCGTCGACCGTGCGGTCGCGGGCGACATCGCCGAGGTCATCCTCGGCGAGACCTCCCTCTACGCCGAGTCCGGTGGTCAGGACGCCGACCAGGGCTCGATCGTCGGCAACGGCTTCGACCTCGAGGTGCTCGACGTCCAGCGTCCCGTCGCCGGTCTGTGGAGCCACACGGTCCAGGTGCGCTCGGGCGAGGTCGGTGTCGGTGCGCCGGCGACGACCGTGGTCGACGCCGAGTACCGCCGCGGTGCGACCCAGGCGCACTCCGCGACGCACCTCGTGAACGCCGCACTGCGCGACATCCTCGGCCCGGAGGCGCTCCAGGCCGGCTCGTACAACAAGTCGGGCTACATGCGGCTCGACTTCTCGTGGTCGCAGCCGGTCTCGCTCGAGACCCGTTCCGAGATCGAGGAGGTCGTGAACAACGCGATCCGCTCCGACCTCGAGGTCTCGACGCGCGTGCTCCCGCTCGACGAGGCCAAGTCGCTCGGCGCGCAGGCGCTGTTCGGCGAGAAGTACGGCTCCGAGGTCCGCATGGTCGACATCGGCGGCCCGTGGTCCCGTGAGCTCTGCGGTGGCACGCACGTGGCGTCCAGCGCCCAGGTCGGGCTCGTCAACCTCGTGGGGGAGTCGAGCGTCGGTTCGACCAACCGCCGCGTCGAGGCGCTCGTCGGGCTCGAGGGCTTCCGCGACCTCGCCGTCGAGCGGACCATCGTGTCCCAGCTGTCGAGCGCGCTCAAGGCCCCCCGAGAGGACCTGCCGACCCGCGTGCAGTCCCTGATGGAGGACCTGCGGACGGCGCAGAAGCGCGTCGCCGAGTTCGAGTCCGCCAACCTCCAGCAGCGCGTCCCGGCGATCGCACGCCAGGCGACGACGGTGGGTGCGACGACCGTCGTGGCCGAGTCCGTCCAGGGACTCCAGTCCGGTGACGACCTCCGCGCGCTCGCGACCGGTGTCCGCAGCCAGCTCGGCGACGGTGCCGCCGTCGTGGTGCTCGGCGCGGTCATCAACGACAAGCCGGTGGTCATCGTCGCGACGAACGACGCCGCCCGCGCCGCCGGTGTGCAGGCGGGACCGCTCGCGAAGGAGGCCGCCGGCGTCCTCGGTGGTGGTGGCGGCGGCAAGCCGGACCTCGCGCAGGGCGGTGGCACCGACGCGTCGGCGCTCCCGGCGGCCCTCCGTGCGGTCACCGACCGGCTCGCGGCCTGATCGTGGCGATCCGTTCCGGGCGCCGGCTCGGCGTCGACGTCGGCCGCGCCCGGATCGGGGTCGCCGTGTGCGACCGTGACGGGCTGCTCGCGACGCCCGTCGAGACCGTCGCCCGGCACGACGCCACGGACGTCCGGCGGATCCTCGAGATCGCGGAGGAGTACGACGTCCTCGAGATCGTCGTCGGGCTGCCGCTCTCGATGTCGGGCGGGGACACCCCGTCCACGGCGGACGCCCGGGAGTTCGCCGGGCGCCTGGCGGAACACCGTCCGGTGCGCCTGGTCGACGAACGACTCTCGACCGTGACGGCCCAGCGCGGCCTGCACCAGGCCGGCAAGAACACGAAGAAGTCCCGCGCCGTGATCGACCAAGCGGCCGCTGTTATCATTCTGCAACACGCGCTCGACCACGAGCGTGCGGCCAGTGCCCCACCCGGGGCCACGCTCCCCTGAAACTGCGGACCACCGCAGTGCTCGCCTGAACGCGGCTGCCACACCGTCGCCCAGCACCCCGAGCCCAGGCAGAGTTCCCGACCGAGAGACCCGAGGACCGTTGGCAGACGACCTGGACTGGAACGCGATCATCGCGCCCGGCAACGACGCCGAGCGGCGGAAGACGACTTCCGACCGTGCGGAGACCCCCGACGCACGCGGTGACGCGGGCGAGACCACCGGAGTGCGGAACGGCGCCCCGGACGCGACCGGTCGACCCATGTCCCGACGCGAAGTACGCGCCGCCGAAGCCGCGCGGGCACGCGCCGAAGCGGGCCCCGCGGACGCGAGCCCGGCCACCACCGACGCGGCCGGGTCGAGCACCGACCGTCCCGACCTCGGCCGGGCCGACGACGACCGTCGCGCCGCCGCGGCGGACGCCCCGGTGGCGTCGTCACCCGACGAGCTGCACCCGGACGTGCACGCGCTCCTCACCGGCGAACTCCACGTCGACGACGACGCGCGTGCCGCGGCACGCGGCGGTGACGCCGGCACGGCCGCCGGTGCCGGTGCCGGCGCAGGTGGTCCCGCCCAGCCCGGCAACGGCCCCGGAGGCGCGGGAGACGGTGGACGCGGCGGTCGCGGTGGACGTGGGGGCGCCTCCAGGTCGCCACGCGGCCCGCGTGAGCCGCGTCCGAAGCGTCGTCGCGGCCCGCTCATCGCGGGCATCGTCATCGTCGCGGTGGTCCTCGCGGTCGGGGTGTCCGCGTACTCCTTCGCGGCTCCCAAGGTCCAGCAGCTCGTCGCCGCCATCAGCGGTTCGCAGGAGCCTGACGACTACTCCGGCGACGGCACCAGCAAGGTGACGATCACCATCAAGCAGGGCGACATCGGCGAGAACGTCGCCGCGACCCTGCAGCGCAGCGGTGTCGTGAAGGACTCGAAGGTCTTCTACAAGCTCCTGCTCGCCTCGCCGGACGTCCAGTTCCAGCCGGGGTCGTACGCGCTCAAGAAGAAGATGAGCTCGAAGGCGGCCCTCGCGGCGCTGCAGGACAAGGACAACCGCGTCCAGGCCTCGATCGTGATCCCCGAGGGCACGGCGCTCAAGGACATCGAGGCCGGCATGGTCTCGAAGGCGGGACTCTCCGCCGCCGAGGTCTCCGCCGCGGCGAAGGACCTCTCCGCGTACGACCTGCCGGCGAACACGACCACGCTCGAGGGCTGGCTGTTCCCCGCGACCTACCCGATCAACCCGGGGTGGAGCGCGACGGAGTACTTCAAGTCGATGGTCGACACGATGAAGGAGCACCTCTCGGCGGCAGGCGTGGCCGAGGCCGACCAGGAGCGCGTGATCGTCTTCGCCTCGCTCGTGCAGAAGGAGGCCGGCCTCGCCGCCGACTACCCGAAGGTCGCGCGGGTGTTCCAGAACCGGCTCGACATCGACATGCCGCTGCAGTCCGACGCGACGGTCGCCTACGGCACGGGCAACACCCACCGGGTGACGACGACCGACGCCGAGCGCAAGGACGCGTCGAACAAGTACAACACCTACGTGCACGACGGCCTGCCGCCGGCACCGATCTCGAATCCCGGCGACATCGCGATCAAGGCCGTCACGAACATGGCGCAGGGGAAGTGGCTGTACTTCGTGACGGTGAACCTCGAGACCGGTGAGACGGTGTTCTCCGACACGTACGCGCAGCACCTCGTCGCGGTCGACCAGTTCCAGGCGTGGCTCCGGGCACACCCCGACTACCAGTAGTCGAGCGGCGTCGCACGGGGCCCGGGCTGTGGGAAGATGGACACCATGCTTCGTTGGTTGACTGCTGGTGAGTCCCACGGACCCGAACTGATCGCGATGCTCGAGGGCCTGCCCGCGGGTGTCCCGGTGTCGTTCGAGTCCATCCGTACCGATCTCGCGCGACGCAAGCTCGGCTACGGCCGCGGCTCCCGCATGAAGTTCGAGCAGGACGAACTGCACGTCTCCGGCGGCGTCCGGCACGGCTACTCCCTCGGCAGCCCGATCGCGATCCGCATCGGCAACACCGAGTGGCCGAAGTGGGTCGAGGTCATGAACCCCGAGCCCGTCGAGCAGACCGACCTCTCCCGTGGTCGGAGCGCCCCGCTCACCCGTCCGCGTCCGGGCCACGCCGACCTCGTCGGCATGCAGAAGTACGGCTTCGACGAGGCCCGCCCGATCCTCGAACGCGCGAGCGCTCGCGAGACCGCGGCCCGGGTCGCGCTCGGCGCCGTCGCGAAGTCCTTCCTGGCCGAGCTCGGCATCCGATCGGTCGCGCACACGCTGCAGGTCGGCACCGTCCGCGTCCCCGACGGCACCGCGCTGCCCCTGCCGGACGACGTCGACCGCCTCGACGACGACCAGCTGCGGTGCTTCGACGCCGAGACCTCCGCCCGCATGGTGACCGAGGTCGAAGCCGCGAAGAAGGACGGCGACACCCTCGGCGGCGTCGTCGAGGTGCTGTTCTACGGCGTCCCGCCCGGACTCGGATCGCACGTGCAGTGGGACCGCCGGCTCGACGCTCGTCTCGCCGCGGCGATCATGGGCATCCAGGCGATCAAGGGCGTCGAGGTCGGCGACGGCTTCGCGACCGCTGCCCGCCGCGGGTCCGAGGCGCACGACGAGCTCTTCCGCGAAGACGGCGAGATATACCGCACGTCCGACCGCGCCGGCGGCACCGAGGGTGGCATGTCCACGGGCACCGTACTGCGCGTCCGCGCCGGCATGAAGCCGATCGCGACCGTCCCGCACGCGCTGCACACCATCGACGTCGCCACGGGTGAGGACGCCTCGGCGCACCACCAGCGCTCCGACGTCTGTGCCGTGCCGGCCGCCGGTGTCGTGGCCGAGGCCATGGTCGCGCTCGTCCTCGCCGACGCCGTGCTCGAGAAGTTCGGTGGCGACAACGTCGTCGAGACGAAGCGGAACCTCGACGCGTACCTCGCGTCGATCCCGGAGACGCTGCGCACCCGCAGCACCGAGGCCGCCGAGCACTCCTCGGCCTGGTGACGCACACACCCGAGCCGACGGCGGCGTCGCCGTCGGCCGGTCCCGCAGCCCCGGTCGTCATCATCGGGCCGATGGGCGCCGGCAAGTCCAGCGTCGGCAAGCGCGTGGCGAAGGCGCTCGGCGTCCCGTTCACCGACACCGACCGGGTGATCGTCCGCGAGCACGGTCCGATCCCCGGGATCTTCGCGGACCGTGGCGAGGCCGCCTTCCGTGAACTCGAGGCGGCAGCCGTCCGGGCAGCGCTGTCGACCGGTGGCGTCATCGCCGTCGGCGGTGGGGCCGTCACCCACGTCGCCACGCGCGAGGCCATGGCCGGGGCGCGCATCGTCCTGCTGACCGTCTCGCCCGAGGCCGTCGCCGACCGGATCGCCGGCAGCGAACGCCCGCTCCTGGCGAACGGCGGCATCGACGCGTGGCAGACGATCATGGACGCGCGAGCGGCGACCTACGCCGAGCTCGCGCACGCGGTGTTCGACACCTCGCGCCGGCCGATGTCGCGCGTCGTCGACGACGTCGTCGCGTGGCTGCGCAACGAGACCCCCCCGGCCCGCACCGGTGCACCCACGAGCGAAGGAACAGCGTGACCGACCCGACCCAGTCCGTCCTCCCCGAGGGCACCACCGAGATCCGCGTCGGCGGCGCGGACCGCTACGTCGTGGCGGTCGGCAACGGCCTGCTCGGCTCGGTGCCGGCGCTCCTCGGCCCCCGTGTCGCCAAGGTCCTCATCGTGCACGCCCCGACGCTCGGCGCCCGGGCGAACGCGCTGCGCGACCTGCTCGTCGACGCCGGCCTCGAGGCCCTCATCGCCGAGGTCCCGGACGCCGAGGGCGCCAAGCGCGTCGAGGTCGCCGCGTTCTGCTGGCAGATCATGGGGCAGTCCGACTTCACCCGCACCGACGCCGTCATCGGGCTCGGCGGCGGTGCCGTGACCGACCTCGCCGGGTTCGTCGCGGCGACCTGGCTGCGCGGGGTGCCGTACGTCGCGATCCCCACGAGCGTGCTCGGCATGGTGGACGCGAGCGTCGGCGGCAAGACCGGCATCAACACCAACGAGGGCAAGAACCTCGTCGGCGCCTTCTACCCGCCCCGCGCGGTCGTCGCCGACATCGACCTCGTCGCCACGCTGCCCCGCAACGAGATCCTCACGGGCTTCGCCGAGATCGTGAAGGCCGGCTTCATCGCCGTCCCGGAGATCCTCGACATCATCGAGGCCGACGTCGACCGCGTCACCGACCCGACCACGCCGGAGTTCCGCCGCGTCGTCGAGCTCGCGATCGAACTCAAGGCGCAGGTCGTCTCGGACGACTTCACCGAGCAGGGCCGCCGCGAGATCCTGAACTACGGGCACACCCTCGGGCACGCCATCGAGCACGCCGAGCGGTACCAGTGGCGACACGGAGCGGCCGTCGCGGTCGGCATGGTCTTCGCCGCCGAGCTCGCGCGCCTCACCGGACACCTCGACGACGCCACGGTGGACCGGCACCGCGCGATCCTCGAGTCGCTCGAGCTGCCCACGACCTACGGCATCGGCCGCTGGGAGGGTCTCCTCGCCACGATGCGTCGTGACAAGAAGGCCCGCGCCGGCATGCTCCGGTTCATCATCCTCGACGGTGTCGGCAAGCCGGTCACGCTCGAGGGACCCGAGGACCACCTGCTCTTCACCGCCTACCAGGAGGTCGGGGTCTAGCTCAGCGGAGGACGCGGCGGGTCCGTCGCCACCACCACTTCACCCGCATCGAGACGGTGACGATGCCGGTCCGTTCCACCTCGTACCACTCGGCGAGGGAGGCACCGTCCACCCAGGCATCGAGGATCGCGTCGTCCTCGTCGGTGCCGTCCATCTTGAATCGCGGTGCGTCGGGCAGCGGGCGGAAGAGCGGCATCAGTCGGCGTCCTGTTCTCGGTCGCGGATTCGCTCGAACCGGTGCCGCCGAAGCGCCCGCCGAGCGAGGTTCCTGTCTGGCTTCGGCGCCCACGGTACGTTCATCAACCGCTCGAGCACAGTTCTCGAAATGTCGTACTCAGATTGCGTCTCGGCGCGACGCATCGCCGCGGCAGCGGCGATGAGCGCCGTGACGAGTGCTGTCTCCATGACCGCAGCCTGACGCGGTGGAGGCGGCCGCAGGACGGGCGTCGGCCGCCTGGGGACGGCGAGCCGCGCCTCCAGGCTGTGGAGGAACCGACCACGCAGGGCGGGAGAGCAGACTGGAACCGTGCCCACCCCGCCACGCCTGAGCGACCTGTCCACACCGGACGCGACCGACCCCGGGACCGTCCGGTCCCGTGCCCGCCGGTTCACCGAGCTGCTGTCGATCGCACGCCGGCACGGCCTCGTCCCGTTCCGGCGCCTGGACTTCTCGCACGACCCGGCGACCTCGGACCTCCGCCGCAGCCAGGCCGAGCACCTCCGCCGTGCGCTCGAGGAGGCCGGCGGCGGGTTCGTGAAGATGGGACAGCTCCTCTCCACCCGCGACGACCTGCTCCCCGAGGAGTGGACCGAGGGGCTCGCGCACCTGCAGCGGAACGTGTCCCCGGCACCCGCGGACGAGGTCGCAGCGCTGCTCGAACGCGAACTCGGCGCCCCAGTGGACGAGGTCTTCGCGGCCTTCGACCCGGTCCCGGTGGCCGCGGCGTCGATCGCACAGGTCCACCGAGCCCGCCTCGCCGACGGCACGAGCGTCGCCGTCAAGGTGCAGCGGCCCGGCATCGACCAGGCCGTGCGGCGCGACGTCGACATCGCCCTCCGCGTCGTGCGGTTCATGGCGCGCTGGTCGGTCGAGGCCCGTCAGGTCGGCGTGCAGGACGTGGCCCAGCAGTACGCCGACGACCTCGTGCGGCAGGTCGACTTCAGCTCGGAGCTCCGGAACCTCGAGGCACTGCGGGCTGCCCAGCGCCGGAGCGCCCGCCCCGACGAGGTGCGCTTCCCGGACCCGTACCCGGAGCTGTCCGGTCGGCGCGTGCTCGTGATGGAGTTCCTCGAGGGGGACACCCTCAGCGCGATCCGGGCCGAGCGCAGCGACCGCGACCTCGACCAGCCGATGCGGTCGATCCTCCGGGCGTTCCTCCGGCAGGTGGTGTTCGACGGGGTGTACCACGGTGACCTCCACCCCGGGAACGTCCTGCTGCTGCCCGACGGCCGGCCGGCGCTCATCGACTTCGGATCGGTGGGCAGGCTCGACCCCGGCCTGCGGGACATCGTGCAGGAGCTGCTCGCCGCGTACATCCAGGACGACATGTCGCGGATCGCCGACGCGGTGCTCCGGATGGCACCGGTCCGGGACGCCCAGGACGAACCCGACTTCCGCCGGGACATCGCGCGCTTCGTCGCGGACGAGCTCGGTCCGGGTGCCCGGATCGGCGTCGAGACGGTGGACGACGCCGTCGCGGTGTTCGGGCGGTACCGGCTGAAGGCGCCCCCGGACTTCGTCGCCGCCGCGCGCGCCCTGGCGATCTTCGAGGGGACGCTGCGCACGCTCGCCCCCTCGTTCGACCTGCTCGAGGAGTCACGAGGACTCGCCTCGGAGCAGATCCGCGACCAGCTGCGACCGGGCAAGCTCCGGGACGTGGCGGTGCGCGAGCTGTTCGGCGCGGTGACGGCCGCACGCCGGCTGCCGCGCCGGGTGGACCGCATCGGCGAGGCGATCGAGACCGGCAAGCTGTCGGTCAACATCCGGCTGTTCGCGGACCGGCGGGACCGACGGACGCTGAACGGGGTGGTCCGGCGGGTGCTGCTCGTGCTGCTCGGCGCCGGGGCCGGCATCCTGTCGATCGTGTACCTCGCGCTGCCGGCCCGGCCGACGGCGGTCATCTCGACCGGGGTGGCCGGAGCGCTGCTCGGGGGAGCGGCGGTGGTGCTGCTCGCCTGGGCAGCGGTCGACGCGATCCGCGCGCGACGACGAGAGTGACCGCACAAGCACTGCGCGGGGACGCCACGACCCGTCCGCTACACTCGTCCGGGGCCCAGCGCGGTCCGCAGACCTTCACAACACGATCGAACGGGACATCGAAGACTCATGGCCAGTACCACTGACATCAAGAACGGCGCCGTTCTCATCATCGACGGGCAGCTCTGGTCGGTCGTCGAGTTCCAGCACGTCAAGCCGGGCAAGGGCGGCGCGTTCGTCCGCACCAAGCTGAAGAACGTCGTGTCGGGCAAGGTCGTCGACCGCACCTTCAACGCGGGCGCGAAGATCGACACCGCGACGGTCGACCGCCGTGACTACCAGTTCCTCTACGAGGACGGCGACTCCTACGTGTTCATGGACACCGACACCTACGACCAGATCCCGGTCTCGGCGACGGTCGTCGGCGACGCGAAGAACTACCTGCTCGAGTCCGCGATGGTCACCATCGCGATGAACGAGGGCAACCCGCTCTACGTCGAGCTCCCGACGTCGATCGTGACCGAGGTCGAGACCGAGCCCGGCCTGCAGGGCGACCGCTCGTCCGGTGGCACGAAGGACGCGACGATCATCGCGACCGGCCACCGCATCCAGGTCCCGCTCTACCTCGAGAGCGGCACCACGGTGAAGATCGACACGCGCGACGGCAGCTTCCTCGGCCGCGTCAACTCCTAGGCGACGCCCGTATGAGTGCTCGTTCGAAGGCCCGCAAGCGCGCCCTCGACATGCTGTACGTGGCCGAGGTGCGTGAGCTCCCGATCGCGGACGTCCTCGCGACCGAGACCGTCCGGCACCTCGACCAGCCGGAGCGTGCCTCCAGCTGGGACTACGCCCGCCAGATCGTCACGGGTGTCGACGACGCCCGCCACGAGATCGACGCCGTGATCGTCGAGCACGCCCAGGGCTGGTCGATCGCCCGCATGCCGGTGCTCGACCGCTGCATCCTGCGCATGGGCGTCTGGGAGCTCCGGTTCAACCCCGAGGTCCCCGACGCGGTCGCGATCGCCGAGGCGGTCGAGCTGGCCCAGTCGCTCTCGACGGAGGAGTCCGCCGGGTTCGTCAACGGTGTGCTCGGGGCCGTCGCCGGCGGCCGCGCGCCGGGCGAGAAGTCGAGCGGTGCACCGTCCGGTCGGACGGTCGCAGAGGACCAGGAGTCCCGGTAGGGTTGACCACGTCAGCATCCTTTAATGCCGTCCGGTGAGGCGGGGAAGGAGGTCGGCGTGGGCACCAGAACGGTCCTGCAGCACTCCGACATCACGCGTGCTCTGACACGCATCGCGCACGAGATCCTCGAGGCCAACCACGGTGCCTCGGACCTCGTGCTCCTGGGCATCCCGACGCGGGGTGCCGTCCTGGCCGAGCGGCTCGACCGCATCCTGGCGGACATCGAGCCCGAGTGGGCGGACATCGAGCCCGAGTGGACGAGCGAACCGGCAGCGACCGACGCGGACGCCGGCAGGTCGCACCGCGTCGGCACGCTCGACGTTACGATGCACCGCGACGACCTCGGCCACGGCATCGGCCGCGCGCCGCACCGGACGACCATCCCGGCGAGCGGCATCGACGGCAAGGTCGTGGTCCTCGTCGACGACGTCCTGTACTCCGGTCGCACGGTCCGGGCGGCACTCGACGCGCTCCAGGGCATCGGTCGCCCGCGCGCGGTCCGGCTCGCCGTGCTCGTCGACCGGGGACACCGCGAGCTCCCGATCCGCGCGGACCACGTCGGCAAGAACCTGCCGACGGCCTCCGACGAGCGGGTGACGCTCCGCCTGACCGAGACCGACGGCACCGACGAGGTCGTCATCGAGCAGGGCGACGGGGGTGCAGCGTGAAGCACCTCCTCTCCACCGCCGACCTCTCCCGCGCCGAGGCGATCCACATCCTCGACGTCGCCGAGGAGATGGCCGAGGTCAACACGCGCGAGGTCCGCAAGCTCCCCGCGCTGCGCGGCAAGACCGTCGTGAACCTCTTCTTCGAGGACTCCACGCGCACCCGGATCTCGTTCGAGGCGGCCGCCAAGCGCCTCTCCGCCGACGTCCTCAACTTCGCGGCGAAGGGCTCGAGCGTCTCCAAGGGCGAGTCCCTCAAGGACACCGTGCAGACCCTCGGCGCGATGGGCATCGACGGCATCGTGATGCGCCACGGCGCGTCCGGTGCGCCGCGGGTCCTCGCCGACGCCGACTGGATCGACGTCCCGGTCGTCAACGCCGGTGACGGCACGCACGAGCACCCCACGCAGGCCCTGCTCGACGCGTTCACGATGCGCCGGCGCCTGCACGGTGCCGGCAGCCGCGGCCAGGGCCTCGACGGTGTCCGGGTCCTCATCGTCGGCGACGTGCTGCACAGCCGGGTCGCCCGGAGCAACGCCTGGCTCCTGCAGACCCTCGGCGCGAGCGTCACGTTCGCCGCGCCGCCGACCCTGCTCCCGGTCGCGAGCACGCCGTTCGGCGCCGCGGTGCACCACGACCTCGACGTCGCCCTCGCCGAGGACCCGGACGTCGTGATGACCCTGCGCATCCAGCAGGAACGGATGAACGACGCGTTCTTCCCGAACCCGCGCGAGTACACCCGGCACTGGGGCCTCACGGCGAGCCGGTTCGCCCGGCTCGACGAGCGCACGCTGATCATGCACCCCGGCCCGATGAACCGCGGGCTCGAGATCGCCGGCGTTGCCGCCGACGATCCCCGCTCGACGGTCGTCGAGCAGGTCGAGAACGGCGTGTCGGTCCGGATGGCCGTGCTCTACCTGGCCCTGACCGGGTCCGAAGCGACCGCAGCAACGAAGGAGACCGTCGCATGACCGCCCACCTCATCCGCGGCGCGCAGCTGGTCGACGGCACGCGTGCCGACATCCGCCTGGAGGCGCGGCGCATCACCGCGGTCGGCTCCGGTCTCGACGCGGCCGGCGCCACGGTCGTCGACGCGGACGGTCTGATCGCCCTGCCCGGTCTCGTGGACCTCCACACCCACCTGCGCGAGCCCGGCTTCGAGGAGTCGGAGACGGTCCTCACCGGCTCGCGTGCCGCGGCCGCGGGCGGCTTCACCGCCGTCAACGCGATGGCGAACTCGTCGCCGGTGGCGGACACCGCCGGGGTGGTCGAGCAGGTGCAGGCGCTCGGCGACGACGCCGGGTACGTCACGGTGCGCCCGATCGGCGCGGTCTCCCAGGGACTCCAGGGCACCCACCTGTCCGAGATCGGGGCGATGGCGACGAGCCGGGCGAAGGTCCGGGTCTTCTCGGACGACGGCTCGTGCGTGTCCGACCCGCTCCTCATGCGCCGGGCGCTCGAGTACATCAAGGGCTTCGGCGGGGTGCTCGCGCAGCACGCGCAGGAGCCGAGGCTGACCATCGGCGCCCAGATGAACGAGGGCCGGCTGTCGTCGGAGCTCGGGCTCGCCGGTTGGCCCGCGGTCGCGGAAGAGGCGATCATCGCCCGCGACGTCCTGCTCGCCGACCACGTCGGGGCCCGGCTGCACGTGTGCCACGTCTCGACCGCCGGCAGCGTCGAGGTGATCCGCTGGGCGAAGTCCCGCGGCATCGACGTCACCGCCGAGGTCACGCCGCACCACCTGGTGCTGACCGAGGACCTCATCGCCGGGCACGACGGCGCTCCCGGTTACGACGCCCGGTACAAGGTCAACCCGCCGCTGCGCTCCCGCGAGGACGTCGACGCGCTCCGGGCCGCCCTGGCCGACGGCACGATCGACATCGTCGCGACCGACCACGCGCCGCACACCGCCGAGGCGAAGTGCTGCGAGTGGCCCGCGGCGGCGAACGGCATGGTCGGCCTCGAGTCCGCGCTGAGCGTCGTGCAGGCCGCCGTGGTCGACGACGGCCGGCTCGACTGGGCCGACGTCGCGCGCGTCCTGTCCGAGGCGCCCGCGCGCATCGGCCAGGTCGAGGGGCACGGGCAGCGGATCGCCGAGGGCGCACCGGCCGAGATCACCCTGTACGACCCGACGGCCGTCCGCGAGTTCTCCGTCGCCGACCTCGCCGGGCAGTCGCAGAACTCGCCGTACCTCGGCATGCGGCTCCCGGGCCGGGTCGTCGCGACCTTCCACCACGGGTACCCGACGCTCCTGTCGGGGGAGCTCGTCGACGCCGAGACGGTCGCCGGACACGCGCGCGCCGCGCGGACGGAGGCGACGGCATGAGCGGTGACGCGCTGCGCTGGCTCGAAGGCGCGATCATCCTCGCCCTCGTCGTCGCGCTGTTCGTCGCCATGGCACGCACCTGGCGGACGCGGGCGAGGAAGCAGGCGGAATCCGTGCCTCCCGTCCCGGTGCCGACCGACGTCGGACCGGCGGCCGGGTCCTGGGACGGCTTCACCGTCGCGACGACCCGCGCCGACCAACCGCTCGAGCGGATCACCGCTGGCGGACTCGGCTTCCGGGGCCGCGGCGGCGTGACCGTCCACGACACCGGCGTGGTGCTCCACCACGCCGGCACCCCGGACCGCTGGATCGAGGCCTCCGCCGTCCGCGGCGCCGACCGCGCCACGTGGGCCATCGACCGCGTGGTCGAGCCCGGGGGACTGGTCCGTCTGCGATGGACGGCGACCGGCGCCGCAGGTGCGTCGGACCTCGACACCTACTTCCGGTTCCCGGAGGGCGACGGCGCAGCACTGGCCGCCCTGCAGGGACTGTCGACGAAGCACGAACACCCGCACACCGCGGGCGAAGGGACGAACTGATGACACGCGAACGGGCCGTACTGGTCCTCGAGGACGGCACCCGGTACGACGGCTGGGCCTACGGCGCCTGCGGGCGCACGCTCGGCGAGGTGGTCTTCGCGACCGGCATGACCGGGTACCAGGAGACGCTCACCGACCCCTCCTACGCCGGACAGATCGTGGTGCAGACCGCGCCGCACATCGGCAACACGGGTGTGAACGACGAGGACCCCGAGTCCCGTCGCATCTGGGTCGCCGGCTACGTCGTGCGCGACCCCAGCCGCGTCGTGTCGAACCACCGCGCGAACGCCTCGCTCGACGACCACCTCGTGCGCGACGGCATCGTCGGCATCTCCGGGATCGACACCCGGGCGCTCACCCGCCGGATCCGCGACGCGGGTGCCATGAAGGGCGGCGTGTTCAGCGGCGCCGACGCCGCGCTGTCCGGGTCGGAGCAGCTCGACGCGGTCCGCGCGCAGGCCACGATGGCGGGCGCGAGCTTCTCGTCGATCGTGTCGACGCCCGAGACCTACGTGGTCCCCGCGGTCGGCGAGCAGATCGGCACGCTTGCCGTGCTCGACCTCGGCGTGAAGGCCTCGACCACGCGGTACCTCGCCGAGCGCGGCTTCGAGGTGCACGTCGTGCCGCAGGACATCACCGCCGACGAGCTCGAGGCCCTCGCGCCGGACGCGCTCTTCTACTCGAACGGCCCCGGTGACCCTGCCGCGTCGGACGCCCAGGTCGAGCTGCTCCAGGGCAGCCTGAAGACCGGGCGCCCGTTCTTCGGCATCTGCTTCGGCAACCAGCTGCTCGGACGGGCCCTCGGGTTCGGCACCTACAAGCTCCCGTTCGGGCACCGCGGCATCAACCAGCCGGTGCTCGACACCGTGACCGGCAAGGTCGAGATCACGAGCCAGAACCACGGCTTCGCGGTCGACGCACCCCTCGGCGAGGTCGTCGAGTCACCGGCCGGCTTCGGTCGCGTCGAGGTCTCGCACTACTCCCTGAACGACCAGGTGGTCGAGGGCCTCCGCGCGCTCGACGTGCCCGCGTTCAGCGTGCAGTACCACCCCGAGGCGGCGGCCGGCCCGCACGACTCCATGTACCTCTTCGACCGGTTCGCGGACCTCGTGCGCGAGCGTCGCGACGGGGAGCCGCTCGACGCGGCGACCGCCGACGCCACGACCCCCGCAGCAGACATCACCAAGGAAGCCAACTGATGCCGAAGCGCGCAGACATCAACTCCGTCCTCGTCATCGGCTCCGGCCCGATCGTCATCGGGCAGGCCGCCGAGTTCGACTACTCCGGCACCCAGGCGTGCCGCGTCCTCCGTGCCGAGGGCGTCCGGGTGATCCTCGTCAACCCGAACCCGGCGACGATCATGACCGACCCGGACTTCGCCGACGCGACGTACATCGAGCCGATCACGAGCGCGTCGCTCGAGGAGATCATCAAGATCGAGCAGCCGGACGCCGTGCTGCCGACCCTCGGCGGCCAGACCGCCCTGAACGCCGCGATCAAGCTCGACGCCGAGGGCATCCTCGACAAGTACGGCGTCGAGCTGATCGGCGCGAAGGTCGACGCCATCCAGCGCGGTGAGGACCGCCAGCTCTTCAAGGAGCTCGTCCTCGAGTCCGGCGCCGACGTCGCGCGCAGCCACATCGCGCACACCTTGGAAGAGGCGAAGGAGTACGCGCAGGACCTCGGCTACCCGCTCGTCGTCCGTCCGTCCTTCACCATGGGCGGCCTCGGCTCCGGCTTCGCCTACAACGAGGAAGAACTCGTCCGCTTCGTCGGCGACGGGCTGCAGTCCAGCCCGACGACCGAGGTCCTGCTCGAGGAGTCGATCCTCGGCTGGAAGGAGTACGAGCTCGAGCTGATGCGCGACAACTACGACAACACCGTCGTGATCTGCTCGATCGAGAACGTCGACCCCGTGGGCGTCCACACCGGCGACTCGATCACCGTCGCCCCCGCGCTGACGCTGACCGACCGCGAGTACCAGAACATGCGCGACATCGGCATCGACATCATCCGTCGCGTCGGCGTCGACACCGGCGGCTGCAACATCCAGTTCGCCGTCGACCCGTCGAACGGCCGCGTCATCGTCATCGAGATGAACCCGCGCGTCTCCCGCTCCTCGGCGCTCGCGTCGAAGGCGACGGGCTTCCCGATCGCGAAGATCGCCGCGAAGCTCGCGATCGGGTACCGCCTCGACGAGATCGAGAACGACATCACCCGCGTCACCCCGGCCAGCTTCGAGCCGACGCTCGACTACGTGGTCGTGAAGACCCCGCGGTTCGCGTTCGAGAAGTTCCCCGCGGCGGACGCCACACTCACCACGACGATGAAGAGCGTCGGCGAGGCGATGGCGATCGGCCGCAACTACGCGACGGCGCTGCAGAAGTCGCTCCGCTCGCTCGAGAAGCGCGGCTCGTCGTTCCACTGGGACACCCCGGCGGCCGAGCTCGACAAGGACGCGCTGCTGCAGAAGTCGGCGATCCCGACCGACGGTCGCATCGTCACCGTGCAGCAGGCGCTCGTCGCGGGCGCCACCGCCGACGAGGTCTTCGAGGCCACCAAGATCGACCCGTGGTTCATCGACCAGATCGTGTTGATCAACGAAGTCGCTCTGGAGGTCGAGAACGCCGAGACCCTCGACGCGGACACCCTGCGCTGGGCGAAGGAGCACGGCTTCAGCGACGCCCAGATCGGCAGCCTGCGGGGGATCACCGAGCAGCAGGCCCGTGACGCCCGTCACGCCGAGGGCATCCGCCCGGTGTTCAAGACCGTCGACACCTGCGCCGGCGAGTTCCCGGCCCTCACGCCGTACCACTACTCGTCGTACGACGCCGAGACCGAGGTCGCCCCGAGCGACCGCAAGAAGGTCGTCATCCTCGGCTCCGGTCCGAACCGCATCGGGCAGGGCGTCGAGTTCGACTACTCCTGCGTGCACGCGTCCTTCGCGCTGAGCGCCGCCGGGTTCGAGACGATCATGATCAACTGCAACCCGGAGACGGTCTCGACCGACTACGACACGTCGGACCGCCTGTACTTCGAGCCGCTGACCACCGAGGACGTCCTCGAGGTCATCGAGGCCGAGGCGGCCTCCGGCGAGCTCGTCGGCGTCGTCGTGCAGCTCGGCGGACAGACGGCCCTCGGACTCGCGAAGCCGCTCGAGGCGGCGGGCATCCCGATCCTCGGCACCAGCCCGAGCGCGATCGACTCCGCCGAGGAACGCGGCCAGTTCTCCGCCATCCTCGACGCTGCCGGCCTGCTCGCACCCCGGAACGGCACCGCCCACGACCTCGCCAGCGCGACCGCGGTGGCCGAGGAGATCGGCTACCCCGTCCTCGTCCGCCCGTCCTTCGTGCTCGGCGGCCGCGGCATGGAGATCCTGTACGACTCCCCGTCGCTCGCGGACTACTTCGACCGGATGGCCGACCAGGCGATCATCGGCCCGGAGCTCCCGCTGCTGGTCGACCGCTTCCTCGACGACGCGGTGGAGATCGACGTCGACGCGCTCTTCGACGGCGAGCGGCTCTACATCGGCGGGATCATGGAGCACCTCGAAGAGGCCGGCATCCACTCCGGCGACTCGGCCTGCACCCTGCCGCCGGTCGGCCTCGGCCGTGCCGAGATCCAGGGCGTCGTCGACGCGACCGAGAAGATCGCGCGCGGCATCGGCGTCCAGGGCCTGCTCAACGTGCAGTTCGCCATCGGCGCGGGCGTGCTCTACGTCCTCGAGGCGAACCCGCGCGCCAGCCGCACGGTCCCGTTCGTCTCGAAGGCGCTCGGCATCCCGCTGGCCAAGGCCGCATCGCGGATCATGACCGGCACGACGATCGACACGCTCGTCGCCGAGGGGCTCCTGCCCGCCCGTGACGGCGCGTTCGTGCCGATCCAGTCCCCGATCGCCGTGAAGGAGGCCGTGCTGCCCTTCCGCCGGTTCCGCACCCACGACGGCCAGGTCGTCGACTCGGTGCTCAGCCCGGAGATGCGCTCCACCGGCGAGGTCATGGGCATCGACCGCGACTTCCCGCGGGCCTTCCTCAAGTCGCAGGAAGCCGCGTACGGCGGTCTGCCGACGAGCGGCACCGTGTTCGTGAGCGTCGCCGACACCGACAAGCGCGCCATCGTGCTCCCGGTGCACCGGCTGCAGCAGCTCGGCTTCACGATCACGGCGACCGAGGGCACGGCGGAGATCCTCCGCCGCAACGGCATCGAGGTCACGCTCGTCGGCAAGTACAGCGAGGGCGGCGAGAGCGTCGTCGACCTGCTGGCCCGGAACGAGGTCGACATCGTCATCAACACGCCGTCGGGTGCCGCCGGTCGTGCGGACGGGTACGAGATCCGTGCGGCGACGGTCGCGGCGGACAAGCCGTTGTTCACGACCATCGCGCAGCTCGGGGCCGCGGTCGCGGCGATCGAGACGATCGGGTCGCCGCACAGCGTGCGGAGCCTGCAGGACTACGCGCTCGAGCGCGCCACCTGGTGAGCGACCCGGGCACGGGAGGCGCGGCCTCCTTCGGCGTCCGGCTCGCGGCCGCCATCGGGTCGCGTTCCGCCCTCTGCGTCGGCATCGACCCCCACGCCGCCACCCTGGCGGCGTGGGGGCTCGGCCGCGACGAGCAGGGCCTGACCGCGTTCGGCGCGACCCTGGTCGACGCGGCCGCCGGCCGCGCCGCGGTCGTGAAGCCGCAGATCGCGTTCTTCGAGGCCGCGGGGGTGGCGGGCTACCGTGCGCTCGACGCGACGATCCGTCGGGCACGCGATGCGGGCCTCCTGGTCGTCGCCGACGTCAAGCGCGGCGACATCGGGTCGACGGGGGACGACTACGCGCTCGCGTGGCTGGACCGTGACGGTCCGTTCGCCGCCGACGCCATGACGGTGTCGCCGTACCTCGGCTACGGCTCCCTCGCGGGAACGGTCGACGTGGCGCGCCGGAACGGTGCCGGGGTCTTCGTGCTCGCCGCCACGAGCAACCCCGAGGCGCGCGTGCTGCAGACCGCGGTGCTCGCCGAGGGACCTCGTTCGGGGCGGAGCGTCGCTGCCGGTATCGTCTTGGACGTGGCAGACGACAACCGGAGAGGCGGCGACCAGCCCCTCGGCGACGTCGGGCTCGTGCTCGGCGCGACCCTCGACCTCGACGACTTCGGCATCGACGCGGACACCATCGGCACCTCGCCGATCCTCGCCCCGGGCTTCGGCGCCCAGGGCGCCCGCATCGAGGACCTCCGCGCGCTGTACGGCGCCCGCGCCGAGCAGGTGCTCGTCAGCGAGTCGCGCGGTCTGCTCACCGACGGTCCCGACGGCGTCGCAGCCCTCGTGACCGACCGTGCGGACCGGATCCGTGCCGCGCTGGGGGCCGCCGCATGACGACGGACCGCGACGGCCTGCCCGCACACCGGAACCCACCCGAGGTCGACCGGGTCGCCGCGGCGGCCGCTGCGGTGGCCGCCCGTCGTGCCCGGGCCGCGGTCAAGGCCGCCGTCGCGTCGGGGGAGCGCTCCGCACTCGAGGTCGCCCGCACCGCCTGGTCGGACGCCGACGCACCGGCCGAGAAGTCCCTCCGGGTGCGCGACCTGCTCACGAGCCTCCCCGGCATCGGACCGGCACGGGCGGAGTCGATCATGGGCGAGCTGCGGATCGCGCCGTCGAAGCGCCTCGGCGGCCTCGGCACCCGGCAGCGGTCGGAGCTCGCTGACTGGCTCGCGGCCCGCGGTCGCAAGCGCGGGTCGTCGAAGCTCGTCGTCCTCGCCGGCCCCACCGCGGTCGGCAAGGGCACCGTCAGCGCGTACATCCGCGAGCAGTACCCGGACGTCAACCTCAGCGTCTCGGCGACGACCCGCAAGCCGCGTCCGGGCGAGGTCGACGGCGTGCACTACTACTTCGTGGACGACGCCGAGTTCGACCGGATGATCCGCGACCGCGAACTCCTCGAGTGGGCCACCGTCCACAACTCGTACCGGTACGGCACGCCCCGGCCGCCGATCGACCGCGCGCTCGACGCCGGCGACAAGGTGATGCTCGAGATCGACCTGCAGGGCGCACGCCAGGTCCGGGACGCCATGCCCGACGCGGTGCTCGTCTTCCTGCTGCCCCCGTCGTGGGAGGAACTCGTGCGCCGGCTGATCGGCCGCGGCACGGAATCGGCCGAGGAACAGGCACGCCGGCTCGACACCGCCAAGGTCGAACTCGCCGCCCAGGACGAGTTCGACGTGCGCATCGTGAACTCCGATGTCGGCACCGCGGCGCGTGAGGTCGTAGACTTGTTCACTGCGCCCTGACCGGGCGTCCCCCCGTTCCGTCGACTGGAGACACCATGGCCAACCCCCAGGGCATCATCGACCCGCCCATCGACGACCTGCTCGCCAAGGTGGAGTCGAAGTACGCGCTCGTCATCTTCGCCTCGAAGCGCGCGCGACAGATCAACGACTACTACGCCGACCTGCACGAGGGTTCGCTGTTCGACAACGTCGGCCCGCTGGTCGACTCGACGATCGACGACAAGCCGCTGTCCGTCGCACTGCACGAGATCAACGAGGACAAGCTCACCGTCACCAAGCAGCAGCAGCCCACCGACTGACCGCGGTGACGAGCAGCAGCCTGCGCCTCTTCACGTCCGAGTCGGTGACGGAGGGGCACCCCGACAAGATCTGCGACCAGATCTCGGACACGATCCTCGACGCGCTGTTGACCGTCGACCCGCACGCACGCGTCGCGGTGGAGACGATGGTCACCACCGGACTCGTGCACGTCGCCGGCGAGGTCACGACCTCGGGCTACGTCGAGATCCCGAAGCTCGTCCGTGACGTCATCACGGGCATCGGCTACAACTCGTCCGAGGTCTCCTTCGACGGCCACACCTGCGGCGTCGAGGTCTCGATCGGTGCGCAGTCGCCCGACATCGCCCAGGGTGTCGACGAGTCCCTCGACGCGCGCTCCGGTGCCGGCGTGGACCCGCTCGACCGCCAGGGCGCCGGCGACCAGGGCATCATGTTCGGCTTCGCGACGAACGAGACCCCCGAGTACATGCCGGTCGCGATCTGGCTGGCGCACCGCCTGGCCGAGCGACTGGCCGCGGTCCGCAAGTCCGGCGAGCTGTCGTTCCTGCGTCCCGACGGCAAGACCCAGGTCACGGTCGGGTACGACGGCGTGGTGCCGAAGACCGTCGAGACCGTCGTGCTCTCCACGCAGCACTCGCCGTCCGTCACGCTCGACGAGCTCACCGCCGCGGTGACCGAGCACGTGATCCGGCCGGTGCTCGCCCAGGTCGACCTCGACTCGTCGCACGTCGACGTCATCGTGAACCCGACCGGCCGGTTCGAGATCGGCGGCCCCCAGGGCGACGCCGGCCTCACCGGACGCAAGGTCATCGTCGACACCTACGGCGGTGCCTCCCGCCACGGTGGCGGCGCCTTCAGCGGCAAGGACCCCTCGAAGGTCGACCGCTCGGCCGCCTACGCGCTGCGCTGGGTCGCGAAGAACGCGGTCGCCGCGGGCCTCGCCGACCGGCTCGAGGTGCAGGTCGCCTACGCGATCGGCCGCGCGAAGCCCGTCGGGCTCTACGTCGAGTCGTTCGGCACCGGACACGTCGACGACGCCACGATCGAGGCCGCGATCCTGCAGGTCTTCGACCTCCGGCCGGCCGCGATCATCCGCGACCTCGACCTGCTCCGTCCGATCTACGCGAAGACCGCGACGTACGGGCACTTCGGCCGCGAGCTCCCCGGGTTCACCTGGGAGCAGCTCGACCGCGTCGAGGAACTCCGCGCCGCCGCAGGACTCGTCGCCGCTGCCGTCTGAGGCCTCGGCGTGACCACCGTCGCGCGCGTCGTCCTCGACTCGCCGCTCCCGCAGTTGGACCGTCTGTTCGACTACCGGGTGCCGGACGGGCTCGAGGACGACTGCGTGCCGGGGGTGCGGGTCAAGGTGCCGCTCCGCACCGGTGCGCGCATGTCCGACGCCTACGTGGTCGAGATCGTCACCGAGGGTGAGTACCCGGGCGAGCTCAGTGCGATCGAGACGGTCGTCTCCCCGGTGCCGGTCCTCGCGCCGGAGATCTGGTCGCTCGCGCGCGCCGTGGCCGACCGTGCCGCGGGGGTGGCGTCCGACGTGCTCCGGCTCGCCGTGCCGACGCGCCAGGTCCGTGCCGAGAAGGCCTGGCTGGCGCGCGACACCGCGTGGTCGCCGCCGGCGGTCGAGCCGCCGCCCGTCACCGGCTACGCCGACGGCGTCCTGGAGGCGCTGGTCGCCGACCACGGTCGCGCTGCGGTCGCCGCCGTCCCCCACCCGACAGCGCTCGGTGCCGCCGACGCGCCGGTCTGGGTCCCCGGATGGGCCGCCACGCTCGCCCAGGCGGCCGCGCACACGGTCGCCGCGGAGCAGTCGGCCGTGATCGCCGTGCCGGACTTCCGCGACGTCACCGACCTCGAGCGTGCGCTCCTCGCGGTGCTGCCGCCGGAACGGGTCGTCCGGTTCGACGCCAAGCAGACGAACGGGCAGCGGGCGAAGGCCCTGCTGCAGGCGAGGACCCACTCGGTCGTCGCGATCGGCAACCGCACGGCGGTGTACGCGCCGGCGACCGAGCTCGGACTCATCGCCATGTGGGACGACGGGGACGCCTCGTTCATCGAGCCGCGTGCCCCGTACGTGCACACCCGGGACGTCGCCCTCGTCCGGGCCGCACAGTCCGGGGCCGCGCTGCTGTTCCTGTCGCACGCCCGGAGCACCGACGTGCAACGGCTCGTCGAGCTGCACTGGCTGCAGGAGGTCACGCCGTACCGGGCGAAGACACCCAAGGTCATCCCGACCGTCCAGCAGACCGGTGCCGAGGGGTACGCGGCACAGGCCCGCATCCCGAGCTCGGCGTGGCGCGCCGCGCGCGAGGCCAGCCAGCACGGAGCCGTCCTCGTGCAGGTCGCCAGTCCGGGGTTCGGCACCGGGCTCGTCTGCGCCGAGTGCGGTGAGCGCGCGCACTGCCGGATCTGCGGCGGTCCGCTCGGCAGCCCGCACCGGGGCGCGACGCCGCAGTGCCGGTTCTGCGGCGCGCTGGCGGTCGGGTTCCGCTGCCCGACGTGCGGCAACGGCACGGTGAAGCCGGTCGGGCAGGGGGCGCAGCGCACCGCGGACGAGCTCGGCCGGGCGTTCCCGGGCACGCGCATCGTGGTGGCCGACGGCTCCCGTCCGCTCGACGAGGTCCCGGCGCGCCCCTCGGTCGTGGTCGCCACCCGCGGAGCCGAGCCGAGCGTCCCGGGCGGGTACGCGTGCGTGCTCCTGCTCGACGGGGAGCGCATGCTCGCGCGCGAGGGGCTCCGCGTGCAGGAGGACGTCCTGCGCTTCTGGACGAACGCCGCCGCCAAGGGAGCCCCGGGCGCCGAGGCGTACCTCGTGGGCATCGGCGGGAAGCTCGCGACGGCCATGGCGCTGTGGCGGCTCGACGGTCCGGCGCACGATGAGCTCGCCGACCGCCGTGAGCTGCACTTCCCACCGGCCGTGCGGGTCGCGACGCTGACGGGCACGGACGAGGCGGTGACGGCCGCGGTCGAGGCGCTCGACGGCCTCACGGTCGGCCCCGTGCTCGGTCCGGTACCGGTCGAGGACGACGCACTCCCGGGAACCGTCCGTGCGATCGTGCGCTTCCCGTACGCGCACGGCGCCGAGGTGGCGGCGACCCTCAAGGCCGAGGTGATCCGGCGTGCGTCCACGCGGCGGGTGCTGCCCGGGGGGAACCGGCGTCGGGCGGCGCCGGCGCTCCGGGTGCGGCTCGACGACGCGGAGCCCTTCAGCGAGGTCTGACCCGGCCGGCCGCGCGCTGCTGGGCGCGGGCCGTCGCGCCGGACCTGCGCCGTGCCTCCAGGGCGCCTGCCGCGTGCCGCGCGTTGCCCGCGCGCGCATGTTCCGACGTTCCGCCCGTCGATCGACGCGTGTTCTGTCGCCACATGCGCACGCACCGTCTGCGCGCGCATGTTCCGACGTTCCGCCCGTCGATCGACGGGTGTTCTGTCGACGCATGCGCACGCACCGGCCGCCCGCGCGCCCGTGTCCACGCCGTGCATGCGACATGCACGGCCCACTTGCGTGACCTGTGCCAGGGTGGACGACGGCGGTCACGAGCCGCCGACGACACACATCACGCACGACGAGGTGACGCGGATGACGCCGATGAGGGCGCTGTACAAGCCGGACGCTGCTCCGGGACTGATCATGACCGAGCGGCCGGTACCGGTCCCGACGGAGGACGAGGTCCTCATCCGGGTCCTCCGCACCGGGATCTGCGGGACCGACCTGCACATCCGGCGGTGGGACGACTGGGCGGCGTCGGCGGTCACGGCCCCGCTGGTCCCCGGACACGAGTTCTTCGGCGAGGTGGTCGAGGTCGGCTCCGCCGTGCGCGACGTCGCGGTGGGGGACCGGGTCTCCGGCGAGGGTCACATCGTGTGCGGCACGTGCCGGAACTGCCGGGCCGGCCGACGCCAGATGTGCATCCGCACGAAGGGCCTCGGCGTGCAGCGGGACGGCGCCTTCGCGGAGTACCTGACGCTGCCCGGCGCGAACGTCTGGGTGCACCACGCCGACGTCGACCCCGAGGTCGGCGCCCTGTTCGACCCGCTCGGCAACGCGGTGCACACGGCGCTCGCGTCCCCCGTCGTCGGCGAGGACGTGCTCGTCACCGGGTGCGGGCCGATCGGCCTCATGGCGATCGCGGTCGCTCGGCACGCCGGTGCCCGGTTCGTGGTCGGTACGGACGTCAGTGCGAACCGACTGCGGATGGCCGAGGCGATGGGCGCCGACCTCGGCGTCGACGTCGGTGCCGCCGGTGACCTGATCCGGGCGGCGCAGGAGCAGCTCGGCATGCGCGAGGGGTTCGACGTCGGCTTCGAGATGTCCGGCGCCCCGACCGCCCTCCCGGCGATGGTCGACAACATGAACCACGGCGGGCGGATCGCCATGCTCGGACTGCCGACCGGCGAGATCGCGGTCGACTGGGGCAAGGTCGTGACGCACATGCTCACGGTCACGGGCATCTACGGCCGCGAGATGTTCGAGACGTGGCAGACCATGAGCTCGATGCTGCAGACGAGCGAGGTGCTGCGCGACCGCATCGCCTCGATCGTCTCGGGGCGCTTCGCGGCGCGTGACTGGGAGGCAGCGTTCGCCGCGGCGGCGAGCGCGGACGGCGGCAAGGTCGTCATCGACTGGACGGAGATCTGATGTACGGCGCGATCAAGGAACACCTGACGGCCGAGCTGGCGGGCATCGAGGCCGCCGGGCTCACGAAGCGGGAGCGCGGCATCGCCGGTCCGCAGCGTGCGGCGATCGAGGCGGACGGTGCTCCGCTGCTGAACTTCTGCGCGAACAACTACCTCGGGCTGGCCGACTCCACCGATCTCGTCGACGCGGCGAAGGACGCCCTCGACCGCTGGGGCTACGGCATGGCGAGCGTCCGGTTCATCTGCGGCACGCAGGACCTCCACCTCGACCTCGAGCGTCGCGTGTCGGCGTTCCTCGGTACCGAGGCCACGATCCTGTACTCGTCGTGCTTCGACGCGAACGGCGGCCTGTTCGAGGTGCTCCTCGGGCCGGAGGACGCGATCATCTCGGACGAGCTGAACCACGCCTCGATCATCGACGGCGTGCGGCTCTCGAAGGCGCAGCGGTACCGGTACCGCAACCGCGACGTGCAGGACCTCGAGGCGCAGCTCGTCGCCGCCGGGGACGCCCGGTTCCGCGCGATCGTCACCGACGGCGTCTTCTCGATGGACGGCTCGATCGCGCCGCTCGCCGAGATCTGCGACCTCGCGGACCGCTACGACGCCCTCGTCATCGTCGACGATTCGCACGCCGTCGGCTTCGTCGGCGAGCACGGCCGCGGGACGCCCGAGCTGTGCGGCGTCGCGGACCGGGTCGACGTGTACACGGGCACGTTCGGCAAGGCACTCGGGGGTGCGAGCGGCGGGTACGTCGCCAGCCGCCAGGAGATCGTCGACCTGCTGCGGCAGCGGTCCCGTCCGTACCTGTTCTCGAACTCGCTCGCGCCGGTGATCGCCGCGGGGACGGTCGCAGCGCTCGACCTCATCGAACGGTCGGACGACGCTCGCGAGCGGCTGCGGGCGAACGCGGCGCGCTTCCGGTCGCTCATGACCGACGCCGGGTTCGAGCTGCTGCCGGGGGAGCACCCGATCGTCCCGGTGATGTTCCACGACGCGGCCCTGACCGCCCGGATCGCCGACGAGATGCAGGCGCGCGGGATCTACGTGACGGCGTTCAGCTACCCGGTGGTCCCGAAGGGCCGGGCACGGATCCGGGTGCAGCTCTCGGCGGCGCACACCGAGGAGCAGGTCCGGCGGTGCGTGACGGCCTTCACCGAGGCCCGAGCGGCCGCGGCGCGAGCGGCCGCGGCGCGAGCGGCCGCGGGTCCGAGCGGCGACGCGGTCAGCCCGCGGTGACGGCGTGGTGGCGCTCGCGCGGGAAGACCACGCCGAGCGCCACCATCCCGACCGCGAGCACCAGGTGCAGCCAGTTGTCCGCCCAGTTCAGCGGCACGAAGTTCGCCCCGAAGTCGTGCCCGGCGGTGAACAGCCCGTACACCCACAGCACGAAGTAGACGACGCCACCGATCACGAGGTACATGCGGGACCCGGTGGCGTAGCGCGCCGCGAGCAGTCCGACGACACCGAACAGCAGGTGCACGACGTTGTGGAGCACCGACACCTGGAAGAGTCCGAGCAGCATCGCCATCGAGCCGTGCCCCGCCCCGCCGAGGTCGCCCGTCGTCAGCCCGGGGACGAACCCGGCGATCCCGACGAGCAGGAAGACGACCCCGACGACGAGTGCGATCGCCTGGATGCTCGAGCCCGCGTAGCGGTTGGTGGACGTGGTGACGTCGGACATGGTGGAACCTCCTCGTTCGGCTGCTGGCGACGGTACCCGTGGGAGACTCGGACGGTGACGACGGGGGAACGCACGAACGACCGCACGGGGGCCCGCACGCTCCCGCTCGCCGGCTGGCGCTACCAGGGCACGCTGCGCACGTACCAACGCGACGTCCTCGACCGGGTGCCGGTCGAACCCGGCGACCCCGTCCACGTCGTCGCGCCCCCCGGGGCCGGCAAGACCCTGCTCGGGCTGCTCCTCGCCGGACGCCACGGTGCGCGCGCCCTCGTGCTCGCGCCGACCGCGACGATCCGCGCGCAGTGGGCCCGATCGGCGTCGGCCCTGCACGGCGACGCGACGGTGTCCGAGGACCCGGACCGGCCCGGCGACCTCACCGCGCTGACCTACCAGATGCTCTCCGTCCTCGACACCGGCAGTCCGCTCACCGACCTCGCCACCGCGGACTGGCGTCGCGAACTCGTCGACGGGGGACGGGACGACGCGGCCGCAGCACGGTGGATCGACGACCTCCGCACCAGCAACCCGGCAGCGTTCCGGAAGGGCGTCCGTCGCCGTTCCCGCGCGATCCGGAAGCGGCTCGCGCGCGAGGACCCCGAGCGCCTCGCCGAGGCCCTGCACCCGAACGCCCGCGCACTCGTCGACCGGCTCGTGGCACACGGCGTCGAGACCGTCGTCCTCGACGAGTGCCACCACCTCCTCGACCACTGGGCGCTGGTGGTCGCCTACCTGCTCGGCCGCATCCGCGCGTCCGGCCGCGAACCGGTCGTCATCGGCCTGACCGCGACCCTGCCGTCCACCGACGACCGCGACGCCCACGACACCTACACCGCACTGCTCGGCGACGTCGACCACGAAGTGCCGACACCCGCCGTCGTGAAGGAGGGCAACCTCGCGCCCTACCGCGACCACGTCTGGTTCGTCGAGCCGACCCCGGACGAGCTCGCCTTCCTGCGCGACCACGAACGCCGACTCGCCGCGCTGATCCGCGGCGCGCTCGCCGAACCCGACGGGATCGACTGGCTCGAGACGACGCTGCAACCGGAGACCAGCACCGGCGCGGTCCCCGGACCGGACCCCGGCACAGGGCCCGCCACCGCCGAGGAACGACTCGCCGCAGCCTTCGCCGCCGACTTCCCCGTCGCCGAGGCCGCCGCACGCACCCTCGCCGAGTTCCGCCCCGACCACCCGCTGCTCGCGCTCCTGCCCGACGACGTCCGACGCGCCCCCGACGCCGAGGGGCGGATCCGGGTCCTCGCCCGCTACGCCCTCGACCGACTGCTGCCCGACCCCGACCGCGCGGAGCAGTGGCAGCGCATCAAGCGCTCGATCGTGGACTTCGGCTTCACCCTGACCGACCGCGGCGTCCGACGGAGCCGGGACCCGATCGACACCGTGCTCGCATCGTCCGCCGCGAAGGACCGCGCCGTCGTCGACCTGCTCCACCTCGAACTCTCCCAGGACGCCGCCGACCGGGTCCGGGCCGTCGTGGTGACCGACCACGCCACCCACGGCAACACCCGGGGGAGCGCCGTCCCGGCCGCGGGCGCACTCCGGACCTTCGCCACGGTCGCGACGGAGGACCACCCCGTGCCGCTGCGCCCCGTGCTCGTCACCGCACGCCACCTCCGGATCGCCACCCGGGACGCCGACGTCCTGCTCCCCGCACTCGACCAGCGCCTCGGCACGACCTGCAGCACGGAGCCGGTGCCCGAGGACCCGCACGTGCTCAGCGTCGAGACCCCCGGTGCCGGATCGGCCGCCGTGCTGGCCGCCGTCTCCGCCCTGCTCACGGACGGCACCACCCGACTCGTCGTCGGTACCCGTGGCCTCCTCGGCGAGGGCTGGGACTGCCCCGCCGCGAACACCCTCATCGACCTCACCGCCGTCGCGACCTCGTCGGCGACCCAGCAGCTCCGCGGTCGCACGCTCCGCCTCGACCCGGCGTGGCCCCGCAAGGTCGCCCACAACTGGACCGTCACCGCCGTCATCCCGGCCGACGTCCCGCTCGACGCCGCCCCGGACGTCTCCCGGATGCGCCGGAAGCACGAACAGATCTGGGGACTGCTCCGCTCGGACTCTGCGCAGGTGGTCCGCGGCACGTCGATCGCGCTCACCGACGGGCAGGCCCGCCGGCTCGCCGGACTCGTCGCCAAGGACGAGCGGCAGACCGTCCGGGCCCTCGACGAGACCATCGCCGCCGAACTCCCCACCCGGGCCGACAGCTGGGCCGCCTGGCGCGTGGGCGAGCCCTACGCCGACCGCGAGAGCACGGCGACCGTCGTCGAGGAACCACGGACGCAGCCGTTCCGCACCGGACCGACCGCGGAGTTCGTGCTCGCCGTCGTCCTCGGCGCGGTCCTCTGGCTGCTCGCCGAGTCCGCCCGGGGCATCGTCGCCCTCTGGCGGCTCGGCTCGTTACCCGGCGTGCTCGGGCTCCTCGTCGTCATCGGTCTCGCCGTCCTGCTCGTCTGGCCCGTCGCCCGACAGCTCGGCCTCGCCCTCCGCCAGCGGTTCAGCACCGTCGGCGCCTACCGCAGAGCCGTCCGGGTCGTCGTCGACGCACTGCACCGGGCCGGTCGGGTCCCGGCGTTCGGCGAGGGGGACGTCCGCGTCACCGCGCAGATGGCGGGGAAGGTGCCGCAGAGCTTCACGATGGAGGTGCTCGGCGCACGCCCCGAGGACCGCCGCGTCGTCACCGGCGCGCTCGCCGAGTTCTTCGGCCCGGTGCGGACCCCGCGCTTCCTGCTGCAGGTCAGCCGCACCGAGCGCGCGACCGTGCGGCGGGCACCGTTGCTCGTCGTGGCCCTGGCCGTGGCCCGTGCGGCCACCCCGGGCGACCGGTACTTCGCCGTGCCGGCGGCCGTGGGACGTCGCCGTGCCGATGCCGAGGCGTTCGCCGCCGACTGGAGCCGCCGGGTCGGTCCGTGCCGCCTGCACGAGATCGACTCGCCGGAGTCGCTCGTGCTGCTGGTCCGTGCCCGCCGGACGTCGGGTGCCGCCACGGCCGCGCCGGTGCTCCGCGACCAGTGGTCCTGACACGATCCGAGCTGCCGTCGGACGCGGAGCACGTGGGGAACATGGGAGGATCGAACCCATGCGTCTCGTCGTCGCCGGCAGCCCCGCTGCGGCCGTCCCCACCCTCCGCCGCCTCGCGGCGTCCGAGCACGAGATCGCCGCGGTGCTCACCCGTCCGGCGACCCCGCAGGGCCGGAAGCGCGTCCTCACCCCGACCCCCGTCGCCCAGGTCGCACAGGAGCTCGGCCTCCCGGTGATCGAGGCGTCCCGGGTCGACGACGAGGTCACCGCCCGCATCGCCGACCTCGGGGTCGACCTCGGCGTCATCGTCGCGTACGGCGCCCTGCTCCGACGCCCGGCGCTCGACGCCCCGCGGCTCGGCTGGGTGAACCTGCACTTCTCGGACCTGCCGCAGTACCGCGGCGCCGCCCCCGTCCAGCGCGCGGTGATGGCCGGCGACACCCGCACCGCCGCGACGGTGTTCCAGCTCGTCGAGGCGCTCGACGCCGGTCCGGTGTACGCGAGCGACCCGTTCGACATCGACCCCGAGGCGACCTCCGGCGAGGTCCTCGCCGCGATGGCCGAGACCGGCGCCGAGACCGTCGTCCGCGTCGTCGACGACATCGCCGCGGGCACCGCGGTCGCCGTGGAGCAGACCGGCGAGCCCACCGTCGCCCCGAAGCTGACCATCGACGACGGTCGCATCGACTTCGCCGCACCGGCCACCGTCGTGCACGCACGCCTGCGCGGCGTCACGCCCGAGCCCGGCGCGTACGCCCACCTCGGCGAGACCCGCGTCAAGCTGCTCCGCAGCAACCGACTGCCAGGAGGCGCGGCAGACCCCGCCCCGTCGCTCGCCCCCGGTGCGCTCAGCGTCCAGGGCGGTCGGCTGCTCGTCGGGACCGCAGACGACCCGCTCGTGCTCACCGAGGTGCAACCCGCCGGCAAGAAGGCGATGGACGCCGCCGCCTGGGCCCGGGGCCTCGGCTCCCTCGACGGGAAGGTCCTGGCGTGAGCGCCGCGAGCACCGGGCAGCGCCGGCACCACGGACCGCGGCAGACGAGCGCCCGCCGTGTCGCCTTCGACGTGCTGCGGGCGGTGCAGGTCGACGACGCCTACGCCAACCTCCTGCTCCCGACCCGGATCCGCCGCGCCGGGCTCTCCGCGCGCGACGCCGGGTTCGCCACCGAGCTGACCTACGGGTCGATCCGGATGCTCGGCCGGTACGACGCGATCATCGCCCTCGCCTCCGGTCGTCGCATCGACAACGTCGAGTCCGACGTGCTCGACGTCCTCCGGCTCGGCGCCCACCAGCTGCTCGGGATGCGCACCCCGACGCACGCCGCCGTCGACGCCACGGTCGAGCTCGCCCGCGAGGTCGGTGCCCGCCGCGCCACCGGCTTCGTCAACGCCGTGCTGCGCAAGGTCGCCGCACGGACCGACGACGAGTGGGACGCGCTCATCACCGAGGGCCGCGGTGGGGACGCACTGCTCGCCACCCGGTGGTCGCACCCCACGTGGGTGGTGTCCGCGCTGCGGGACGCCCTCGCTGCCGAACGCTCGCGGGACGAGCTCGCCGCGCTCCTGGCGGCCGACAACGCCGCGCCCCGGGTGCAGCTCGCCGCGCTGCCCGGGCTGGCCACCGACGAGGACGTCGCCGCTGCCCGGGCCCACGCCGCGACCGCGACCGAACACGAGACGGACGCCGACGACGAGACGCAGGTCGCGCCTCCCGAACCGCTCACGGACCCCGATGCGGACCTGCCGGTCTCGCCCGTCGGCATCCGCGGGATCTCCGGCGACCCCGCCCGCGTGCCGGGCGTCACCGCCGGACGGCTCCGCGTGCAGGACGAGGGCTCCCAGCTCGCGGCACTGGCGCTCAGCCGGTCGTCGGCGATCCGGCCGGGGGAGCGGTGGCTCGACCTCTGCGCCGGGCCCGGCGGAAAGGCGGCGCTCCTCGCGGCCGAGGCCGCACAGGGCGGGGCGACCCTCGTGGCGAACGAACTCGTGCCGGCGCGTGCCGGACTCGTGCGGAAGGCGCTCGCGGGCGCCGGTGACGGCGTGACCGTGGTCGAGGGCGACGGTCGGCGCTTCGGTCGCGACGGCGCCGGGGTGAGGTTCGACCGGATCCTGCTCGACGCGCCCTGCACCGGACTCGGAGCGCTCCGGCGTCGTCCGGAGGCCCGGTGGCGCAAGCAGCCCGAGGACGTCCCCGAGCTCGCCGCGCTGCAGGCCGAACTGCTCGACGCCGCCGTGCGGGTGCTCGCACCGGGCGGGACCCTGGCGTACGTGACGTGCTCGCCGCACCTGGCGGAGACCCGCGGACAGGTCGACGCGCTGATGGCTCGGCACGGTGGCGAGCTCGAGCAGCTCGACACCGCGTCCGTCGTGCGGTCCGTGGCTGCGCGGGACCCTCGGGTGGCCGACGGGAACACGGTGCAGCTCTGGCCGCACCGGATCGGGACGGACGCGATGTTCATCGCGCTGTTCCGGCGCGTCGCGTAGCACGAGAGCCCAGCAGCGGGCCGCCGGCTCAGCGTGACCGGCGATAGGCGCTCCCATCGCATGTGTGCACGGCGTCCTCGTCGAACAGTGCCCGCAGGTTGTACGCGGCGCAGTCGCGGAAGGTCGCGATGCTGATCCACCGCGCCGAGCGGCGGAGCTCGCCCTTCGCGGGGCCGTCCGAGCCGATGCCGGCCCGGTGCACCGTCCAGGCGATGTCCCGCGCCTCGGCGTCGAGGTAGCGCATCACCGCCTCGTTGTCGGCGTGCTGCCCGCGGTACGCGCGGGCGAGCGTCGCCCGCACGAGCCGCAGCACCGGTGCGAGCCGCCGGCCGGGAGGCGCGCTCAACCCGCCCGCCTGGTAGAGCAGGCGGGTGGCACCGCTCCGACGCATCGCCGGCACGAGCGCCCGGACGAAGGGCGTGTTGACCAGACGGTCACGCTGCGCGTCGACGTCCCCGAGCATCACGACGACGGCGGTCACACCGTCCAGCAGTGCGTCGAGGTCGAGGTCGTCGGGGACGGAGCCCGGTACGACCTCGAGGTCGTCGTGCTGGATCGTGAGCTTGGCCGGCGTGCGGGCGACGGCGCGCACCCGGTGTCCGGCGTCGAGGGCGAACTGCGTGAAGTGCTGGCCGGTCTGGCCCGTCGCGCCGAAGACGAGCAGGTGCTGTTGGGGTGTCATGGTCCCAATCTAGGCAGTGACTAGAAAATAGGCAATGCCTAGTCGCGGGGTAGGGTGGAGGCATGCCGGATCGTCCCTTCCACCACGGGAACCTCCGCGCCGTCCTGCTCGACGAGGCCGTGACGGTCCTGCGTGAGGACGGTGTCGACGGGCTGTCCCTGCGTGACCTCGCGCGCCGTGCCGGTGTGAGCCACGGAGCGCCACGGAGCCACTTCGTCGATCGCCAGGCGCTCCTCGACGCCGTGGCCGAGCTCGGCTTCGACCGGCTGGCCGCCGCGGTGCGCCGAGCGCTGGCCGGGGCCGGTGACCTGGACGACCGCTTCCGCCGGGTCGCCCTCGCGTACGTCGACTTCGCGATCGACGACGCCGCGCTGATGGACCTGATGTTCCAGGCGAAGACGACCACCCGGGCCGAGTCGGTGCAGGCCGCCGCCTCGTCGCTGTTCGCCGTGCTCGACGGCGCGATGGGGAGCGCGGTGGCGGACGGCGGCGACGGCGACGCCCGGCACCTGTTCAAGCTCCTGTTCGCCGCCACCATGCAGGGGATCGCCGCGCTCGTGGTCTCGCGTCGGATCGACCGCGCCGAGGGGGAGCGGCTGGTGGACGCCGCGCTGGAGACGATGCTCCGCTCGGACCTCGGCTCCCGCGCGGTCGGCGCGAACTGAAGCGGGTGCGGAGCGGGCTGACGGACGCACCCCGGTAGGCTCGACGGGTGACGATCCGCATCTCGCCGAGCATCCTGTCCGCCGACTTCGCGAACCTCGAACGCGAGCTCCACCGCATCGAGACCGCCGACCTGGTGCACGTCGACGTGATGGACAACCACTTCGTGCCGAACCTCACGCTGGGCCTGCCGATCGTGCAGCGCCTGCAGGAGGTCTCCCCGGTGCCGCTCGACGTCCACCTCATGATCACGAACGCCGACACCGAGGCGCCGAAGTACGCCGAGACGGGTGCGTCGAGCGTGACCTTCCACTTCGAGGCCGCCGACGACCCGGTCGCGACCGCCGCGGCGATCCGCTCGAACGGCGCCCGGGCAGCCGTCGCGGTGAAGCCCGGCACCCCGATCACCCAGGTGCTCCACCACATCGACGCCTACGACATGATCCTGCTCATGACGGTCGAGCCCGGGTTCGGCGGCCAGGCGTTCATGCGCTCGGTGATGCCGAAGCTCGCCGACGCCCGTGCGGCGGTCGACGCCTCGGGGCTCGACGTCTGGCTCGAGGTCGACGGCGGGATCGCGGTCGACACGGTGCCCGAGGCGGTCCGCAGCGGTGCCGACACCCTCGTGGCGGGCTCCGCGGTCTACGGCGGCGAGCCGGCCGCGCGCATCGCGGACCTGCGCGAGGCGGCCGCGGCAGCACGCTCGTGACCGGACCGGCGCCCGAGGTGACGGGCGTGACGGACACGATCCGCGCCTCCCGTCCGGACGGTACGTCGGCCGTGTCGGCGGGGGACGGTAGCCTGGTGCGCGTGAAGACGTTCGACGACCTGTTCCAGGAGCTCACCGAGAAGGCGCGCACGCGCCCCGAGGGCTCCGGCACCGTCGCCGAACTCGACGCCGGCGTGCACCAGATCGGCAAGAAGATCGTGGAAGAAGCGGCCGAGGTCTGGATGGCGGCCGAGTACGAGGGCGACGAGCGCACCTCGGAGGAGATCTCGCAGCTCGTGTACCACCTGCAGGTGCTCATGGTGGCGAAGGGGCTCACCCCGGCGGACGTCTGGCGACATCTCTGATCCGCTGATCAGCCGCCGACCCTCCACCAGAAAGCAGACCCCCTGATGCTCCGCATCGCCGTGCCCAACAAGGGCTCCCTGTCCGAGACCGCGTCCGACATGCTGCGCGAGGCCGGGTACGCCGGCCGCCGCGACCCGAAGGCGCTCCACCTGCTCGACGAACGCAACGGCGTCGAGTTCTTCTTCCTCCGCCCGCGCGACATCGCCACGTACGTCGGTTCCGGCGCGCTCGACGTCGGCATCACCGGCCGCGACCTGCTGCTCGACTCCGGCTCCGCCGCGCACGAGGTCGACGCGCTCGGGTTCGCCGACTCGACGTTCCGGTTCGCCGGCACGCCCGGCCGGTTCAGCACGCTGCAGGACCTCGACGGTGTGCGGGTGGCGACGAGCTACCCCGGACTCGTGGGGGAGTTCCTCGCGAAGCACGGCGTCACCGCGACGCTCGTGAAGCTCGACGGCGCGGTCGAGAGCGCCGTGCGCCTCGGTGTCGCCGACGCCGTGGCCGACGTGGTCTCGACGGGCAGCACGCTCCGGGCGTCCGGGCTCGAGATCTTCGGACCGGTCATCCTCGAGTCGACCGCGCTCCTCATCTCCACCGACGAGACGATCCCCGGCATCGACGTCCTGCGGCGCCGACTGCAGGGCGTGCTCGTCGCGCGCGGCTACGTGATGCTCGACTACGACATCCCCACCGGGCTCCTCGAGCAGGCGACCGCCGTCGCCTCGGGCATCGAGTCGCCGACGGTCTCGCCGCTGCACGGTCGCGACTGGTCGGCCGTCCGCGTGATGATCCCGCGCGACGACGCGAACCTCATCATGGACGCGCTGTACGACCTCGGCGCGCGCGCCATCCTCGTCAGCCCGATCCACGCCGCACGACTGTGACCGGGGTGACCGGCTCCGGTGCCGTGCCGCCGGCACGCGCGGGCGGGGTCGCCGTCCGGGTCATCCCCTGCCTGGACGTCAAGGGCGGCCGGGTCGTCAAGGGCGTCAACTTCCTGGACCTGCAGGACGCCGGTGACCCGGTCGAGCTCGCCGCGCGCTACTACGAGCAGGGCGCGGACGAGCTGACCTTCCTCGACGTGGGTGCCACGGTCGAGAACCGCGCGACGATGTACGACACGGTGACGCGCACGGCCGAGCAGGTGTTCATCCCGCTCACCGTCGGTGGCGGCGTCCGGAGCGTCGACGACGTGTCGCGACTGCAGCAGTGCGGTGCGGACAAGATCGGCGTGAACAGCGCCGCGATCGCGCGTCCGGACCTCGTCGGCGAGATCGCGGACCGGTTCGGCGCGCAGGCCGTCGTGCTCTCCCTGGACATCAAGCGGACGGACCGGATGCCGTCGGGCTTCGTCGTGACGACCCACGGCGGTCGGACCGAGTCCGACCTCGACGCGCTCGCCTGGGCGCGCGAGGCCGTCGAGCGCGGCGCGGGGGAGCTCCTCGTCAACTCGATCGACGCGGACGGCACGAAGAACGGGTTCGACGTCGAGCTCGTGGCAGCGGTGCGCGCGGTCGCGTCGGTCCCGGTCATCGCTTCGGGAGGCGCGGGTCGGCTCGAGCACTTCGCCCCCGCGATCGAGGCGGGCGCGGATGCCGTCCTCGCCGCCAGCGTCTTCCACCGCGGCGAGATGACCATCGGTGACGTGAAGGCCGCGCTGCGCGCGACCGGGCACGCCGTCCGCTGATCCGCCGCCGTAGGCTAGGAGTCTCATGACCGACAGCACCAGCACCAGCACGGACGCGGTCCTCGACCGCGCGCGGTTCGGTGCGGACGGGCTGCTCCCCGCCATCGTGCAAGAGGAGTCGTCGAAGGACGTCCTCATGCTCGGCTACATGGACCGAGAAGCCCTCCGCCGCACCCTGACCGAGGGACGGGTGACCTTCTGGTCGCGGTCCCGGAACGAGTACTGGCGCAAGGGCGACACCTCGGGGCACGCGCAGTACGTGCGCGGGGCGGCGTTCGACTGCGACGCGGACACGCTCCTCGTGACCGTCGAGCAGGTCGGTGCCGCGTGCCACACCGGTGCGCACCGCTGCTTCGACGTCGACCCCCTCGAGCCCGTGACGGCGTCCGCCCTCGCTGGTGCGCCGTCCGCTCTCGCCGATGCGCCGTCCGCTCTCGCTGGTGGGGCCGTGGAGGAGACCCGATGAGCACCGCGACGCTCTCCGACACGCCGCACACGACCTCCCGTCCGGAGTTCGACGCCCTGCTCGACGCCCACCGCGTCGTCCCCGTCGTGCGCGCGCTCTACGCCGACAGCGAGACGCCGGTCGGTGTCTACCGGAAGCTCGCCGACGGCCGGCCCGGTACCTTCCTGCTCGAGTCCGCCGGGCAGGGCGGCCTCTGGTCGCGCTGGTCCTTCGTCGGGGTGCGCAGCTTCGGCGTGCTCACCCAGGACGGCGACCGTGCCGCGTGGATCGACACCGGCATCCCGGCGTCCCGCGCCGTCGACTCGCTCGACGGCGAGCCGCTCGAGGTCCTGGCGCGGCTGCACGAGCGCTGGGCGACCCCGCGGATCCCCGGCACCCCGCCGCTCGTCGGTGGCACCGTCGGGTTCATCGGCTGGGAGGCCGTCCGTCAGCTCGAGCACCTGCCGAACGTGCCGCCGGCCGACTTCGACGTCCCGGGGCAGGCCCTCGCGTTCGTGTCCGAGCTCGCCGCGCTCGACCACCGCACCGGGCTCGTCCTGCTCGTCGCCAGCGTGCTGAACGACGGTGTCGACGACGCCGAGGCGCTGTGGGCGGACGCCCAGGCGCGACTCGACCGGATGCAGGCCGACCTCGTGCAGCCCTCCGCCGCGACCGTCGCCGAGGCGTTCGACATCGCCGAGCCGACCCCGACCCACCGGTCCACCCCCGCGGACTACATGGCGGCCGTCGAGCGGTCGAAGGGCTTCATCCGCGACGGGGACGTCTTCCAGGTCGTCATCTCGCAGCGGTTCGACCACGAGGTCACCGCGGATCCCCTCGACGTCTACCGCGTGCTGCGGACGCTCAACCCGAGCCCGTACATGTACTTCCTGTCCCTGGCGGACACCGCGGACGAGCGCTTCTGGATCGTCGGCGCCTCGCCCGAGGCCCTGGTCAAGGTGCAGGACGGCCGGGCGATCACCCACCCGATCGCCGGGTCGCGTCCGCGCGGCGCCACACCCGAGGCGGACGTCCGTCTCGGCGAGGACCTGCTCGAGGACCCGAAGGAGCGCGCCGAGCACCTCATGCTCGTCGACCTGGCGCGCAACGACCTGCAGAAGGTCTGCGAGCCGGGCACGGTCGCCGTGACCGAGTTCATGACGGTCGAGCGGTTCAGCCACATCATGCACCTGGTGTCGAGCGTCGAGGGCGCCGTGCGGCCCGGGGCCTCGGCGATCGACGTGTTCCGGGCGACCTTCCCGGCCGGCACCCTCTCCGGGGCGCCGAAGCCGCGGGCGCTCGAGATCATCGACGAGCTCGAACCCGCGAAGCGCGGTGCCTACGCGGGCGTGGTCGGCTACTTCGACTTCGCCGGCGACGCCGACCTCGCGATCGCGATCCGCAGCGCCCTCATCAAGGACGGTGTGGCACGCGTGCAGGCCGGGGCCGGGCTCGTGGCCGACTCCGACCCCGAGACCGAGCACATCGAGGCCGTGAACAAGGCCGCGGCACCGCTGCGAGCCATCGCGACCGCGAACCGGATGCGTGGGGTGCACTCGTGACGGCCCGCCGCTCCCGGCCGCTCGTCGTCGTCGCCGGCCTCGCCGTCGCGGGCATCATCATGCTCTCGTGGACGCAGACCTGGTTCACGGTCCACCTCCACGCGGGCGCTGCCGTCGCCGCGAAGGTGGACGCCGACGGTGCGGCCGCGGTCCCGCAGTACACCGCCCTGGCGATCGCGAGCCTCGCGCTCTTCCTGGCGATGACCATCGCCGGTCGGGTCGTCCGGATCGTGCTCGCCGCCGTCGAGATCCTGCTCGGCGTCGGCGTGGTGGTGTCCGGCATCACCGCCCTGGCCGACCCGGTCGCCGCAGCGAAGGGCGCCGTGGGCGAGGTCGCGGGCGTCGCGGACCTGTCCGCCGTCCGCCGGGCCGTGTCGAGCGTGGACGTGTCGGCGTGGCCGGTCGTCGGCATCGTCGGCGGCGTGCTCGCGATGGCGCTCGGGGTCGTCGTGCTCGTCGTGCAGCGGTCCTGGCCGGGGCCGAGCCGGAAGTACGGTGCGGCCACCGCGGGTGCGGCGGCGGATGCCCGTGCGGTGGCGCCGGTCGAACGTGACGCCGTCGTGGACTGGGACGACCTGAGCGCCGGCGTCGACCCGACCTCGGACGCGGTCGCAGGCCCCGACAGCGCAGCCGCGGGCCCCGACGACGCGAGCGCGGACGCTGCCGGAGCGGCCCCGGACGACACGGTAGGATCGAACGGACGCCGGTCGAACGACGGCGTCGAAGCAGAACGAGGAGCACCGTGAGCAACACTGAGCCCGCAGAACTCGGCGAAGGCCACTCGCCGGCAGCCTGGACCGCCGTCGTGATCATGCTGATCGGATTCGCGGCCGGCACGCTGTTCTTCTGGTTCGACCAGCCGTGGGGCGTCTGGGCCTCCGCCGGCGTGGTGCTCATCGGCCTCATCGTCGGTGGCGTCATGAAGAAGGCTGGCTACGGCGTCGACGGCCCGAAGTTCGTCCCCAAGCACCACTCCGAGTAGGTCCGGCATGCCGAACGTGCTCGAGACCCTCGTCGCGGGCGCGCTCGAGGACGCCGCGGCCCGTCGCGTCGACCGTCCCTACTCGGACGTCGAACGCGACCTGGACCGCGTCGCGTCCCCGCTCGACGCCCTCACGTTCCTGGCCCCCGGCGACCGGGTGAAGATCCTCGCCGAGGTCAAGCGTGCCAGCCCGTCCCGCGGGTCCATGGCCCCGATCGAGGACCCCGCGTCCCTCGCCGCCGACTACGAGCGCGGCGGTGCCTCGACGATCAGCGTCCTGACCGAGGGGCGCAAGTTCCTCGGCAGCCTCGCCGACCTCGAAGCGGTCAAGGCCCGGGTGGGCGTCCCCGTCCTCCGCAAGGACTTCATCGCCGACCCGTACCAGGTGATCGAGGCTCGGGCGTCCGGCGCCGACGTCGTCCTGCTCATCGTGGCGGCGCTCGAGCAGCAGCAGCTGGTCGAGCTCCACACCCTGGCCGAAGAACTCGGCATGGGCGTCCTGGTCGAGGCGCACTCGGCGGACGAGGTCTCGCGCGGCCTCGACGCCGGCGCCCGGATCCTCGGGGTGAACGCCCGCGACCTGACCGACTTCTCGCTCGACCGCGACCTGTTCGGATCGCTCGCCGACCGGATCCCCGGCGGGGTCGTGCGCGTCGCCGAGTCCGCGGTCGCCGGTCCGGCCGACGTCGCGCACTACCGTGCCGCCGGCGCCGACGTCGTCCTGGTGGGAGAGGCGCTCGTGACGGGCGACGACCCCGCTGCCACACTCGCGTCGTTCATCGCAGCCGCCGACCGCGACTGACCGACGACAGCATCCATCCCAGCCCGGTTCGCCGGGCGTGTCCCGGGAGACCCATCGTGACCTCACTCCGCGACCTGCACGGACCGTACTTCGGCGACTTCGGCGGGCGGTTCGTCCCCGAGTCGCTCGTCCTCGCGCTCGACGAACTCGAAGCGGCCTTCCGCGAGGCGTGGGCGGACCCGGCCTTCCGCGACGAGCTCGACACGCTCCAGCGCGACTACACCGGGCGGCCCTCGATCATCACCGAGGTGCCCCGGTTCGCCAAGCACGCCGGCGGTGCCCGGATCATCCTCAAGCGCGAGGACCTCAACCACACCGGCTCGCACAAGATCAACAACGTGCTCGGTCAGGCCCTCGTGGCCAAGCGCCTCGGCAAGACGCGCCTCATCGCCGAGACCGGCGCCGGCCAGCACGGCGTCGCGACGGCCACTGCGGCGGCGCTGTTCGGCATGGACTGCGTCGTCTACATGGGCGCCGTCGACACCGAGCGCCAGGCGCTGAACGTCGCCCGGATGCGGCTGCTCGGTGCCGAGGTGATCCCGGTCGAGACGGGCTCCCGCACGCTGAAGGACGCCATCAACGACGCCCTGCGCGACTGGGTCGCCAACGTCGACTCCACGCACTACCTGCTCGGCACCGTCGCCGGCCCGCACCCGTTCCCCGAGATGGTGCGCGAGTTCCACAAGGTCATCGGCGAAGAGGCCCGCCAGCAGGTCCTCGACCGGGTCGGGCGCCTGCCGGACGCGGTCGCCGCGTGCGTCGGCGGCGGCTCGAACGCCATGGGCATCTTCGAGGCCTTCCTCGACGACGAGTCCGTCGCGCTGCACGGCTTCGAGGCCGGTGGCGACGGCGTCGAGACCGGTCGGCACGCCGCGAGCATCACGCTCGGTCGCGAGGGCGTCCTCCAGGGCACGAAGTCCTACCTCATGCAGGACGAGGACGGCCAGACGATCGAGAGCCACAGCATCTCCGCCGGGCTCGACTACCCGAGCGTCGGGCCGGAGCACGCCTACCTCGCCTCGATCGGGCGTGCGAAGTACGAGCCGATCACCGACGACGAGGCGATGGAGGCCTTCCGCCTGCTGAGCCGCACCGAGGGCATCCTGCCGGCGATCGAGTCGTCGCACGCCCTCGCCGGGGCGATCAAGCTCGGCAAGGAGCTCGGTCCAGAGGGCGTCATCCTCGTCAACCTGTCCGGCCGGGGTGACAAGGACGTCGCGTCCGCCAGTCGCTACTTCGGCATCCTCGACGAGAACGCGGTGCAGCTGTGACCACGAACCAGACGGTCGCGACGACGATCGACACCGCCAACGCCGAGCGCGCGGGCGCCGTCGTCGGCTACCTGCCCGCCGGCTACCCCGACGTGCAGACGAGCGTCGACGCCGCCGTGGCCCTGGCCGAGAACGGCGTCGACGTCATCGAGCTCGGCCTGCCGTACTCCGACCCGGTGATGGACGGCCCGGTCATCCAGCGGGCGGCAGAGGAGAGCCTGGCGAACGGCTTCCGCGTCGCGCAGGTCTTCGACGCCGTGCACCAGATCACCGAGCGGGCGAACGTGCCCGTGCTCGTGATGACCTACTGGAACCCGGTGCTCCGGTACGGCGTCGAGCGGTTCGCCGACGACCTCGTCGCCGCGGGTGCCGCCGGGCTCATCACGCCGGACCTCATCCCCGACGAGGGCGCCGAGTGGATCCGCGAGTCGGAGCGCACCGGCCTGGACCGGGTGTTCCTCGCGGCCCCGTCCTCGTCGGACACGCGCATGCAGCAGGCGGTCCGGTCCAGCCGCGGGTTCGTCTACGCCGTCTCCACGATGGGCGTCACCGGCGCGCGCGAGGGCGTCGACGTCGCAGCCCGCACCGTCGTGTCGCGGCTCCGCGACGCCGGGGTCGAGCGCACGTGCGTCGGTCTCGGCATCTCGACGGCGGAGCAGGTCGGCGAGGTCCTCGAGTACGCCGACGGCGCGATCATCGGGTCCGCCTTCGTCCGGGCCCTCGCGGACCTCGGCGTGCAGGGCGTGGCCGACCGGGCAGCCGACCTCACCTCGGGCGCGCAGCGCCGCTGACGTCCAGGAGGCGCGGTGCAGGCGACCCCGTCGGCCCACCTGCACCGCGGTGCGGGTGAGCGACGCGTCCCGCCCGCACCGCGCCTCCCGTCGGTCACAGTTTCCACAGGACCGGGCCCTCGGTTCCTGCCGCACGCACCTCCCGCGCTACAGTGAGCGGGGCCGGCGGCACGTCGGCACCGCGCCCAGCCAGCACCGAAAGGCGACAGCACCTCCATGCCCCTCCTGAGCATCCCGAGCCCGAGCACCGCGTGGCAGTACTTCGACCTGACCGCCTGGCTGCGCGACGCGTTCGGTTGGTCGCTGCCGCTCGACTTCCGCATCCACGCCTACGCGATCTGCATCCTGCTCGGCATCGTCGCCGCCGTCATCCTCGCGAACCGGCGGCTCAACGCGCGCGGCGTCGAGCGCTGGATCATCATCGACATCGCGATCTGGGCCGTCCCCGCCGGGATCATCGGCGGTCGCCTGTTCCACGTGTTCACGCACGTCAGCGACTACTTCGGCCCCGGGCGCGACCCGCTGTCCTTCCTCTACATCTGGGAGGGCGGCCTCGCCATCTTCGGCGCGCTCATCCTCGGTTCGGTCGGCGCCTACATCGGCTGCCGCCAGGTCGGCCTGCGGTTCACCGCGTTCATCGACGCCGTCGTGCCGGGCGTGCTGCTCGCCCAGGCGTTCGGTCGCCTCGGCAACTACTTCAACCACGAGCTCTTCGGCATGCCGACCAGCCTGCCGTGGGGCCTGCAGATCGAGTCGTCGAACGCGGCGTTCCCGAAGGGCCTGCCCGAGGGCACGCTGTTCCACCCGACGTTCCTCTACGAGATCATCTGGAACGTCGTCGGCGTCGTCGTGATCCTGCTGCTCGACAAGAAGTTCCGCCTGCAGTGGGGCAAGGTCCTGTCGCTCTACCTGATCTGGTACGGCATCGGTCGCTCGGTCCTCGAGTCCATCCGCGTCGACACGAGCGAGACGTTCTTCGGCATCCGGACGAACGTGTGGATGTCCTTCGCGGCGATCCTGCTCGGCATCATCATCTTCCTCGTCCAGTCCAAGCGGCACCTCGGCAAGGAGCCGAGCCCGTACCTGCCCGGTCGCGAGCCCCGCTCGAAGTCCGGGGTAGACTCGGACGACACCTGGTCAGAGTCCGACGACGACGCTCCGGCGGCCGTCACCGACTCCGATCCGGTCACCAGCAGCACCGCTGGCCGCGCGTAGGAAGCACCCCTCCTGCGTGACCGATCCCGATCGGTCACGAGTGTCAGCAGCACCTCCCGGACCCACCACAAGCGGGTCCGACACCTCGCACGCCGCCAGGGCAACTCACTGACGGCGGGCACGGGCACCAGTCCCGCCCATCTGGGCGGAACGCACCACCGGGCCACCGCTGTCCCTGTTCCACTTCCTCGTGAGGACGGTTCCCCATGGCGCTCCAGCCACCCCAGTCCCCGGCGGCACTCGTGCCGCCGCACCGTCGGTTCTCCGCGATCCCGGACGCCACGGGCATGTACGACCCGGCGAACGAGAAGGACGCGTGCGGCCTGGCGATGGTCGCGACGCTCCGCGGCACGGCCGGGCACGACATCGTCGACGCCGCCCTCGGTGCGCTGCGCAACCTCGAACACCGGGGCGCGGTCGGTTCGGACGCCGGGACCGGTGACGGTGCGGGCATCCTCTGCCAGGTGCCCGACGAGTTCTTCCGCGCCGAGGTGTCCTTCGACCTTCCAGCAGCGGGGGAGTACGCGGTCGGTACCGCGTACCTGCCCGTCGACGAGGACGATCGGCACGCGGTGAAGGGCGCCGTCGAGCGACTGGCGCGTGAAGAGGGCCTGCGCGTCCTCGGCTGGCGCGAGGTCCCCGTGCGACCCGAGGTCCTCGGCACCCTGGCCCGAGCGGCGATGCCCGCGTTCGAGCAGCTCTTCGTCGCCTCGATCCGGCACGACGTGCACGGCGCGTCGTGGAGCGGCGTCGCGCTCGACCGCCAGGCCTTCCGCCTCCGGAAGCGTGCCGAGCACGACACCGAGGTCTACTTCATGTCGCTGTCGAGCCGGACCATGGTCTACAAGGGCATGGTCACGACGCTCCAGCTCGAGCCGTTCTACCCGGACCTCAGCGACGAGCGCTTCGCGTCGAAGCTCGCGATCGTGCACTCCCGCTACTCCACGAACACGTTCCCCTCGTGGCCGCTCGCGCAGCCGTTCCGCACGCTCGCGCACAACGGTGAGATCAACACCGTCCGTGGCAACCGCAACTGGATGCGGGCACGGCAGTCGCAGCTGCAGAGCGAACTGCTCGGCGACATGGCGCCCCTGCTGCCGATCGTCAGCCCGGGCGCCAGCGACTCGGCGTCCTTCGACGAGGTGCTCGAGCTCCTGACGCTCACCGGCCGGTCGCTGCCGCACGCGGTGTCGATGATGGTCCCTGAAGCGTGGGAGAACCAGGTCGGGATGGACCCCGAGCTCCGGGCGTTCTACGAGTACCACTCGATGCTCATGGAGCCGTGGGACGGCCCGGCGGCCATCACGTTCACCGACGGCACGCTCGTCGGCGCCACCCTCGACCGCAACGGCCTGCGCCCCGGTCGCTTCCTGGTGACCGACGACGGCCTGATCGTCATGGGCTCCGAGACGGGCGTCATCGACGTGCCGGCCGACAAGGTCGTGCGCAAGGGCCGGCTCCGTCCCGGCCGGATGTTCCTCGTCGACACCGAGGCCGGTCGCATCATCGAGGACGACGAGGTCAAGCGCGAGCTGGCCACGTCCGGCCCGTGGGGCGAGTGGCTCGACGGCGGCCGGATCAACCTCGGTGACCTGCCGGACCGCGAGCACATCGTGCACACGCCCGCTTCGGTGACCCGTCGGCAGCGCGCCTTCGGCTACACCGAGGAAGAGGTCCGCATCCTGCTGCGTCCGATGGCGCAGACCGGAGCGGAGCCGCTCGGGGCGATGGGCTCGGACACGCCGATCGCGGTGCTGTCCCAGCGTCCCCGGCTGCTCTTCGACTACTTCACCCAGCAGTTCGCCCAGGTGACGAACCCGCCGCTCGACTCGATCCGCGAGCAGGTCATCACCTCGATGGGCATGGGTCTCGGGCCGGAGCGCAACCTCCTGAGCGCCGGTCCCGAGCACGCGAAGCAGATCACGCTCGACTTCCCCGTGATCGACAACGACGAGCTCGCCAAGATCCAGCACTTCGAGACCGAGTCCGGTCGCCACCTGACCGTGACGATCAAGGGCCTGTACCGCGTCGACGCCGGCAAGAAGGCCATGCAGAAGCGCATCGCCGCGGTCTGCGACGAGGTCGACGCGGCGATCGAGGCCGGCAAGCAGTTCATCGTGCTGTCCGACCGCGACGGCAACGCCGAACAGGCACCGGTGCCCAGCCTGCTGCTGCTCGCCGCCGTGCACCACCACCTGATCCGCACCGAGCAGCGCATGAAGGTCGGGCTCATCGTCGAGGCCGGTGACGTGCGCGAGGTCCACCACGTCGCGACCCTCATCGGCTACGGCGCCTCGGCGATCAACCCGTACCTGGCGATGGAGACCTGCGAGATCCTCGTCCGCCAGGGCATGATCAGCGGCATCACGCCGGAGCAGGCCGTCAAGAACGTGATCAAGGCGCTCGGCAAGGGCGTGCTGAAGATCATGTCGAAGATGGGCATCTCGACGGTGTCGAGCTACGCCGGCGCGCAGGCGTTCGAGGCCGTCGGGCTCAGCCAGGAGTTCGTCGACCGGTACTTCACCGGGACCTCGTCGATCCTCGGCGGCGTCGGCATCGAGGTCATCGCGAAGGAGAACGCCGAGCGGCACGCCCAGGCGTACCCGCAGGACGGCGCAGTCCTCTCGCACGAGCGCCTGCAGACCGGCGGCGAGTACCAGTGGCGTCGCGAAGGGCCGCCGCACCTGTTCAACCCGGACACCGTGTTCCGGCTGCAGCACGCGACGCGCTCCCGTCGCTACGACATCTTCCGCGAGTACTCGCAGGCGGTCGACGACCAGTCCGAGCAGCTGATGACGCTCCGCGGTCTCTTCCGCTTCGCGCAGGGTGCCCGCAAGCCGGTCCCGCTGGACGAGGTCGAGCCGATCGAGTCGATCGTCAAGCGGTTCAACACCGGTGCGATGTCCTACGGGTCCATCTCGAAGGAAGCCCACGAGACGCTCGCGATCGCGATGAACCGTCTCGGCGGCCGGTCGAACACGGGCGAGGGCGGCGAGGACGTCGACCGCCTGCTCGACCCCGAGCGTCGGAGCGCGATCAAGCAGGTCGCGTCCGGGCGGTTCGGCGTCACGAGCATGTACCTGACGCACGCGACCGACATCCAGCTGAAGATGGCGCAGGGTGCGAAGCCGGGCGAGGGCGGGCAGCTGCCCCCGACCAAGGTGTACCCGTGGGTGGCCCGCACCCGGCACGCGACCGCGGGTGTCGGCCTGATCTCGCCGCCGCCGCACCACGACATCTACTCGATCGAGGACCTCAAGCAGCTGATCTTCGACGTCAAGCGGGCGAACCCGTCCGCACGCGTCCACGTGAAGCTCGTGAGCCAGTCGGGCATCGGGGCCGTGGCCGCCGGTGTGACGAAGGCCCTCGCCGACGTCGTCCTGGTCTCCGGGCACGACGGTGGCACCGGTGCGTCGCCGCTGAACTCGCTCAAGCACGCGGGCACCCCGTGGGAGATCGGCCTCGCCGAGACGCAGCAGACGCTCATGCTCAACGGCATGCGCGACCGCGTCGTCGTGCAGGTCGACGGGCAGATGAAGACCGGCCGTGACGTCGTCGTGGCCGCGCTGCTCGGCGCCGAGGAGTACGGCTTCGCGACCGCGCCGCTCGTGGTCGAGGGCTGCATCCTCATGCGGGTGTGCCACCTCGACACGTGCCCGGTCGGCGTCGCGACCCAGAACCCCGAGCTCCGCAAGCGCTTCAGCGGCAAGCCGGAGTTCGTCGTGAACTTCTTCGAGTTCATCGCCCAAGAGGTCCGCGAGCTCCTCGCCGAGCTCGGCTTCCGGTCCCTCGAAGAGGCGATCGGCCACGCCGACGCCCTCGACGTCGACCGCGCGGTCGAGCACTGGAAGGCGTCCGGCCTCGACCTCGAGCCCGTGCTCAAGGGACCGCGGTTCGACGCCGACGAGCCCCGCCGGCACCAGCGCGACCAGGACCACGAGCTGGAGCAGCACTTCGACGTGCAGCTCATCCAGCAGACGGCCGACGTCCTCGAGCACGGCGGGACGATCGCGCTCGACCTGCCGATCCGGAACACGGAGCGCGCGGTCGGCACGATGCTCGGCCACGAGGTCACGCTCCGCCACGGCGAGAACGGCCTGCCGTCGGGGTCGATCGACGTGACGTTGCGCGGTTCCGCCGGGCAGTCGCTCGGTGCGTTCCTGCCGGCGGGCATCACGCTCCGCCTGGTCGGGGACAGCAACGACTACGTCGGCAAGGGGCTGTCCGGCGGCGAGATCGTCGTGCGTCCCGACGCGGGCAGTGGCTTCGACCCCGCGCAGAACGTCATCGCCGGCAACGTCATCGGCTACGGCGCGACCCAGGGCAGCATGTTCATCCGCGGCATCGTGGGCGAACGCTTCCTGGTGCGCAACTCCGGTGCGACCGCCGTCGTCGAGGGCGTGGGGGACCACGCGCTCGAGTACATGACCGGTGGGCTCGCCCTGATCCTCGGCGAGACGGGTCGGAACCTCGGTGCCGGCATGTCCGGCGGGACCGCGTACGTCCGCGGCCTGCGGGAAGAGCACGTGAACACCGACTCGCTCGCGTCCGGTGAACTCCGGCTCGAGCCGCTCGACAGCGCCGACGTCGAGATCGTGAACGACCTGCTCGCGCGGCACGCTGCCGAGACCGGGTCGACCCTCGCGAGCGAACTGCTCGAGTCCGGTGACCTGAGCGACTTCGTCAAGGTGCTGCCGCGGGACTACGCGGCCGTGCTCGAGACCCGACAGCAGGCCGTCGACGAGGGCCTCGACCCGGACGGCGACGTCGTCTGGAACCGCATTCTGGAGGTGACCGGTGGCTGACCCCAAGGGATTCCTGAAGGTCCAGGAGCGCGAGCTCCCGGCCCGACGACCCGTGCCCGTGCGGCTCATGGACTGGAAAGAGGTCTACGAGCAGCAGGAGTCCGGCGCGCTCAAGCGACAGGCCGGACGCTGCATGGACTGCGGCGTCCCGTTCTGCCACCAGGGGTGCCCGCTCGGCAACCTCATCCCCGAGTGGAACGACCTCACCTGGCGCGGCGAGGGCCGGCAGGCGATCGAGCGACTCCACGCGACGAACAACTTCCCGGAGTTCACGGGTCGGCTCTGCCCGGCACCGTGCGAGGCGTCCTGCGTGCTCGGCATCAACCAGCCGCCGGTGACGATCAAGCAGGTCGAGGTCTCGATCATCGACGAGGCGTTCCAGAACGGCTGGGTCACGCCCCACCCGCCGGAGCGCCTGACGGGCAAGACCGTCGCGGTCGTCGGGTCCGGTCCCGCCGGGCTCGCCGCCGCACAGCAGCTGACCCGCGCCGGCCACACCGTCGCGGTGTACGAGCGCGACGACCGCATCGGTGGTCTGCTCCGCTACGGCATCCCGGACTTCAAGATGGAGAAGCGTCAGATCGACGCGCGGCTCGCCCAGATGCAGGCCGAGGGCACCCGCTTCCGTGCGGGCGTCGAGATCGGGCGCGACATCACCTGGGACGACCTGAAGTCCCGGTACGACGCGGTCGTCGTCGCCACCGGCGCCACGGTCCCGCGCGACCTGCCGATCCCGGGGCGCGACCTCTCCGGCGTGCACTTCGCGATGGACTACCTCGTGCAGCAGAACAAGGCGAACGCCGGCACGACCGTCGACAACCAGGTCACGGCCGAGGGCAAGCACGTCGTCGTCATCGGCGGCGGCGACACCGGTGCGGACTGCATCGGGACCGCCCACCGGCAGGGAGCGCTCAGCGTGACGAACCTCGCGATCGGCAAGCAGCCGCCGCTGGAGCGTCCGTCCGAGCAGCCGTGGCCGATGTTCCCGACCGTGTTCGAGGTCACGAGCGCCCATGAAGAGGGCGGCGAACGCCACTACCTCGCGTCCACCGTCGAGTTCCTCGCGAACGAGGCCGGCGAGGTCCGGGCGCTCCGCGTCGCCGAGACCGAGTACCTCGACGGCCGCCGTGTCCCGAAGGCCGGCAGCGAGCGCGAGATCCCCGCGGACCTCGTCCTCGTCGCCATGGGCTTCACCGGTCCCGAGACCGACACGCTGGCGCCGCAGCTCGGGCTCCCCGTGACGGTCTCCGGTGCCGTCGCCCGCCAGGCCGACTACACGACCAACGAGCCGGGCGTCTTCGTCGCGGGCGACGCCGGTCGTGGGCAGTCGCTCATCGTGTGGGCGATCGCCGAGGGCCGGGCCGCCGCCGCGAAGGTCGACGAGTACCTCGAGGGCTCGACGATCCTCCCGGCTCCGGTCAAGGCGACCGACCGGGCGATCTCGGTCTGACGATGGACGTCCACCCGATGCCCACCCAGCAGTGAGCGACAGGCCACCGGCACTCGATAGGGTGCTGGTGGCCTCGCTTCGTTCCGCGCGGCCCCACAGCGCGGAAACCCAAGCACCATCCACCACCACGAAGGAATCCATTGAGACGCGCAAAGATCGTTTCGACGCTCGGACCGGCAACGTCGGAGTACGAGACCGTAAAGGAGATCATCGAGGCAGGCGTCGACGTCGCCCGCCTCAACCTCAGCCACGGTGACTACAGCGTCCACGAGGCCAACTACGAGAACGTCCGTCGCGCCGCCGAGGAGCTCGGCAAGCCCGTCGCGATCCTCGTCGACCTGCAGGGTCCGAAGATCCGCCTCGCGAAGTTCGCCGACGGCCCGCACGACCTCGCGGTCGGCGACGTGTTCACCATCACCACCGAGGACGTCCCCGGCTCGAAGGAGATCTGCGGCACGACCTTCAAGGGCCTCCCGCAGGACGTCAAGCCCGGTGACCCGCTGCTCATCGACGACGGCCGGGTCCGCCTCCGCGTGCTCGACACCGACGGCGTGCGCGTCCGCACCGAGGTCGTCGTCGGCGGCACCGTGTCCAACAACAAGGGCATCAACCTGCCCGGCGTCGCCGTGAACGTCCCCGCGCTCAGCGAGAAGGACGAGGCGGACCTCCGCTGGGGCATCCGCCAGGGTGCCGACCTCATCGCGCTGTCGTTCGTGCGCAACGCCGCCGACGTCGAGCGTGCCCACGAGATCATGGACGAAGAGGGCAAGCGCCTCCCCGTGATCGCGAAGATCGAGAAGCCGCAGGCCGTCGACGCGCTCGAGGAGATCATCGACGCGTTCGACAGCATCATGGTCGCCCGCGGTGACCTCGGTGTGGAGCTCCCGCTCGAGGCCGTCCCGATCGTGCAGAAGCGCGCCGTCGAGCTCGCCCGCCGGATGGCGAAGCCGGTCATCGTCGCGACCCAGATGCTCGAGTCGATGATCTCGTCGCCGATCCCGACCCGCGCCGAGACGTCCGACGTCGCGAACGCCGTGCTCGACGGCGCGGACGCGGTCATGCTCTCGGGCGAGACCAGCGTCGGCGAGTACCCGGTGCAGACGGTCCGCACGATGGCCCGCATCGTCGAGTCCACCGAGGACCACGGCCTCGAGCGCATCGCGCCGCTCGGCACCAAGCCGCGCACCCTCGGCGGGGCGATCACGCTCGCCGCGGTCGAGATCGCGGAGTTCACCGAGGCCTCGTACCTCTGCGTGTTCACCGAGTCCGGCGACTCGGCCCGCCGCATGTCGCGTCTGCGCCACGGCCTGCCGATCATCGCGTTCACCCCGAACGAGGCGACGCGTCGCCGCATGGCCCTCACCTGGGGTGTGCGCTCGTTCCTCGTCGAGCGCAAGACCCACACCGACGAGCTCTTCTCGCAGGTGGACGACGTCCTCCTCGAGAACGGCCTCGCCGCCCCCGGGGACCGCGTCATCGTGACGGCCGGTTCCCCTCCCGGCATCGAGGGGTCGACGAACGACCTGCGCGTGCACCGCGTGGGCGACGCCCACGCCGAGGCCGCTCCGGCGTACGTGCGCGACTGACGTCGCGTCGCGTCCCGACAGGGCGCGGACGGGAGGCGCGGTGCGGCGACGCACGCAGCCTCCGGTCCGCGCCCTGTCGCGTTCCGCCCCGCGGCCGCGTGACCACGCTGTCGCGCGAGCGGGCAGGATGGCCGGTGTGAGCCTCCAGTCCCGACCCACCGCCCAGCGCACCGACGTCCGGCGCTGGCGCCGCTACCTGGCGGACGAACGGGCGGAAGCCGCCGTCTACCGGAACCTCGCCGCCCGGCGACACGGTGAGGAACGCGAGATCCTGTCCGCCCTGGCCGAGGCCGAGGGGCGGCACGAACAGCACTGGCTCGACCTGCTCGGCGACGACGTCGGGCGGCCGCAGCGCGGGAGCCTCCGCACCCGGGTGCTCGCGTCGCTGGCGAAGCGGTTCGGGTCGGTGTTCGTCCTCGCGCTCATGCAGCGCGCCGAGGACCGTTCGCCCTACGCCGACGACGCCGACGCGACCGCGAGCATGGCGGCCGACGAACGGATCCACGGCGAGGTCGTCCGCGGGCTCGCCAACCGCGGGCGGATGCGTCTGTCCGGCACCTTCCGTGCCGCGGTGTTCGGCGCGAACGACGGCCTCGTGTCGAACCTGGCGCTCATCATCGGCGTCAGCGCGTCCGGGGCGGACCGGCACTTCGTCCTCCTGAGCGGCATCGCGGGACTCCTCGCCGGGGCGCTGTCGATGGGGGCGGGGGAGTACGTCTCGGTGCGGTCGCAGCGCGAGCTCCTCACGGCATCGGCCCCGCACCCCGAAGCCGGCCGGGCCGTCGCGGACCTCGACGTCGACGCGAACGAGCTCGCCCTCGTGTACCGGGCTCGGGGCATGTCCGAGGCCGAGGCCCAGCAGCACGCCGACGACGTCCTCGGCGGAGCCGCGGTGACGGGCACGGCGCCGGTGGACGACCACGAGGCCATCGGCAACGGCATGAGCGCGGCGGTCTCGAGCTTCTGCTTCTTCGCGTCGGGGGCGATCATCCCGGTGCTCCCGTACCTGTTCGGCCTCGAGGGGTGGGCGGCGATCGCGGTCGCGGCGCTCCTCGTGGGGATCGCCCTGCTCGGCACGGGCGCGGTGGTGGGCGTGCTGAGCGGTGCGTCGCCGCTGCGTCGGGCGCTCCGGCAGCTCGCGATCGGGTTCGGTGCGGCAGCGGTCACCTACGGGCTCGGGCTGCTGTTCGGGACGGGCAGCGCCTAGCCCGAGGACCGTAGAGGCCCCGCTAGCGACGGACGGCCGCCCGGGGCGGGAGCAGCAGCAGGGCCGCGGCGCCGACGACGATGAGCGCGATGCCCGAGAAGACCATGAACACGGTCAGCGCGAGCCCCGGCGCGACCAGCACGACCACGCCGCCCAGGATCGAGAGCACCCCGCTCACGATCGACGGGACCCGCGACGACCCCGGGTGTCCCACGAAGCCGCCGATCAACGACGCGATCCCCTCGACGATGAAGCCGACGCCGGCGAGCACCGCGTAGACGACGAGCGGGACGGCGGGGTCCAGCAGCGTCACGAGTCCGGCGACCCCGACCAGGCCGCCGACGACGCCGGAGGTCCAGCGCCACACCGGCGGCGTGCCGTGGCCCCGCACCGCGGCGAACACCCGCAGTGCGCCGGCCACGACGAGGTACACGCCGAACAGCAGTGCGACGACGACGAGCGACGGCCGTGGCCAGACGATCGCGACGATGCCGAGCGCGATGGCGACGACCGCGGTGACGATGACGAACACGCGGAACGTGCGGACGGCACGAGAGTCCACGAGCACTCCTCCCTGTCAGGTCTGCTCGCTCCGACGCTACCTCGGCCGGCAGCGGTCGGTTCGTCGCGCGGAGGGCGAAGCGCCGCGGAGCGGTGCAACCGGATGCAACCTGCGCCGCCGTAGCGTTCGGGCAGGCGCGGACCCAGCGCCCCGACAGAGTCGTCGAAAGGTGTCCACCATGACCATCGCACCGTCACCATCCACCTACGCCGCACCCGGCGAGGAGGGGTCCCTCGTCTCGTACCGCTCCCGGTACGACCACTACATCGGCGGCGCGTACGTCCCGCCGGCCGGGGGACAGTACTTCGAGAACCCCACACCCGTCACCGGCAAGGTGTTCACCGAGATCGCCCGCGGCGACTCCACCGACGTCGACCGTGCGGTCGAGGCCGCGTGGAAGGCGTTCCCGGCCTGGGGTCGGACGAGCGTCGCCGAACGCGCCGGCATCCTCAACAGGATCGCGGACCGGATGGAGCAGAACCTCGAGGCCCTGGCGGTCGCGGAGACATGGGAGAACGGCAAGCCCATCCGCGAGACCATCGGCGCGGACATCCCGCTGGCGATCGACCACTTCCGCTACTTCGCCGGGGCGATCCGCGCGCAGGAGGGCTCGACGGGGGAGATCGACCACGACACCGTGGCCTACCACTTCCACGAACCGCTCGGCGTCGTCGGGCAGATCATCCCGTGGAACTTCCCCATCCTGATGGCGGTGTGGAAGCTCGCTCCGGCGCTGGCGGCGGGCAACTGCGTCGTCCTGAAGCCGGCCGAGCAGACGCCGGCGTCCATCCACGTGCTCATCGACCTGATCGGGGACCTGCTCCCGGCCGGTGTCCTCAACGTGGTGAACGGCTTCGGCATCGAGGTCGGTGCACCGCTCGCGCAGCACCCGGACATCCGCAAGGTCGCCTTCACGGGGGAGACGACCACGGGCCGGCTCATCATGCAGTACGCGTCGCAGAACCTCATCCCCGTGACGCTCGAACTCGGCGGCAAGAGCCCGAACGTCTTCTTCGCCGACGTCGCCCAGCAGCAGGACGCCTTCTACGACAAGGCACTCGAGGGCTTCGCCTTCTTCAACCTCAACCAGGGCGAGGTCTGCACCTGCCCGTCGCGGGCACTCGTGGCGAGGGAGATCTACGACGGCTTCGTCGCGGACGGCCTCGACCGGGTGCGTGCCGTCAAGCAGGGGCACCCGCTCGACCTGTCGACGATGATCGGCGCGCAGGCGTCGAACGACCAGCTCGAGAAGATCCTGAGCTACATCGACATCGGGAAGCAGGAGGGCGCGAAGCTCCTCACCGGTGGCGAGCGGGCGGACCTCGGCGGGGAGCTGTCCGGCGGGTACTACGTCACGCCGACGGTGTTCGAGGGGGACAACTCGATGCGGATCTTCCAGGAGGAGATCTTCGGCCCGGTCCTCGCGCTGACGAGCTTCAGCGGCTACGACGACGCGATCTCGATCGCCAACGACACGCTGTACGGCCTCGGCGCCGGGGTGTGGAGCCGCGAGGCCACCACGCTCTACCGCGCCGGCCGTGACATCCAGGCCGGGCGCGTGTGGGAGAACACCTACCACCAGTACCCCGCCGGAGCGGCGTTCGGCGGCTACAAGCAGTCCGGCATCGGACGGGAGAACCACAAGATGATGCTGGAGCACTACCAGCAGACGAAGAACCTGCTGGTGTCCTACGCCGAGGGCCCGATGGGCTTCTTCTGATGCCCGACACCGACGACCGGCCCGCCACCGCCCGCGTGGCGGTGACGCCGGCGGCGGGGGAGCTCCTGCGCTCCCTCGCCGCCCGGCACGGCCCGCTGATGTTCCACCAGTCGGGCGGGTGCTGCGACGGCTCCAGCCCGATGTGCTACCCCGTCGGCATGTTCATGACCGGCTCGGGCGACGTGCTCCTCGGCGCGCTCGAGGTCGACGGCATCGCGCCCGTCGAGGTGTACATGTCGCGGTCGCAGTTCGAGTACTGGAAGTACACCCACCTCACGATCGACGTCGTGGACGGTCGTGGCGCGGGCTTCTCCCTCGAGGTGCCGGAGGGCAAGCGGTTCCTCACCCGCTCCCGGATGCTGGACGACGCCGAGCTCGCGGATCTCGGCCTGGTCAGCGCCGGCCCTGGCCCGAGCGGGGTGCCGGACGTAGGCTGACCGCACCGCTCGCGACGACGCGACGGGGACCGGACAGGAGGGCGCATGCGCGAACCGTCCGGTCTCCGCCCGCTCGTCGCCGCGTCCTGGCGTCGCTCCGCCCGCGTCGACCCCGAGACCGTGCCGACGCCCTCGATCGGCGAGGACGAACTCGACGCCCTCCGCCGTGCCGGTCCGCTCGGCACCGCGCTGCCGGTCGTCCGACGACTGCTGCTCGACGACGTCCGGTCGGCGGGGTGCGTCGTCGCCCTCGCGGACGCATCGGGTCGGCTCGTCTGGGTGGACGGCGCACGGTCCGCCCGGCGCGCCGCGGAGGGCATGGGGTTCGTCCCCGGTGCCGACTGGGCGGAAGAACGCGCCGGGACGAGTGCTCCGGGGACCGCGCTCCGGCTCGGACGCGCCGTGCAGATCCACGCCGAGGAGCACTACGCGACGGCGGTGAAGGGCTTCTCCTGCACGGCGGTCCCGCTCCGCGACGCCGCGGGCACGGTGGTCGGCGCGCTCGACATCACGGGCGACGACCGCGCCGTCGAACGACACACGCTGCCCCTCCTGACGGCGACGGCCGCGGCGGCCGAGGCCGAACTCGCACTGGCGGCGCTCTCGGCCCGGACCGCACACCGTCCGGCTGCGGTCCCGTCCGCCGAGCTCACCCTGCTCGGGTCCGACACCGCGACGCTGCACGTCGGGTCGCGGTCGGTCGCGTTGTCGGAGCGGCACTCGGAGATCCTCGCGGTGCTCGCCGCGAACCCGCAGGGACTGGCCGCCGCGGACCTCGCGGTCGCCGTGTACGGCGACCCGCGCGCCGTCCAGACGCTGCGGGCCGAGGTGGTTCGGCTCCGCCGTGTCCTCGCCCACCACGCGCTCGACGCGCGCCTGACGTCCAGGCCGTACCGCCTGGAGGGGATCCGGACCGACGTCGAGACGGTCCTCTCCGCGCTCGACCGCGGGGCGCGCCTCCAGGCCGTCGACCGGTACACCGGACCGGTCCTGCCGGGGTCCGCGTCGCCCGGGGTCGACGACCTGCGTGACCGCGTCCGGTCCCGATTCCGTGAGTCGCTCCTCCAGGACGGCGGGGTGGACGCGCTGCAGGCGTGGGCACGCACCGCGGACGGTGCGGCGGACGAGCAGGTGCTGCGGGCGCTGCTCGCGGCGTTGCCGCGTCGGTCGCCGCGGCGGGCGGGCGTGGTGGCGGCGATCGAGGCGATCGAGCGTCCCTGAGCGGACGGCTCCGCCGGCTCGGGAGGCACGGCACACGTCGGTCCGTCGGCCGACGGCGCGCGCCTCCCGCGGCGGGTGCGGGGTGGTCAGGACCCGGTCGTCGGCTCCGGTGTCGAGGTGGCGCCCGCGTCGGGTGCGGCCGGCGGGGTCGGTGCCTCGCCGTCCTTCGGCGGGGTCGGAACCTTCCCGTCCTTCGGCGGCTTCGGTGCCGTTCCGTCCTTCGGCGGGGTGGGTGCCGTGCCGTCCTTCGGGGGCTTGGGTGCCTTCCCGTCCTTCGGCGGGGTCGGAGCCGTGCCGTCCTTCGGCGGGGTCGGCGCCTTCCCGTCGGCGAGCGGGCCGGCGACGCAGCCGGGGGTGGTGCCGGTGTCGCCCTTCCCGGCGGGCCCGGCGGCGGGTCCGTCCGTGGGCGCGCCGGTCGGTGCGCCGCTCGGTGCTCCGGACGGGGTTCCGGTCGCCGCTGCGCTCGGCGTGGCGGGGGCCGCCACTGCTGCGCTCACCCCGATCCCGCCGAGGACCAGCACGGCCGCCGCTGCGGATCCGATCCCGACCGCGCGGAGGGTCCGGCGACGCTTCGTGCCCTGTTCGTTCTCCATGGTGTTCTCCTGTTCGTCCGTCGGTCGACCGGGTCGGTCCGCCGACGAGGACGACGCTCGGGTTCGAATCTGAAGCAGGACTGAAGCATTCGTGGCGCACAGGGTTTCTCCAGGCCGTTCCATGCTCCGTGCTGGCGGAGCAGACCTACGGTGTCCGCCGTGACCGCACCCGCCCGCATCCTGGTCGTCGAGGACGACGACTCCCTCCGCACCGCCGTCGTGACGACCCTCCGCGCCGAGGGGTTCTCCGTCGCCGAGGTCGCGGACGGCCGTTCCATCGCCGCCGACCTCGACCGCACCGCCCCGGACCTCGTCCTGCTCGACTGGATGCTCCCCGGGCCGAGCGGGATCCTGCTCGCCGCCCGCATCCGGGCCCGGTCGGACGCCGCTGTCGTGATGACCACCGCGCGGGACGAGCTCGACGACCGTCTGCGCGGGTTCGCCGAGGGGGCGGACGACTACGTCGTGAAGCCGTTCGCGATGGCCGAACTCGTCGCCCGGGTGACGGCGGTGCTCCGGCGCCGAGGACGGGTGCCGTCCGTGATCGAGGTGGGCGACCTCGTGCTCGACCCCGACGGCTCCACGGTCCGCCGCGCCGGCGTGCTGCTCGACCTGACCGCGACCGAGTTCCGACTCCTCCGGTTCCTCGCCGAGAGCCGCGGACGGACGGTGTCGAAGGGGCAGATCACGACCCAGGTCTGGGGCTACGAGGACATTGCACCCAACCTGGTCGAGGTGCACCTCAGCGCACTGCGGCGGAAGATGGAGGCGCACGGGCCGCGGCTCGTGCACACCGTCCGGGGCCTCGGGTACCGGCTCGCGGTGGACCGGGGTGCGGCGTGATGCGCGACGGACGCCTGCGGACCACCTCGCTCCGGCTGCGGACCGTGGTCGCGATCCTCGTGCTCCTCGCGGTCCTGCTGACGGCCCTCGTCGTCGCGGTCGAGGCCGTCCTCGGCGCCCGACTGACCGCGCAGGTCGAGGACCGCCTGCGTGACCGGGCGTCCGCTGCGGCCGCGCTCGTCGGGGTGCTCGACGCGAGCGACCTCGCCGACCGGTTGTCGGCGCAGGGGCTCTCCGTGCGGATCGTCGAACCCGACGGCGCCGCGGTCGAGGCCGGCCCCAGCCCCGAGCAGTTGCGGAAGGGGCCACCCGACCCGACGGGCCTGCCCGGACCGGCGGCCCGGTCCTCGGCGGCTCCGTCGACCACCGGCTCGTCCGAAAGTACCGGCGCCACCATCACGTCGTCGTCGGTGCACGAGGACGACGGCGTGCTGACCCTCCGCTCGGACCTCGAGGACGGCACCCGCATCACGCTGACCGCCGGCACGCGCGACGTGCAGGAGACCCTGGCGCAGCTCGGCTGGGTGATGGGCGGTGCGTCCGCCGCCTTCCTCGGCGTCGCCGTCGTGGGTGTCGTGCTCGTCGTCCGACGCTCGCTGCGCCCGCTCGACGAGATGACCGCCGCCGCCCGGTCCATCACCGCGGGGGACCGCGGACGCCGACTCCGGCCGTCCCGCACCGACACGGAGATCGGCCGGGTGGCGCTCGCCCTCGACGAGATGCTCGACGCGGTCGAGGGCGCGGAAGCGCAGGCCGTCGCCGCCGAGGAACGTGTCCGCGCGTTCCTGTCGGACGCCGCCCACGAGCTGCGGACCCCGGTCGCCGGTGTCCGGGCCGCGGCGGACACCCTCGTGCGCAACGGTCCGGACGACCCGGAGACGAACGAGCTGCTCGCGGTGCACGTCGTGCGGCAGGCCGACCGGGCGGCTCGGCTCGTCGACGACATGCTGACGATGGCGCGGCTGGACCGGGGGATCGCCCTCGACCGGCGCCGGACGGACCTCGTCGACTGGCTCCCTGCCGAGGCCGAGCGGCTCCGCATCCGGCTGCCCGGTGTGGACGTCCGCATCGAGGTCCCCGAGCACCCGGTCGACGCCGATGTGGACCCGGACCGGCTCGCCCAGGTGCTCGGCAACCTGGTCGACAACGCCGCGAGGGCCACCGGGGGCACCGGCACGGTCCGGCTCGCGCTCAGCAACGGACCGGGCGGCATGCTGCTCCGTGTCGAGGACGACGGCCCCGGGATCCCGGCAGCCGACCGCGAGCGCGTGTTCGACCGACTCGTCCGGCTCGAGGACGCTCGGGACACCCGCTCCGGCGGCGCCGGCCTCGGGCTGCCGATCGCGCGCGGCATCGCCGTCGCGCACGGCGGTTCGCTCGCGCACGGCGCCGACGGCGAGCTCGGCGGCGCGGTGTTCGACGTGCGCCTGCCCGCGAGCGTCACGGTGCCGGCCGGTGCACGTCCGCGAGCGGGCGTCCTGCTAGCCTGATGCCCTACGCGAGTGTGGTGGAATGGTAGACACGGGGCACTCAAAATGCTCTGCTTCACGGCGTGCGGGTTCGAGTCCCGCCACTCGTACAACGCGGCTCACGGCGTGCGGGACAGTCCCGGTACCGCAGTCCCGCCACTCGTACAACTGCGCAACTGCGACTTCCGACGTCTAGTAGGCTTCTGGGTGTGAGTGACACAGAAGCAACTGCAACAGCACCCCGTCGCGTCGTCGTCGCCGAGGACGAGTCGCTCATCCGCCTCGACATCGTCGAGATCCTCCGCGACAACGGGTTCGACGTCGTCGGCGAAGCGGGTGACGGCGAGACCGCCGTGCAGCTCGCGACCGACCTCCGTCCCGACCTCGTCGTGATGGACGTCAAGATGCCGCAGCTCGACGGCATCTCCGCCGCCGAGAAGCTCTCGAAGAACCACATCGCCCCCGTGGTCCTCCTCACCGCGTTCAGCCAGAAGGACCTCGTCGAGCGTGCGACCGAGGCCGGCGCCCTCGCCTACGTCGTCAAGCCGTTCACCCCGAACGACCTCCTGCCCGCGATCGAGATCGCCCTCTCGCGGCACCAGCAGATCATCACGCTCGAGGCCGAGGTCGCCGACCTCGTCGAGCGCTTCGAGACCCGCAAGCTCGTCGACCGCGCCAAGGGCCTGCTCAACGAGAAGATGGGCCTCACCGAGCCCGAGGCCTTCCGCTGGATCCAGAAGGCCTCGATGGACCGCCGCCTGACCATGCACGACGTCGCCAAGGCGATCATCGAGCAGCTCAGCGCCAAGAAGTAGCGACCCGGGCGCGCACCAGGCCGACCACCTGGCAGGGTGGAGCCATGGACGACGTGGTGATCCGTGCCTCCAGGCCCGACGACATGCCGGCGGTGGCCGACCTGCGATGGCGGTGGAGCGTCGACGAAGGCGGAGCGACGCCGGGTGTGACCACGGACGAGTACCGCGAGGCGATGTCGGCGTTCGCCGCCGCCCACCCCGACACGCACCGCTGCGTCGTGGCCGAACGCGACGGCCGGGTGCTCGGCATGGCGTGGCTCGGGCTCGTCGCACGGCCCCCGACGCCGGACCGACCCGGGCGACGGCTGACCGCGGACGTGCAGACCGTCTACGTCCACCCCGACCTGCGGGGCGCCGGCGTCGCGAAGCGCCTCGTGACCGCGTTGCTCGACGCCGCCGACGAGCTCGGTGCGGAGCGGACGTCGGTGCACTCGAGCGTCGAGGGCGAGACGCTCTACCGCCGCCTCGGGTTCGGCGACGCCCGACTGCTGCTGCAGCGCCCGCCCGAGGACTGACCGGTCATCCGCGCGCCGGGAGCTGCTGCAGCGTCCACGCGTTCTGGTCGGGATCGGTGAAGAAGACGAAGCGTCCCCACGCCATCTCGTCCACCCCGATCGCGTCGACGCCGAGCCCCTGCAGGTGCGCGAGGGCCTCATCGGCGTCCGGAACGACGACCTGGATCGACTTGAGCGAACCGGGGACGACGTCCGGGGACATGATGCCCTCGCCGAACGCGATGGAGCAGGCGGACCCGGGCGGGGTGGCCTGCACGAAGCGGAGCTCGTCGGAGACGCGCTGGTCGTGGTCGATCGAGAAGCCGATCCGTTCGTAGAACTCGCGGGATCGGTCGACGTCGCTGACGGGGACGAGGATCAGTTCGATCCTCCAGTCGGTGGCGGGCACGGGTCACTCCTTCGTGACGCCCGCCGGGGTCAGCGGGCTTCGCGGATCATGTTGGTGATGCGCACGGTGGAGCAGCGCCGCCCCTGGTCGTCGGTGAGGACGATCTCGTGCGTGGTGAGCGTGTTGCCCAGGTGCAGTGCCGTGCAGGTACCGGTGACCAGGCCGCTCGTGGCGCTCCGGGAGTGCGAGGCGTTCAGCTCGATGCCGACCGCGTACCGGCCGGGACCGGCGTGCACGTTCGCGGCCATCGACCCGAGGCTCTCGGCCAGGACGACGTAGGCGCCGCCGTGCAGGAGTCCGACGGGCTGACGGTTGCCCTCGACCGGGATCGTGCCCACCGCGCGCTCGGCCGTGAGCTCCGTGATGACCATGCCCATCTTCTCGGCGAGCTCGCCCATCCCACGGTCGGCGAGGCGCTCGTCGACGGTCCCGGTGGTGGCAGCTTGGTCGGTCACGCTGGCGGACTCCCGTGTCGGATGGCGTCGGTAGGCTGTCCGGGTGTCGGACTCCGCAAAGCCTACCCTCATGGTCATCGACGGCCACTCGCTCGCCTTCCGGGCCTTCTACGCGCTGCCGGTCGACAGTTTCGTGAACCGCGACGGGCAGCACACGAACGCCATCCACGGCTTCATCTCGATGCTGCTGATGCTCCTCCAGCGCGAGAAGCCGACCCACCTCGCGGTCGCGTTCGACATCTCGCGCTTCTCGTTCCGCACGCGTGAGTACGAGGACTACAAGGGCACCCGCTCCGAGACCCCGGCCGAGTTCAAGGGCCAGATCCCGCTCCTCCAGCAGGCGCTCGAGGCGATGGGCATCACCACCGTCACGAAGGAGGACTACGAGGCCGACGACATCCTCGCCACCTTCGCCCGCCAGGGCTCCGAACAGGGCTACCAGGTCTACGTGGTGTCCGGCGACCGTGACTCGATCCAGCTCGTGAACGACGACGTCACGCTGCTGTACCCGTCGGTCCGTGGCGTCTCCGAGCTCACCCGGTACGACCGCGACAAGGTGTACGAGCGGTACGGCATCGAGCCGCACCAGTACCCCGACATCGCTGCCCTCGTCGGCGAGACCAGCGACAACCTCATCGGCATCGACAAGGTCGGCGAGAAGACCGCGGTGAAGTGGATCACGGCGTACGGCTCCCTCGACGGCGTCCTCGAGCACGCCGACGAGATCAAGGGCGTCGTCGGCAACAACCTGCGCGAGCAGAAGGACCGGGCGATCCGCAACCGGAAGCTCAACCGGCTCGTGAACGACGTGGAACTGCCCGTCGGGCCTGCTGACGTCGCACTCCGTCCCCTCGACGAGGCCGCGGTGCGCGAGCTCTTCGCGAAGCTGCAGTTCCGCACGCTGCTCGACCGCGTGTTCAAGATCGCGGGCTCCGGCGAGCCGTCGGAGTCCAGCGCGGTCGAGGGCTCGGTCGACAGCGGTGCGCCGACGCCGCCCGCGGTCAAGACCCTCATCGACGAGGAGCTCGGCTACTGGCTCGAGCGGCGCAACGCGGCCGAGGCGGCGAACGGCTACGGCGTCGCGGTCGAGGTCATCGACGGGCGCCTCAGCGCGATCGGCATCGCCACGCACGACGACGCCGTCCTCGTCCCGGGTGGCAGCGGCGCGAAGGACTACGAGCAGCTGTCGGCGTGGTTCGCCTCCGACGCCCCGAAGCACTTCCACGACGCCAAGACCGCGATCAAGGCACTCGCCACGGTCGGCTTCGAGGTGAACGGCATCGCCGGCGACGCCCGCCTGACCGGGTGGCTCGCGCAGCCGGGCAAGCAGGGGCAGCCCCTCGCCGACCTCGTCTACCAGGAACTCGGCGAAGAGCTCCCCACGGCCGACCCGAACCAGCTCGTCCCCGAGACCGACCCGGTGAACGTCGGCGTGCACGCGTGGTTCGTGCTCCGGGTCACCACCGCGCTGCGTGCGCGTCTCGACGAGTCCTCGCTCACCGTCCTCGACGACATCGAGCTCCCGCTCGTCCCGGTCCTCGCCGGCATGGAGACCACGGGTGTCGCGATCGACCGTCCGGTGCTCACCGGGCTGTCGCACGACCTGGGGGAGCGCGCGGCCGAACTCGCGCAGCAGGCCTTCGCCGAGATCGGGCACGAGGTGAACCTCGGGTCGCCGAAGCAGCTGCAGGAGGTCCTCTTCACCGAGCTCGCGATGCCGAAGACCCGCAAGACGAAGACCGGGTTCTCGACCGACGCCGCGAGCCTCGCCGACCTGCAGGAACAGCACCCGCACCCGTTCCTCGGGCTGCTGCTCCAGCACCGCGACGCCACGAAGCTCCGGCAGATCGTGGACACGCTCGACGCCGCGATCGTCGACGGACGCATCCACACCCGGTACGAGCAGACCGGCAGCAGCACCGGCCGCATCTCCTCGACCGACCCGAACCTGCAGAACATCCCGGTGAAGACCGCGGTCGGGCGCCGGGTCCGGTCGGCGTTCGCCGTCGCCGAGCCCTACACGACGCTCATCACGGCCGACTACTCGCAGATCGAGATGCGCATCATGGCGCACCTGTCCGGTGACCCGGGTCTCATCCAGGCCTTCAACGAGGGCGAGGACCTGCACCGGTTCGTCGGCGCCCGGGTGTTCTCGGTCGAGCCGGCCGACGTCACGCCCGAGATGCGCACGAAGGTCAAGGCGATGTCGTACGGCCTCGCCTACGGCCTCAGCCCGTTCGGCCTGTCGAAGCAGCTCCGCATCGAGCAGTCCGAGGCACGCACCCTCATGAACGAGTACTTCGCCCGGTTCGGCGCGGTGCGCGACTACCTGCGCGGTGTCGTCGAGCAGGCGCGCGAGGACGGCTACACCGAGACCATCTTCGGTCGCCGTCGCCCGTTCCCCGACCTGAAGAGCCCGAACCGCGTCCTCCGCGAGAACGCCGAGCGCGCGGCGCTGAACGCGCCGATCCAGGGCTCGGCGGCCGACATCATGAAGATCGCGATGCTCGGCGTCGCCGCCGACCTCCGCGACGGCGAGCTCGCGTCGCACCTGCTGCTGCAGGTGCACGACGAGCTCATCCTCGAGGTCGCGCCCGGCGAGCAGGAGCGGGTCGAGGAGATCCTCCGCACCCGCATGGGCGGCGCGGCCGAGCTGACCGTCCCGCTGGACGTGTCCGTGGGCGTCGGCCCGAACTGGGAAGCCGCTGCGCACTGAGGCGCGACCGCCTGCTGGACAGGAGGCACGGTGCCGGCCCGCACCGTGCCTCCAGTCCCGCGGGTCCCACGTCGTGAGCGGTCGTGGATAGGGTCGTGAGCATGACCGATGACCGTCCTGTCCGCCAGCCCTCCGCCGTCGACCGCGTCGCCGAGGACTGGGTGTCCACCCTCGTCGACCTCGACCCGACCGTCGCCACGTACATCGGCGTCCCGGGGCGCACGGGGGAGTACGGCGACACGTCGCCCGCCGGTGCGGCGGCCATGGCGGACGCGGCGCGCGCCACGAAGCGTGCGCTGGACGCAGCCGACGCGGTGGACGCCGTCGACGAGGTGACGAAGACCGACCTCGGTGCCGAGCTCGACCTCGTCCAGGAGTCCTTCGACCGCAAGCTCCACCTCCGCGACCTCAACGTCATCGCCAGCCCGGCGCAGTCCGTGCGCGACGTCCTCGACCTCATGCCGACCGCGACCGAGTCCGACTGGCGGGACATCGCGAGTCGGCTGCACGCGCTCCCCGACGCGATCGAGGGCATCCGCGAGACCCTGCTCGAGGGAACGCGCGAGGACGTCACGCCCGCTCGTCGCCAGGTCGCGCTCATCGCCGAGCAGGCCACCCGCACCGGCGCGGCGGACGGCGTCTTCCGGCAGCTGGTCGACGGCGCCGCGTTCGACGACGGTGGTCCGGTGCCTGAGCCGCTCCGGGCCGAGCTCGCCCGCGGGGCCGAGGTCGCCGCTGCTGCGTACCGGTCGTTCGGGCAGTTCCTCGAGCACGAGCTGATGCCGCTCGCGACGCCGGTCGACGCCGTCGGGCGCGAGGCGTACGAGCTGCACTCCCGGCGGTTCCTCGGTGCGGTCGTCGACCTCGACGAGACGTACCAGTGGGGGATCGAGGAACTCGCGCGGATGCGTGACGAGCAGGAGCGCATCGCCGACCGCATCGAGTCCGGTGCGAGCGTCGCCCGGGCGATCGAGGTCCTCGACGCCGACCCGGCGCGGGTGCTGCACGGCACCGACGCCCTGCAGCGGTGGATGCAGGAGACGAGCGACGAGTCGATCCGGGCGATGGACGGCAAGTACTTCGACATCGCCGACCCGATCAAGCGCCTCGAGTGCCGGATCGCCCCCACACAAGAGGGCGGGATCTACTACACCGGCCCGTCCGACGACTTCTCGCGCGCCGGCCGCATGTGGTGGTCCGTGCCGCAGGGCGTCACCGAGTTCGGCACCTGGCGCGAGAAGACGACGGTCTACCACGAGGGTGTCCCCGGCCACCACCTCCAGATCAGCCAGGGCGTCTACAACCGCGGCGAGCTGAACACCTGGCGTCGGCAGCTGTCCGGGTCCTCGGGGCACGTCGAGGGCTGGGCGCTCTACGCCGAGCGCCTCATGGAGCAGCTCGGCTTCCTCGACGACGACGGGGACCGGCTCGGCATGCTCGACGGGCAGCGCATGCGTGCAGCCCGGGTGGTGCTCGACATCGGCGTCCACCTGCAGAAGACGAACCCCGACGGTGGCGCCTGGACGTGGGAGTACGCCCTCGACTTCATGCGCCAGAACGTGAACATGTCCGACGAGTTCGTGCAGTTCGAGGTGGCCCGGTACTTCGGCTGGCCCGGGCAGGCGCCGTCGTACAAGGTCGGTCAGCGCGTCTGGGAGTCCATCCGCGACGAGGTGGCCGCCCGCGAGGGTGCGTCGTTCGACCTCAAGGCGTTCCACCACCGGGCCCTCGCGCTCGGCAGCATCGGTCTGGACACGCTCCGCAGCGCCCTGCTCGACTGATCGATCGGGGCCGACACGATCCGACACGCCCGGTTGTGGGCGCTCGCTCGCTGCGGTTAGACTTGTGCGGCGCAATCCGCGCTCACCAAACACATCGCCAGGACGGCTCGAACCGGCATCCGGTTCGGACCAGGGGGTCGCTCCCTCGCCGTCTCGGCCCGACTCATGTCCGTTCGGAGCAATCTCTACATGACAACCACCACGACCAAGGCTCCCAAGCAGGTCGCCATCAACGACATCGGCTCGGCTGATGACTTCCTGGCCGAGGTCGAGAAGACCCTGAAGTTCTTCAACGACGGAGACCTCATCTCCGGCACCGTCGTGAAGATCGACCGCGACGAGGTCCTCCTCGACGTCGGTTACAAGACCGAGGGTGTCATCCCCTCGCGCGAACTCTCCATCAAGCACGACGTCGACCCCAACGAGGTCGTCGAGGTCGGTGACGAGGTCGAGGCCCTGGTTCTCCAGAAGGAGGACAAGGAAGGTCGCCTCATCCTGTCGAAGAAGCGTGCGCAGTACGAGCGCGCCTGGGGCGACGTCGAGAAGATCAAGGAGTCCGACGGCGTCGTGACCGGTACGGTCATCGAGGTCGTCAAGGGCGGTCTGATCGTCGACATCGGCCTCCGCGGCTTCCTCCCGGCGTCGCTCATCGAGCTGCGTCGCGTCCGCGACCTCACGCCGTACCTCGGTCAGGAGCTCGAGGCGAAGATCCTCGAGCTCGACAAGAACCGGAACAACGTCGTCCTCTCGCGCCGCGCGCTGCTCGAGCAGACGCAGTCCGAGTCCCGGACCACGTTCCTCAACAACCTCCACAAGGGCCAGGTCCGCAAGGGCATCGTGTCGTCGATCGTCAACTTCGGTGCGTTCGTCGACCTCGGCGGCGTCGACGGTCTCGTCCACGTCTCCGAGCTCAGCTGGAAGCACATCGAGCACGCCAGCGAGGTCGTCGAGGTCGGTCAGGAAGTCACCGTCGAGATCCTCGAGGTGGACCTGGACCGCGAGCGCGTGTCGCTCTCGCTCAAGGCCACGCAGGAAGACCCGTGGCAGGTCTTCGCCCGCACCCACGCGATCGGCCAGATCGCACCGGGCAAGGTCACGAAGCTCGTGCCGTTCGGTGCCTTCGTCCGCGTTGCCGACGGCATCGAGGGCCTCGTGCACATCTCGGAGCTCTCGAACAAGCACGTCGAGCTCGCCGAGCAGGTCGTCTCGGTCAACGACGAGGTCTTCGTCAAGATCATCGACATCGACCTCGACCGTCGTCGCATCTCGCTCAGCCTCAAGCAGGCGAACGAGGGCGTGGACCCGGAAGGCTCCGAGTTCGACCCGGCGCTCTACGGCATGCCGACCGAGTACGACGACAAGGGCGACTACAAGTACCCGGACGGCTTCGACCCGGAGACGAACGAGTGGCTCGAGGGCTTCGACACCCAGCGCGAGGAGTGGGAGCGTCAGTACGCTGCCGCCCAGTCGCGTTGGGAAGCCCACAAGGCGCAGGTCGCGAAGACCATCGCCGACGAGGCGCAGGGTGGCTTCGACCTCCCGGCGACCGCTTCGTCGTCGTCGTCCTCGACGTTCGCGACCGAGTCGAACGGTCAGGGCACCCTGGCCGACGACGCCTCGCTCGCAGCGCTCCGCGAGAAGCTCAGCTCGACCAACTGATCGAGCGGCGCAGCCGTACCGGAAGCCCGGCATCCCTGAGAAGGGGTGCCGGGCTTCCGGCCGTTCCGGAGGTGGCGGGTCGGTAGCCTGTCGGTGTGCGCATCATCGGTCTCACGGGCGGCATCGCCGCGGGCAAGTCCACCGTCTCCGGCCGCTGGGCCGAGCACGGCGCGGTCGTGGTGGACGCCGACCGGCTGGCGCGCGACGCCGTCGCTCCCGGCAGCCCGGGCCTCGCGCAGGTCGCCGAGCGGTTCGGCCCCGGCGTCATCGCCCCCGACGGTTCGCTCGACCGGCCGGCACTCGGCGCGATCGTGTTCGCCGACGCCGCGGCGCGGAAGGACCTCGAGCGGATCACCCACCCCGAGGTCTGGCGTCTCGCCCAGGCGGCGTTCGACGCAGCCGAGGCAGCGGACCCGGACGCCGTCGTGGTCTACGACGTGCCACTGCTCGCCGAAGCCCGGGGGAGCCGGCCGCTGCGGTTCGACGCGGTCGTGGTGGTCGATGCTCCCGCTGCCCAGCGGATCGAGCGGCTCGTGGAGCACCGCGGCATGCCCCGCGACGAAGCCGAGCGCCGCGTCGCCGCCCAGGCGAGCGATGCCGACCGCCTGGCACTGGCCGACCACGTGGTGGACGCCACCGGCACCCTCGCCGACACGATCCGATCCGCCGATAAGGTCTGGGAGCGCATCGGCCGATGAAGCACCGGGCGCTCCTGGTCCTCGCGGCCGTCCTCCTCGTGGCGATCGGCGCCGCGTCGCTCGTCGCGGCGAACGTCCTCGGTGGCGATCGGGTGGCGGAGCACGGCCGGGTGTCCGCAGCCGACCGACCTCGCGGCGACGAGCACGGTCCGGTGGGGGAGTTCCACCGCTTCCGCCTCGGCACGATCAACGGGCAGCGCCTCGAGCCGAACCGTGACGACTTCGCGGCACGCACCGACTCCGGCGGCCCGCTGCTGCTGTTCCTGCCGGCGACCCGCGCCCGGCCCGCCGACTACCAGTTGTTCCTGTCCGCGGCGCTGCGCGACGGGTACCACGTGCTCGGGCTCGACTACTGGAACCTCGGCAAGACGCTGTCAGGGACGTGTGAGGCGGATCCGCACTGCTACGGGCAGGTGCAGCGGAACCGGTTCGACGGCACCCGGCCGTCACGGTTCAGCTCGGTGCAGCCGGCCGGCTCGATCGTCTCGCGGTTCCGTGACGCGATCGCCTACCTCGACGACCACGACCCGGACGGCGGGTGGGGACGGTTCGTCCAGGGCGACTCGGACATCGCCTGGCAGGACATCGTGGTGGCCGGGCACTCGCAGGGCGGCGGCGAGGCGGCGTACATCGCGCACATCCGGCCGGTGCAGGGCGCGCTGATGTTCTCCTCGCCCGTCGAGTCGTTGGGCAGCGAGCACGCGGCCTGGATGGACCGCCCGGGGCGGACACCGGTCGCCCGGATGTACGCGATCGACGACGTGCGCGACGTCTTCGGTCCGCGGATCCGCGGCTCCTGGAAGGTGCTCGGGCTCGACGGTCCCGACGGGCCGTTCCGGACCGACACCGCGCCGCCCGGACCCGACGAGGACCCGCACGCGATCCTCACCGACATCGCGGTGGGGTCGCCGGCCGAGTCGCACTCGCGCACGATCAAGGACACGACCCCGATCGGCCGCGACGGGCTCCCGCGGATGGAGGCGCTGTGGCAGTGGCTGCTCCACCGCTTCCCCTCGGACCCGTCATAGGATCCCGCAATACTCTGAGTCCGTGCAGCAAGCAGGCGAACGACCCGACCTGCGCTCGACCATCCGTGCCCGCGCGGCGCAGGACGGGGAGCGCAGCTACCTCGAGGACGCACGCAGTGACCGCGTCCTGACCTACCGTGCGCTCGAGGACGCGGTGTCGGCGTGGTCGTCGACCTTCGACGCGATCGGGGTCGCGCCGTCCGGGGCGGTCCTGGTCGACCTCGCCGACCCGCTCTCGTTCGCGGTCGTGCACCTCGCCGCCCTCGCGACCGGTCGGCGGGCGATCCCCGTCGACACCGGACAGCCGACCTCGGAACCCGGCCGTCTCGCCGACCTGATCGGCGGTGCCTCGCTCGTGGTGTCGAACCGCGCCGTGGACGCGACCGTCCCCGGGGCGCCGGCGAGCGGGATCGACGCGGCCACGTTCCTCCCGGCAGCCGTCCGCGACGGGGACCTGCCGTCGGAGAACCCGGACGCACCCGGCGAGGGGTCCGTCGTGCTCTTCACCTCCGGCTCCACCGGCACCCCGAAGGGCGTCGAGCTGCCCGAGTCGCAGCTGCTGTTCGTGGCCCGGGCCGTGGCGCAGCACAACCGCCTCACGCCGGAGGACCGCGGGTTCAACTCCCTCCCGCTCTTCCACGTGAACGCCGAGGTCGTCGGGTTGCTGGCGACCCTCGTGGCCGGCGGGACCCTCGTGCTCGACCGGCGGTTCCGTCGCACCGGCTTCTGGGAGCTGCTCGCCGAGCGCCGGATCACCTGGCTGAACGCGGTCCCGGCGATCCTCGCGGTCCTCGCGAAGACCGGTCCGCTCGACTTCCCCGAGGGCCTCCGGTTCGTCCGCAGCGCGTCCGCTCCGCTGCCCGATCCGGTGCGGCAGGCGCTCGGCGACGTCCCGCTCGTCGTCAGCTGGGGGATGACCGAGGGGGCGTCGCAGATCACCGCCACGCCACTCGGTGCACCCGCACGCGTCGGGACCGTCGGCGTGCCGGTCGGATCCGAGGTGCAGGTCCGGGGCGAGGACGGCACGGTGCTGCCCGCCGACGAGGTCGGTGCCCTCTGGATCCGCGGCGAGGGCATCGTCCACCGCTACCTCTTCGGTCGCGCAGCGGAGCGGTTCGACGCGGACGGCTGGTTGAGCACGGGCGACGTCGGATCGGTCTCGGCGGACGGCTGGGTGTCGCTCGCCGGTCGCTCGGACGACGTCATCAACCGGGGTGGCGAGAAGGTGTACCCCTCCGAGGTGGAGGACGTGCTGCTCGGCGACGACCGCGTGCTCGAGGCCGTGGTCGTCGGGCGGCCGCACGAGGTCCTCGGCGCGGTGCCGATCGCCTACGTGATCCCGCAGCCGGACGAGGCCGTGGACGCCGAAGCCCTGGTCGCCGGCCTCACCGCGCGGGCCGAGGCGCACCTCACACGGTTCCGCCGTCCGGTCGAGATCGTCGTCGTGCCCGACCTGCCGCGCGCGCCGACCGGCAAGGTCCAGCGGGCGAAGGTGCGGACGATGGCCGAACACCCGTGACCGACGCTGCCACGCCCACCGCCGACGCCGCCACGCCCACCGCCGACGCTGCCGATCGTCGGGTGCAGACGCCGACCCGCACCGCCGAGGGGAAGCCGCGGCACCTCTACGAGGTCGACGTCCTCCGCATCCTGACCTTCGCCTGCGTCATCGGCGTGCACACCACCAGTCACACGGTCGCCGCCGACGACGTCCCGCTGAACGGCCTGCTCGGCCTGCTCCACTTCACCCGCCTGGTCTTCTTCTCGCTGACGGCCTTCGTGCTCGTCTACAGCTACACGCTCCGACCGCGGCCGATGGCGCAGTTCTGGCCGAAGCGCTTCCTGCTCGTCGGCGTGCCCTACCTGGCGTGGTCCTTCGTCTACGTGGCGTCGTCCTGGCTCCTCAGCGCCACCCGCCGGGGCGACGTGCCCGACCTCGTGCGCACGTACGCCGAGGGCATCGTCACCGGCGTCTCCTGGTACCACCTCTACTTCCTGCTCGTGACGATGCAGGTGTACCTGCTCCTGCCGGTCATCGCGTGGCTGGTGCGGCGGACGCGCGGCCACCACGTCGCGGTCCTCGCCGTGACGCTCGTGTTCCAGCTCGTGGTCTTCGCCGGGTACAAGTACTTCCCCGCCAGCGACGCGTGGATGCACGGCTACCAGAAGCAGTTCTTCTTCTCGTACGTGTTCTTCATCGTCTCCGGCGCGATCGCCGCCGACCACGCGGACGCCTTCCTCCGGTTCATCCGGGTGCACCGCCGCGCCGTCCTCTGGGGCTTCGCGGGCGTCGGCGCGCTCACCCTCGGCGTGTGGTGGCTGCAGGTCGGTCTCGGGCAGTCGCTCTACGCCGCCGGCACGCCCCTGCAGCCCGTCCAGGTGCTCTGGAGCAGCGCCGTGTTCGTCGGGTTCCTGGCGATCGGCGCGCGCTGGGCGGATCGGCGCCGGCCCGGGAGCGCGCTCGCCCGCGTCGTCGACTACGGCTCGGACCGGTCGTTCGGCATCTTCCTCAGCCACCCGTTCGCGATCTGGATCCTGCTGTACGGCGACAGCTGGCTCGAACGGGTCGTGCCCCAGCCCTGGCTCACGCTGGTCACCTACGTGCTCGTGCTCGTGCTGTCGGTGGCCGTGACGGAGCTGTTCCGGTGGACGCCGTTGAGCGTGCCGCTCACGGGGCGGCCGTCGTTGTCGTCGCGTGGGCAGCGGGCGGCGCGGGCGCGGAAGCGGGAGGCGGCTGCTCGGGGTGCGGGTGCTGGTGCCGTGCCGGTGGTCGCCCCGGAACCGCGGGTCGAGCCGGTCGAGCCGGTCGAGCCGGACGATGCGCTCGTGGGGGAGACGGACGACGTCGGGCCGCGGTCGACGCGCTGAGCGCGTCCGTCGATGGGGCGTCGCCCGCACCGCGTGGGGACTGGAGGCACGGGTCGGGCTGGCAGCGCGCCTCCCGTCGTGCGCAGTGTCGGACGGGAGGCGCGGGTCGGCCTGGCACCGCGCCTCCCGTCCGCAGCGTGCAGCGGTCGTCGCGACGCGGATCAGCCGGCGTGCTGCTCGGCCTTCGGGACGCCGATCTCGAGGACGCCGTCCGTCATCGTGAGCCGCTTCGGCTTCATGAACCAGGCGACCACGGCCGCGGCGGCGAGCAGCGCGCAGGAGAGCGCGAAGGGCAGCTGCCAGCCGGAGGCGTCGATCAGCGCGCCGAACACGATCGGCGAGATCACGCCGGCGATGCCGAAGCCGGTGTTCATGAACCCCGACGCGGTGCCGGACCACTGCGGAGCGACGTCCATCGGGATGGCCCAGAGGTTGGCGTTGCAGAGCTCCAGGAAGAAGAACGAGAGGGCGAGCGAGATCGTCGCGACGACCAGGCCCTGCCCGATCACGAGGGGGACGAGGCAGACGAGGGAGCCACCGAGGCCGATGACGAGGACGATCCTCCGGGCGTTCCGGCTGTCGCCGCCGCGGTGGATGATCCGGTCGCTGAGCATCCCGCCGACGGTGTCGCCGACGACGCCCGCGAGGAGCACGAGCGTGGTGAAGAGGGCGAACTGGCTGATCGGCAGGCCGTAGGTGTCGCTGAGGAACGTCGGGATCCAGGTGAGGAACACCCAGAGCACCCAGCCGTACCCGAAGTCGACGAAGGTCACCGGGGAGATCTGCCGGGCCAGCGTGCGCCACGGGACGGGCGGCCGGGTGGCGCGGGTCTCGACGGGCGGGAGCTCGTCGAGCTCGACCTGCTGGATGCCGGCGGTGTCCTCGGGCTTGTCGCGGAACCAGACGAACCAGACGATCGCCCAGGCGATGGACAGGACGGCCGTCGCGAAGAAGGCCCACCGCCAGCTGCCGGTCGCACCGATGACCCAGGCGACGAGGAGCGGTGCGAGGGCGTTGCCGAGGCGCGCCGCGGAGTGCACGACGCCCTGTGCGAAGCCGTTGCGGTCGCGGGGGATCCAGCGGCTCATGGCCTGGGTGGCGGCGGGGAACGCGGCGGCCTCGCTCAGGCCGAGGAGCGCGCGGGCGGCGAAGAGCGTCCAGAAGCCGACCGAGAACCCGGTCCAGAGGGTGGCGACCCCCCAGATCACGGTGATGACGAACAGGGCCTTCCGGGGACCGAACTTCTCGGCGATCGTGCCGCCGAAGACCTGCAGCAGGGCGTAGGGGAGTGCGAAGGCGGAGACGATGAGCCCGGCGGTCGTCTCGTTGAAGCCGAAGTCCTCGGTGATGTGGGGGAGCGCCGTGGAGATGTTGGTGCGGTCGATGTACGAGATCGCGTACATGCAGCACAGCAGGATGAGCACTCGTCCGCGGATGCGTCCGCGGAACGGGGTGCCCTTCGTCGGTGCGGCGGGGGTCGCCGTCGTCATGGGGGCCTCTTCGGGGAGTGAGAGCGAGTCGGGTTGCTGAACGGATCGGAGGCTATGCCGGGTCCCTATCAGCGGTCTCGGAGCGTGCTTGGCGTGGACGATACGCCGAGGGCGAGCAGACGGCTCCGGTGTCAGGGGTGCCGACTACCGTGGTGGGCATGGCAGTGTCAATCGAGCCCACGCGCGCGGTCCGCCCGTTCGAGGTCATCAGCGAGTACTCGCCGAGCGGCGACCAGCCCGCGGCGATCGCCGAACTGGCCGGTCGCATCAACGCCGGTGAGACCGATGTCGTGCTGCTCGGCGCGACCGGTACGGGCAAGTCGGCGACGACCGCGTGGCTCATCGAGCAGGTGCAGCGGCCGACGCTCGTGCTCGCGCACAACAAGACCCTGGCGGCCCAGCTCGCGAACGAGTTCCGGAGCCTGCTGCCGAACAACGCCGTCGAGTACTTCGTCTCGTACTACGACTACTACCAGCCCGAGGCCTACGTCCCGCAGACGGACACCTTCATCGAGAAGGACTCCTCGGTCAACGCCGAGGTCGAGCGGCTCCGGCACTCGACGACGAACTCGCTGCTCAGCCGGCGCGACGTCGTGGTGGTCTCGACGGTGTCCTGCATCTACGGCCTGGGGACGCCGGAGCAGTACATGAACGCCTCGGTCGCGCTGCACGTCGGCCAGACCATCTCCCGCGACCAGCTCGTCCGCAAGTTCGTCGCGATGCAGTACCAGCGGAACGACGTCGACTTCGCACGAGGGACCTTCCGGGTCCGCGGCGACACGCTCGAGATCATCCCGATGTACGAAGAGCACGCGATCCGCATCGAGATGTTCGGCGACGAGGTCGAGGCCCTGTCGTACCTGCACCCGCTCACCGGCAACGTGATCGAGGACATGCCCGCCGTGTCGATCTTCCCGGCGTCGCACTACGTCGCCGACACCGAGGTCATGCACCGGGCGATCGCCACGATCAAGGACGAACTCGCCGAGCGCCTGGCCGAGCTCGAGGGGCAGGGCAAACTGCTCGAGGCCCAGCGGCTCCGGATGCGCACCACGTTCGACATCGAGATGATGGAGCAGATCGGCTTCTGTTCCGGCATCGAGAACTACTCGCGCCACATGGACGGCCGTGCCGCGGGGGAACCGCCGCACTGCCTGCTCGACTTCTTCCCGGACGACCTCCTCATCGTGATCGACGAGTCGCACGTCACCGTGCCCCAGATCGGCGCGATGTACGAAGGGGACGCCTCCCGCAAGCGCACGCTGGTCGAGCACGGGTTCCGGCTGCCGAGCGCCCTCGACAACCGACCGCTCACCTGGGAAGAGTTCCTCGAGCGCTCCGGCCAGAAGGTCTACCTGTCGGCGACCCCGGGCCGGTACGAACTCGGCGTGACCGACAGCGTCGTCGAGCAGATCATCCGCCCGACGGGCCTGGTCGACCCCGAGATCGTCGTGAAGCCGAGTGACGGCCAGATCGACGACCTGCTCGAGGAGATCAACCAGCGCGTCGAGAAGGACGAGCGCGTCCTCGTCACGACGCTGACCAAGCGCATGGCCGAGGAACTCACCGACTTCCTCGGCAACGCCGGCGTCCGGGTCCGGTACCTGCACTCCGACGTCGACACCCTCAAGCGCGTCGAGCTGCTGACCGAACTGCGCCAGGGCGTCTACGACGTGCTCGTCGGCATCAACCTCCTGCGCGAGGGGCTCGACCTGCCCGAGGTCTCGCTCGTGGCGATCCTCGACGCCGACAAGGAAGGCTTCCTCCGCTCGTCGACGTCGCTCATCCAGACGATCGGTCGTGCCGCCCGCAACGTGTCGGGCCAGGTGCTGATGTACGCCGACAAGATGACCGACTCGATGAAGACCGCGATCGAGGAGACCGACCGTCGCCGCGAGAAGCAGGTGGCGTACAACACCGAGCGCGGCATCGACCCGCAGCCGCTGCGCAAGAAGATCGCCGACATCACCGAGATCCTGGCGCGTGAGAACGACGACACGAAGGCGCTGCTCGAAGGTCGTCCCGGAGCGGACGGCCGACGCTCGCCGACGCCGAACCTCAAGCGCGGCGGGATCGCGGGCGAGGGGGCGATGCAGCTCGAAGCGACCATCGGCGACCTCAACGAGCAGATGCTGCAGGCGGCGGCCGAGCTGAAGTTCGAACTCGCCGCACGGCTCCGCGACGAGGTGCAGGACCTCAAGAAGGCGCTCCGCCAGATGGAGTCGGCGGGCCATGTCAGCTGACGCCGGCGCGCGCGCCGCGCGCGACGGGTCTCGTCGCACCGTCGTCGTCACCGGTGCGAGTGCCGGACTCGGGTACTTCGCCGCGGAGCAGCTCGCCGCCGTCGGTCACCGCGTCGTCCTCGCGACCCGCAGCCGCGAGCGCGCTGCGGCGGCCGAGCGGAGCATCCGTCGCCACGTGGACGCCGCCGACCTCGCGCACGTCCACCTCGACCTCGCCGACCTCGACAGCGTGCGGGCAGCCGCCGACGAGCTCGCGGCGCTGCAGCCGGAGGGTGTCGACGCGATCGTGAACAACGCCGGCGTGGTGGGCGCGAGCACGATGCAGCGGACGGCCCAGGGCACCGAGCTGCAGGTGGGCACGAACCACCTCGGGCACTTCGCCTGGACGGCGCTGACGCTCCCACTGCTCGACCGCCGCGCGGGGCGCGTGGTGCACCTCGGGTCGATCGCACACCGGTGGGCACGGCTCGACCCGGCGGACCCGCTCGGCGCGAGCCACTACTCCAGCTACCGCCAGTACGGGCGGAGCAAGCTCGCGGTCATGCTCTTCGGCTTCGAGCTCGCCGAACGCCTCGCCGATGCCGGGTCACCGGTCTCCAGCATCGTCGCGCATCCCGGGTTCTCGCTCGACCTGCTGTCACCCGAGCGTCCCGACGTCGCATCGTCCCGATCGGAGCCGGCGTGGACCCGTCCGGCGCAGCGGCTGTACGCCCAGGGCAAGGACGCCGGCGCCGACCCGCTCGTGCACGCGGCGATCGCCGACGGCATCCGGTCCGGCGAGTACTGGGGGCCGTCGGGCTGGATGCAGCTCCGGGGGCCGGCAGCGGTCGTCCGGGCCGAACCGCGGGCCCACGACCGGGCCGAGGCCGCCCGGCTCTGGGTGGCGAGCGAGCGTGCCGCCGGGGTCGCGTTCGCTCTCGACGCACTCGTCTGACCGTCCATCGCGGCCGAATGTCGGTGCCGCTTCGTAGAATCGACGACGATGACCATCACCTCTGACCGCGGAACCTCGACGTCGGGCCGGAATGCCTTCGGCGAGCCCGTAGACCTCCACATCCCCGGCGGCACGGCACCGCACAGCACCTCCACGCTCAGCGTGCGCGGTGCCCGCGTGCACAACCTGCGCGACGTCGACCTCGAGATCCCACGCGACTCGCTCGTCGTGTTCACGGGTCTGTCCGGATCCGGCAAGTCCTCGCTGGCGTTCGACACGATCTTCGCCGAGGGACAGCGCCGCTACGTCGAGTCGCTGTCCGCGTACGCGCGCCAGTTCCTCGGGCAGGTCGACCGCCCGGACGTCGACTTCATCGAAGGACTCTCGCCCGCGGTCTCGATCGACCAGAAGTCGACGAACCGCAACCCGCGCTCGACGGTCGGCACCATCACCGAGGTCTACGACTACATGCGTCTGCTCTGGGCGCGCATCGGCATCCCGCACTGCCCCGTCTGCGGTGAGGTGATCAGCAAGCAGAGCGTGCAGCAGATCGCCGACCAGCTCATGGAGTTCGAGTCGGGCACGCGCTTCCAGGTGCTCGCGCCCGTCATCTCCAAGAAGAAGGGCGAGTTCGTCGACCTCTTCCAAGAACTGGCGGCGTCCGGCTACGCCCGCGCGATCGTCGACGGGGAGCGCATCCAGCTCAGCGACCCGCCCAAGCTCAAGAAGCAGGTCAAGCACGACATCTCCGTCATCGTCGACCGTCTCGTCGCGAACGAGGACATCCTCGGGCGTCTGACCGACTCGCTCGAGACGGCACTGCGCCTGACCGACGGCACGGTCGCGATCGACCTCGTCGACGCCGAGGGACCCGGTGCGGTCCGGACCTACTCCGAGAACCTCTCCTGCCCGAACAACCACCCGCTGGCGCTCACCGAGATCGAGCCCCGCACGTTCTCGTTCAACGCGCCGTTCGGTGCGTGCCCCGAGTGCTCCGGCCTCGGTACCCGCATGTCGGTCGACCCGGACCTCGTCCTCGGCGACCCCGAGGCGTCCCTGCGCGACGGCGTCCTGCTGCCGTGGACGGGCACGAGCGGGCTCTACTCCTACTTCGAGAAGCTCCTCGCCGGCCTCGGCAAGGACCTCGGGTTCGATCTGGACACCCCGTGGAACCGTCTCGACGCCTCGGTGCAGGCAGCGATCCTCACCGGTAAGGACTTCCAGGTGTCGGTGTCCTGGCGCAACCGGTTCGGCCGCGAGATGCGGTACACGAGCGGGTTCGAGGGCGTCATGCCCTACATCGAGCGCAAGTTCGCCGAAGCCGAGTCGGACTCGCAGCGGCAGCGCTTCCAGGGCTACCTGCGCGAGGTCCCCTGCCCGGTCTGCGACGGCACGCGCCTCAAGCCCGAGGTGCTCGCGGTGACGGTGGACGGCCGCAGCATCGCCGACGTGACGGACATGTCGCTCGACAACGCGTACGGCTTCATGGAGAGCCTCACCCTCACCGAGCGCGAGGCGCACATCGCGGCCGCCGTCCTGCGCGAGATCCGGGCGCGGCTCGAGTTCCTGCTCGAGGTCGGTCTGAACTACCTGACGCTCTCCCGTGGCGCGGGCGGGCTGTCCGGCGGCGAGGCGCAGCGCATCCGTCTGGCCACCCAGATCGGGTCCGGTCTGACCGGCGTGCTCTACGTCCTCGACGAGCCGAGCATCGGGCTGCACCAGCGCGACAACCGGCGGTTGATCGACACCCTGGTGAAGCTCAAGGACCTCGGCAACACGCTCATCGTCGTCGAGCACGACGAGGACACGATCCGCACGGCGGACTGGGTCGTCGACATCGGCCCCGGCGCGGGTGTGAACGGCGGCAACGTCGTCCACTCCGGCTCGTACGAGGGGATCATCGAGAACCGCGAATCGATCACGGGCGACTACCTCGCGGGTCGACGTGCGATCGAGGTCCCGGCCGAGCGTCGCAAGGTCAACCTCAAGCGCACGATCAGCGTGCAGGGTGCGCGGGCGAACAACCTCAAGTCGATCGACGCGGACTTCCCGCTCGGGGTGTTCACCGCGGTCACCGGGGTGAGCGGCTCGGGCAAGTCGACGCTCGTCAACGACATCCTCTACAAGGTGCTCGCCAACCAGCTCAACGGCGCACGGCACATCGCGGGCAAGCACACCCGCGTGAAGGGGCTCGACCAGCTCGACAAGGTCGTGCACGTCGACCAGGCGCCGATCGGTCGGACCCCGCGGTCCAACCCGGCGACCTACACGGGCGTGTTCGACCGGATCCGGCAGCTCTTCGCCGAGACGCCCGAGGCGAAGGCGCGCGGCTACCAGCCCGGTCGCTTCAGCTTCAACGTCAAGGGCGGTCGCTGCGAGAACTGCTCCGGTGACGGCACGATCAAGATCGAGATGAACTTCCTCCCCGACGTCTACGTCGCGTGCGAGGTCTGCGGCGGTGCGCGGTACAACCGCGAAACGCTCCAGGTGCACTACAAGGGCAAGGACATCTCCGAGGTCCTCGACATGCCGATCAGCGAGGCAGCCGAGTTCTTCGAGCCGATCTCCGCGATCCACCGGTACATGGCGACCCTCGTCGACGTCGGGCTGGGCTACGTCCGGCTCGGGCAGAGCGCGACGACCCTCTCCGGGGGCGAGGCGCAGCGCGTCAAGCTCGCCACCGAGCTCCAGCGCCGGTCGAACGGCCGGACTGTCTACGTCCTCGACGAACCGACCACCGGTCTGCACTTCGAAGACGTCCGCAAGCTGCTCCTCGTGCTGCAGAGCCTGGTCGACAAGGGCAACACGGTCATCACGATCGAGCACAACCTCGACGTCATCAAGTCGGCGGACTGGCTGATCGACATGGGACCCGAGGGTGGATCCGGCGGCGGGACGGTCCTCGCGACGGGGACGCCCGAGCACGTGGCGAACGTGCCCGAGAGCCACACCGGGGTCTTCCTCAAGGAGATCTTCGACGCGCAGGACGCGCGGGTCGGCAAGGAACAGGCGGTCGGCGCACGCACGGCCAGCCAGAAGCGGCCGAAGGCGAAGCAGAAGGCGGGTGCTCGGTAGGTGGCGGACACCGTCCCGTGGCGTCCGAAGGCGGGGGAGATCCCCACTGATCCGGGCGTCTACCGCTGGCGTGACGAAGCCGGCCGGGTGCTCTACGTCGGCAAGGCGAAGAACCTCCGTGCCCGTCTGAGCAACTACTTCGCACCGCTGCCGACGCTGCACGAGCGCACCCGGCGCATGGTGCTCACGGCACGGAGCGTCGAGTGGACGACGGTCGGCTCCGAGATCGAGGCGCTGCAGCTCGAGTACACGTGGATCAAGGAGTTCGATCCACCCTTCAACGTCAAGTTCCGGGACGACAAGTCCTACCCGTACATGGCGATCACCCTGGGCGAGGAGTCGCCCCGGGTGATGGTCACCCGGAACCGGAAGATCAAGGGCGCGAAGTACTTCGGGCCGTACCCGAAGATCTGGGCCGTGCACGACACGATCGACCTGATGATCAAGGTGTTCCCGATCCGCACCTGCTCGGACTCGTCGTACAAGAAGGCGATGCAGACCGGCAAGCCGTGCTTCCCGGGGCAGATCGGCAAGTGCGGCGGCCCGTGCTCCCAGAAGGTCACGATCGCCGAGCACCGCGCGCTGGTCGAGGAGTTCGTGCGCTTCATGGCGAGCTACGACCGCCGGGTGATCACCCAGCTGCGGCAGCGCATGGCCGCTTCGGCCGACGCGATGCAGTACGAGCAGGCCGCGAAGTTCCGCGACCAGGTCGGCGCGCTCGAGGCCGTGCTCGAGAAGTCTGCGGTCGTGCTCCGCGACTCGGTCGACCTCGACCTGTTCGGCATCTCCGAGGACGAGCTCGCCGCGGCCGTGCAGCTGTTCTCGGTGCGCGGCGGTCGCATCCGCGGTGTGCGCGGGTGGGTCGTCGACAAGGAACTCGACATCTCGACGGGCGACCTCATCGAGCAGATCGTGCAGGGACAGTACGCGACGGGCGAGGAGCCCCCGCGCGAGGTCGTCGTGCCGGAACTGCCGGAGGACGCCGACGCACTGCAGCAGTGGCTCAGCGAACGCCGTGGCGGTCGGGGCACCAAGCTCAGCACCGCGCAGCGGGGTGACCGGGCGGGGCTCGCCCGGACCGCGGCGCAGAACGCGGCGCAGGCGCTCATGCTCTACAAGACGAAGCGCTCCGCCGACTACACGACGCGGTCCGCGGCGCTGGCGGACATCCAGGACGCCCTCGGCATGACCGAGGCACCGCTCCGCATGGAGTGCTACGACATCTCGCACCTGCAGGGGACGAACGTCGTCGCGTCGATGGTCGTGTTCGAGGACGGGTTGCCCCGCAAGGACCAGTACCGGCGGTACTCGATCGCCGAGACCACCGACGACACCGACAGCATGTACCAGGTGCTGTCCCGCCGGCTCGCGCGCCTCGACGAGGACGCCGAGCTGCCGGACATCCCCGACGTCACCAGCGACGAGGTCGTCGAGGGCTCGAAGCCCACCAAGCGGTTCGCGTACCGGCCGCAGCTGCTCATCGTCGACGGCGGGCAGCCACAGGTGCAGGCGGCGAAGCGCGCGATGGACGAGGCCGGGGTGCACGACATCGCGCTCGTGGGGATCGCGAAGCGGCTCGAGGAACTCTGGTTGCCGGACGACGACTTCCCGGTGATCCTGCCGCGCAACTCCGAGGCACTGTTCCTCATCCAGCGCATCCGCGACGAGGCGCACCGGTTCGCGATCACGCACCAGCGGACCCGGCGCAAGCGGGACGTCCGGTCGCGGCTGTCCGAGATCCCGGGTCTCGGGCCCACCCGGGTGAACGCGCTGCTGAAGCACTTCGGGTCGGTGGCGCGGCTGCGCGAGGCGACGGCGGAGGAGATCGCCGAGGTGAACGGCGTCGGGCCGGCGACGGCTGCCGCCGTGGTCACGAAGCTCGCGCAGACGCCGACGAGCGCGCCGGAGGCCGCCGGCGCCCCGACCCCGACGAGCGCGCCGGAGGCCCCCGGCGCCCCGACGCCGACGAGCGCGCCGGAGGCCGCGGGCGCCCCGACGCCGACGAGCGCTCCCGACGGGGCCGGTGCGCCGGACACGGCGATCGAACCCGGCACCGCCGGCGCGGCCGACGCCGCCGGCGAACCGGGCAGCGCCAGCGCGCCCGGCCCAGCCAGCGCGCCCGACCCAGCCAGCGCGTCCGACCTGGCCGCCGCCCCGCAGGCGGCCGCCACCCGCTCCGGAGGACCGGCCCGGCTCCCCGAGGTGACCGACGACGGCCCACACCTGCCCGCATGACGCACACCGCGCCTCCCGTGCGGCCGACGGACGGACAGGACCCGACCGACGGACGTCACCCGACCGACGGACCGCACCCGACCGACGGACGTCACCCGACCGACGGACCGCGCCCGACCGACGGACCGCACCCGACCGACGGGCCACACCCGACCGGCGGGCCACGGCCGACGGACGGACCGCACCCGACCGGATGACGCACCCCGAGCCCGGCGTCCGGGCGATACCCTTGTCCCGCAGCCGAGACCTCCCCGGGCGACGCGCCCGGGCCGCCACGACGGAGCCCACTCCCAGATGACCGACAGCGTCCCAGCGCCGACACGATCGCCGCAGCAGCACGACATCCTCATCGTCACCGGTATGTCCGGAGCCGGTCGTTCGACGGTGGGGAAGGCGCTCGAGGACCTCGGCTGGTACGTCGTCGACAACCTCCCGACGCAGATGCTCGCGCCGCTCACCGAGCTCGCGGACCGCGCCGGTGAGAAGATCCCCAAGATCGCCACGGTGGTCGACGTCCGCGGCGGCCGGTTCTTCACCGACCCCGAGCAGGCGGTCGAGCAGGTGCGCAAGAGTGCCTCGGCCCGGGTCCGGGTGCTGTTCCTCGAGGCGACGGACGCGGTCCTCGTGCGGCGCTTCGAGCAGGTGCGGCGGCCACACCCGCTCCAGGGTGAGGACACGCTCCTCGACGGCATCGGCCGCGAACGCAGTCGCCTCGCTGCCCTGCGAGAGGCGTCGGACCTCGTCATCGACACCTCCGACCTGAACATCCACCAACTCGCGAACGCCGTCACCGAGCAGTTCGCCGACGACCATTTCACGGGTGTCCAGGTGACCCTGATGAGCTTCGGGTTCAAGTACGGACTGCCCGCCGACGCCGACATGGTGGCCGACGTCCGGTTCCTGCCGAACCCCTACTGGGTCCCGGAACTCCGCCCGCACACGGGCCTCGATCGACCCGTCTCGGACTACGTCCTGGCCCAGCCCGGAGCCCGCACGTTCGTCGAGCGCTACGCCGACGTCCTCGAGCCGGTGTTCGAGGGGTACCAGCGCGAGAACAAAAGACACGCTACGATCGCCATCGGCTGTACCGGCGGCAAGCACCGTTCGGTCGCCATCGTCGCCGAGCTGGCGAACCTCCTCCGCGGGATGCCCGACGTCGCCGTGCGTGTGAAGAACCGAGACCTCGGCCGAGAGTGACCGTCCCTCCGGCCGCTCCACACGACGTGCGCCGGGCACGCGGACCCCACCAGAAGAAACGTTAGGAATGATGCTGTGCCGTTGACTGCCGAGGTCAAGGACGAACTGGCCCGGGTCGTCGTGAACCGCAACACGGTCCGCGCTGCCGAGCTCGCGACCATCCTGCGGTTCGCGGGTGGCCTGCACGTCATCTCGGGCCGGATCGCCGTCGAGGTCGAACTCGACACCCGGATCATCGTGCACCGCGTGCGCAAGGACCTCGCTGAGCTGTACGGCGTGCGGAGCGAGGCGTCGGTGGGGTCGTCCGCGTCCGCCCGTCGTGGCACCCGGTACCTCGTGCGCGTGCTCGAGGCGGGGGAGACCCTCGCCCGGCAGACGGGCCTCATGGACGCCCGCCGCCGCCCGGTGCGCGGTCTGCCGAACCGGCTCACCACCGGCAACCGCGAGGACCTCGCCGCGATCTGGCGTGGAGCGTTCCTCGCCGCCGGCACCCTGACCGACCCCGGTCGTGCCGCCGCGCTCGAGGTCACCTGCCCCGGCAACGAGGCCGCGATGGCCCTGGTCGGTGCCGCCTCGCGGCTCGGCATCGCGGCGAAGGGCCGTGAGGTCCGCGGCGTGCACCGCGTGGTCATCCGCGACGGCGAGGCCATCGGCCAGATGCTGACCGTGATGGGCGCCGCCCGCACCACCGCCGACTGGGAGGAGATGCGCCAGCGCCGCGAGGTCCGTGCCACCGCCAACCGTCTCGTCAACTTCGACGACGCGAACCTCCGTCGCTCCGCGCAGGCCGCCGTCGCCGCGTGCGCGCGGGTCGAGCGTGCGCTCGAGATCCTCGGCGACGAGGTCCCCGACCACCTGCAGTACGCCGGCTCGCTGCGGCTGCAGCACCGCGACGCGTCGCTCGACGAGCTCGGCCAGCACGCGGACCCGCCGATGACGAAGGACGCCATCGCCGGGCGCATCCGCCGCCTCCTCGCGATGGCCGACAAGCGCGCGTCCGACCTCGGGATCCCGGGGACCGAAGCGAGCGTTCCCGAGGAGCTCGAAGGGGCCTGATCGACGGGCGTGACGACGTTCCGGACGGGAGGCGCGGTGCCAGCTGGTACCGCGCCTCCCGTCCGTCGTCAGGGTGGTCCAGGGCGGCGCTCGCGACCGTCCGGACGGACCGTCATCCCGCGCGGTCTGGCAGAGTCCGACTGCTAGGGTCGTTACGGCGACGTTACGGGGCGTATCGTCCACCACACGTGGGCCCGAAGGGCCACACGACTCCGAAAGCAGCGCCCCCCGGGCGCTCCACACCCACCAGGAGATCCATTGACCGTCAAGATCGGTATCAACGGCTTCGGCCGCATCGGCCGTAACTTCTTCCGGGCCGCACTGGCCAAGGGCAGCGACCTCGAGATCGTGGCGGTGAACGACCTCACCGACAACGCGTCCCTCGCGAACCTGCTGAAGTTCGACTCCATCACCGGCAAGCTCCCGGCGACGGTCGAGCTCGACGGCGACAACATCGTGGTCGACGGCACGGCGATCAAGGTCCTCGCGGAGCGCGACCCCGCCAACCTCCCCTGGGGCGAGCTGGGTGTCGACATCGTCATCGAGTCGACCGGTTTCTTCACCAAGGCCGCCGATGCGCAGAAGCACATCGACGCCGGTGCCAAGAAGGTCATCATCTCCGCCCCGGCCACGGGTGACGACGTCACCATCGTGCTCGGCGTGAACGAGGACCAGTACGACCCCGCGAACCACAACATCATCTCGAACGCGTCCTGCACCACGAACAGCCTCGCGCCGCTCGCCAAGGTGTTCCACGACAAGTTCGGCATCGAGCGCGGTCTCATGACCACGGTCCACGCCTACACCGCCGACCAGAACCTCCAGGACGGCCCGCACAAGGACCCGCGTCGTGCGCGTGCCGCCGCCCTGAACATCGTCCCGACCTCCACGGGTGCGGCGAAGGCCATCGGCCTCGTCCTGCCGGAGCTCGCCGGCAAGCTCGACGGCTTCGCCCTCCGCGTCCCGGTGCCGACCGGCTCGATCACCGACCTCACCCTCGAGACCAAGTCCGAGGTCACCGTCGACGAGATCAACGCCGCCTACAAGGAGGCAGCCGAGGGTCCGCTCAAGGGCATCCTGCTCTACAGCGAGGACCCGCTGGTGTCGACCGACATCACCACGGACCCGCACTCGTCGATCTACGACTCCGGCCTGACCAAGGTCATCGGCGGCCTCGTGAAGATCACCTCGTGGTACGACAACGAGTGGGGCTACTCGAACCGCCTCGTCGACCTCACCGAGTACGTGGGCGAGCGCCTCTAACCCATGGCACTCCGCACCCTCGAGGACCTCGGCGACCTCGCCGGCAAGCGTGTCGTCGTCCGTTGTGACCTCAACGTCCCGCTCAAGGACGGCGTGATCACGGACGACGGCCGCGTGCGCGCGTCGCTGACCACCCTGAACACCCTCATCAACGCCGGCGCCCGCGTCATCGTGATCTCACACTTGGGCCGCCCCGACGGCGAGCCCAAGCCGGAGTTCTCGCTCGCGCCGGTGGCCCAGCGGCTCTCCGAGCTGCTCGGCAAAGAGGTCACGTTCGTCGGCGAGACCGTCGGCGACGAAGCGACCGCGGCCGCCGGGGAACTCGGGGACGGCGACGTCCTGCTGCTCGAGAACCTCCGGTTCAACCCGGAGGAGACCTCGAAGGACGCTGCCGTGCGCAGTGGCTTCGCGGACCGCATCGCCGCCCTCGGGGACGCCTTCGTGTCCGACGGCTTCGGTGTCGTGCACCGCAAGCAGGCCTCGGTGTACGAGCTCGCGTCCGCGCTGCCCAGTGCGGCGGGGTCGCTCATCGAGACCGAGCTCGGCGTGCTCGAACGCCTCACGACGACGCCGGAGCGGCCGTACACGGTCGTGCTCGGCGGGTCGAAGGTCAGCGACAAGCTCGGCGTCATCGACCACCTCCTGCCGCAGGTGGACACGCTCTGCATCGGCGGCGGCATGCTCTTCACGTTCCTCGCGGCCCAGGGCCACGGGGTCGCGAAGTCGCTGCTCGAGGCCGACCAGCTCGACGTCGTCCGCGAGTACCTCTCGCGGGCGAAGGAGCTCGGCGTGACGATCGACCTGCCGACGGACGTCGTCGTGGCGTCCGGGTTCGCGGCCGACGCCTCGCACGAGACCGTCGCCGCGGACGCGATCGAGTCGTCGTCCTTCGGGGCGGACGGCATCGGCCTCGACATCGGCCCGGAGACGGCGGCGCGGTTCGCGTCCGCGGTCTCCTCGTCGAAGACCGTGTTCTGGAACGGCCCGATGGGCGTGTTCGAGTTCCCGGCCTTCGCCGCCGGCACGAAGACCGTCGCGCAGGCCCTGACCGAGGTCGACGGCCTCGGTGTGGTCGGTGGTGGCGACTCCGCCGCGGCCGTCCGGTCGCTCGGCTTCTCGGACGACCAGTTCGGGCACATCTCGACCGGTGGCGGTGCGAGCCTCGAGTTCCTCGAGGGCAAGTCGCTCCCCGGTCTCGAAGCACTGGGGTGGTCGCGATGACCCGGACGCCGTTGATCGCGGGCAATTGGAAGATGAACCTGGACCACCTCCAGGCCATCGCCACCGTGCAGAAGCTCGCGTGGACGCTGAAGGACGCACGCCACGACTTCGACGACGTCGAGGTCGCGGTCTTCCCGCCCTTCACCGACCTCCGGAGCGTGCAGACGCTCATCTCGGCCGACAAGCTCCCGATCCGCTTCGGCGCGCAGGACCTGTCCCAGTACGACTCGGGCGCCTACACGGGCGACGTGTCCGGGGCCTTCCTCGCCGCACTCGACGCGCAGTACGTCATCGTCGGACACTCCGAGCGGCGCACGCTGCACGCGGAGACCGACGAGGTCGTCGCCGCGAAGACCGCCGCGGCCGTCAAGCACGGTCTCGTGCCGGTGGTCTGCGTCGGCGAGACCGGCGAGCAGCGCGAGGAGCGCGGCGCCGGTGTCGTGCCGGTCGAGCAGCTGCAGGTCGTCCTCGACGCAGTGCAGCCCTCCGAGATCGTCGTGGCGTACGAGCCGGTCTGGGCGATCGGCTCCGGCCAGGCCGCGACCGCCGAGCAGGCGCAGGACGAATGCGCTGCGATCCGTCGCGGGATCGCTGCAGCCTGGGGCGACGAGGCAGCCGCGGCGACGCGGGTGCTCTACGGCGGCTCGGTGAAGTCTGGCAACATCGCCGGCTTCCTGCGCGAGCCCGACATCGACGGCGCGCTCGTCGGTGGTGCCTCCCTCGACGTGCAGGAGTTCGCGGCCATCGCGCGCTTCCGGCAGCACGTCGGACTCTGATCCACCGGACACAGGCCGGTCGCCATCGTGCGGCCGGCCTGTGCCACGCCCAGCCCGGGGACCTCGGCCGACCACCTGGCCGGTATACTCGGATGGCTGACTGACACGAAAGGTACGTCGTGGCGATTCTCTCCGTCGTGCTGCAGGTCCTGCTCGCGATAACGAGCCTCCTGCTCACGCTCCTCATCCTGCTGCACAAGGGCCGCGGTGGCGGCCTCTCCGACATGTTCGGCGGCGGCGTGACGAGCAACCTCGGGGCGTCCGGCGTCGCCGAGCGCAACCTCAACCGCATCACGGTGATCCTCGGTCTCCTCTGGATCGTGTCGATCATCGTGCTCGGTCTCATCAACAAGTTCACGGCGGGGAGCTGATCCATGGCATCCGGAGGCAGTGCAATCCGGGGTTCGCGCGTCGGCGCGGGCCCGATGGGGGAGCAGGACCGCGGGGTCCAGGCCGAGCGTGTGGCGATCTCGTACTGGGACGCCCTCGGCAACGAGGTCGTGCGGTACTTCGCCGCCGGTCTCCCCGATGACGAGATCCCCGAGACGGTGGACTCGCCGTCGACCGGGCTCCCGGCTGGTCGCGACAAGGAGAACCCTCCCGTGGTCTCCAAGACCGAGCCGTACAAGACGCACCTCGCGTACGTGAAGGAGCGCCGCACCGAAGAAGAGGCGGCGCAGCTCCTCGAAGACGCGTTGCAGCAGCTCCGTCAGCGTCGCGGCACCGCGAAGTAGTCGCACGAGACGTCCGAAGGCCCCCGTACCGATCCGGTACGGGGGCCTTCGTGCGTGTGGTGGGTGCGCGGTGGACCGGCGAGGTCGCACGACGCGCCGCGCGGGCGCCGCCGAGGTCGCACGACATGCCGTGCGGGCGCCGTCGAGGTCGCACGACATGCCGTGCGGGCGCCGTCGAGGTCGCATGAAGCGCTGCTTCCGCACGCTGCGGGCGACACTTTGTGCGACCGAGGCGGGCGGGTGGCCGGGTGGCCGGGTGGGCGGGCGGGCGGCAGGCGCCGGCCGGGCAGCCGAGCAGGCGGGCGGGCGCCAGGCGGGCAGGCGGGCGGGCGGGCGGGCGG
>NZ_MJGQ01000077.1:0-225 GCF_001865095.1 Curtobacterium sp. MCBA15_013 | reverse complement strand
ATCTCCAGGTGGGACTCGGTGGCATTGGCGGACGGCGTTCCTACCTCGACCGACACGTGTTTCTTGCCGGCCTCGGTGATGGTGGCGGGGTAGTCGTTGCCGTCGCCATTGAACAGCAGCAGTTCCTGGCCGGGTTGCATGCGCAGCACACGGCCGACGTGTTGCGCTGCATTGTCGTCCAGGCCGGCCGTGGCGCCTTCACTCAGGGGTGAGTCGGTGTAGATG
>NZ_MJGQ01000076.1:0-315 GCF_001865095.1 Curtobacterium sp. MCBA15_013 | reverse complement strand
AGTAGTCAGGGCGATCGCACCGGCGATACCGGTAAGTGCCTTGAAGAGTTTCATTGGCAAGTCTCCTAGCATTGTTGTTGTATTCGGCCAAACAGGAACTTTCCCGACGGGCCTTATCTGAGTGTAGTCAGACATCGCAGGAAACGAGACAGACAAGATGTGTTTTGGGTCCAACGATAGCGCCAGTCTTGTTTTCTGCGTTGTTCTGACGTCCTGCATCCGGGATATAGCAGGCTCTGTGCCAATCAGGATATTTTGTTATTTATCAGATAGATAAAAAGCCGACGAGACATTGCGCACAATGAACAGTCCGGA
>NZ_MJGQ01000075.1:0-304 GCF_001865095.1 Curtobacterium sp. MCBA15_013 | reverse complement strand
CTGTCAGGTTGAAGCGTAAGAACCAGCGATAGGCCACGTTGACCTGTATCTCCCGCACCAGCTGCCGCTCACTGCGAATGCCGAACAGATAGCCGAGAAACAGCATCTTGAACAGCACCACCGGATCCAGTGCCGGACGACCGTTATTGGAGCAGTACAGGTGTCGAACCCGGTCACGGATAAATTCGAAATCGATGTACTGATCAATGTTGCGAAGAAGGTGGTTGTCGGGGACCAACGATTCGAGACTGACCATCTCGAGTTCGTGTTGTTGCGGGGACGGCTCTTTGAGCATGGGGCAGCC
>NZ_MJGQ01000074.1:0-305 GCF_001865095.1 Curtobacterium sp. MCBA15_013 | reverse complement strand
CCTTACTGGCGGCCGCTTTGAATTTGCTGCCATCAATCGCCACCAACTGGCCTGTGACCAGGCCCGCCTGTTTGCAGAAGACAATGAACTGGCGACACACTTTCCTGATGGCCTGACCGTTATCCTTGCGGAAGTCGGCAATGGTTTTGAAGTCCGGCGCCAGTTGCTTCATCAGCCACAGCACTTCCAGGTTGCGATGGCACTCCTTTTCCAGTCGCCGGGTGCTGCTGGTCTGATTCAGGTAAGCGTAGATGTAGAGCTTGAGCAGATCCCCGGGGTGATAGGGGCGCCGGCCCGTGTCAGCC
>NZ_MJGQ01000073.1:0-540 GCF_001865095.1 Curtobacterium sp. MCBA15_013 | reverse complement strand
GCGTTGGCCAATGCTGTTGCAGGTGGCCCTTCAGGGCCATCACCGGCATCTGATCGACACCGGCGGCACCCTTATTGGATACCACCCGCTGATACGCACGCATCAGGTTCGGGCGCTCAAGCACCTGTTCCATCAGCGTGTTCGGCTCCGCGTTCGTCCACGAGTGAGCCCCCGCGTCTGCCTCGACACGGACTTCAGTCTCTGCCGGATACCGTCCAGCGCCTTCCTGAATGCCCTGCCCCATCCGGGTCGCTTCTGTCTTCATAAGCACACCACGAGAACTCATCGCCTACTAACGGCCAACCATGTTCGGTCCTTCAGTACGCGGTAACGCACCTACTATGACCTCTGCTGAGTTCTGGCGGTCCATCCCCACCCCTCACGAGGTGAGTAGCACAGCGGCAGAGCACCAGACTTCCCAGGGTAAGACGCGTGACCTTCACACTTATGCCCGCCGCATTTACGTCCACACCTTCCGTGCAAGTACAGGGCTTTGACGATAGTTGACGCCTTACCCGGTGTGACCGCCTCATATGCGAT
>NZ_MJGQ01000072.1:0-387 GCF_001865095.1 Curtobacterium sp. MCBA15_013 | reverse complement strand
GGTATAGTCGGCGTGGGCAGGACGGAACTGCTCCGCGATCTTCGAATAATCCTTTGAGCGCTGATCGGTATTCTCGATCACCAGCCCGATGGGGGTGCCGGTGGTCTTGCCTTCGAACACCCCCGAGAGGATCTTCACTTCGTCCGCTTCCCGGCGCTGGGTGGTATGACGCGAAGTGCCGGGCTTGCGGCGGTCCAGATCCCGCTGCATATCAGCCTCGGACAGCTCAAGCCCCGGAGGGCAACCATCAATTATGCATCCGAGCGCAGCCCCGTGGCTCTCACCAAAGCTGGTCACCGTAAACAATTTTCCGAAGCTATTTCCCGACATGATTCAGTATCTTATCCAGGGTATTTAATGTAAGTCTTCAGCAGTCAACAGAAACAC
>NZ_MJGQ01000071.1:0-299 GCF_001865095.1 Curtobacterium sp. MCBA15_013 | reverse complement strand
CGATGCCGTCCAGGACGTTCCGCAGCCCGTCGACGTACGTCGCGCGGTACTCGTCCACGTCGCGGCTCCCCGCGGCGACGGCCACGACCACCACCGCCGTGCTCGCCGGGATCTCCGGGACCGACCGGCGCAGGTCGACGCTCCGCCCGGTGAGCGGGGCCGGGACCAGCTCGCCCCGCCGCCGGAGTCCGACCACGCGGTGCCCGGCGGCGGCGAAGCGAAGGCCGGTCTCGATCCCGAGGTCGCCGCAGCCGGCGATGACGATGTCCACCGCCCCATCATGCCGAACGCCGGTGGAC
>NZ_MJGQ01000070.1:0-246 GCF_001865095.1 Curtobacterium sp. MCBA15_013 | reverse complement strand
GAACCCGTACACCGGCTCGAGGACCCCGCCGACCAGGTCCAGCAGGCTCTGCACGCCGTCGTTCGCCTGCGGGCCCTCGGCGGCCTGCGCGAGCGGGGCCGCGGACAGGCTGAGTCGCTCGACGCCGTCCTCGCGCATCCGGTCGGCCGCACTCGCGACGAGGAACTCCATCACGCCGTTCGGTGCCGCGGGTGTGCGTCGCATGACGTCGAGCGTCCAGGCGACGACCCGGCCGTCCCGGTACCC
>NZ_MJGQ01000069.1:0-957 GCF_001865095.1 Curtobacterium sp. MCBA15_013 | reverse complement strand
CACCACCACCATCCCCGCGGTCCGTGCGCAGTACGCGCACCTCGAGACCGGCGAGGAGACCCAGGACGTCGTAGGGATCGCCGGCCGCATCGTGTTCTCGCGCAACACCGGCAAGCTCTGCTTCGCGTCCCTGCAGTCCGGCGACGGCTCCCGCATCCAGGCGATGGTGTCCCTCGCCGAGGTGGGCGAGGAGTCGCTCGCGCGCTGGAAGGAGTTCGTCGACCTCGGCGACCACGTGTTCGTGCACGGCCGGGTGATCTCCTCGCGGCGGGGCGAGCTGTCGATCATGGTCGACGACTGGCAGATCGCGGCCAAGGCGATCCTGCCGCTGCCGAACCTGCACAACGAACTCAACGAGGAGACGCGGGTCCGCCAGCGCTACCTCGACCTCATCGTGCGCGAGGAGGCCCGGGCCACCGTCCGCGCCCGTGCCGCCGTGATGTCGTCGCTCCGGCAGACCTTCGCTGGTCACGACTACCTCGAGGTCGAGACCCCGATGCTGCAGACCCAGCACGGCGGAGCCTCGGCGCGCCCCTTCGTCACGCACTCGAACGCGTTCGACACCGAGCTGTACCTCCGCATCGCGCCGGAGCTCTTCCTCAAGCGCGCCGTCGTCGGCGGCATCGACCGGGTGTTCGAGGTGAACCGGAACTTCCGCAACGAGGGCGCCGACTCGACGCACTCGCCCGAGTTCGCCATGCTCGAGGCCTACCAGGCGTACGGCGACTACGAGCAGATGGCCGACCTGACCCAGGAGCTCGTGCAGAACGCCGCGCGTGCCGTGACCGGCGGCTCGCTCGAGGTCACCTGGGCGGACGGCACGACGTACGACCTCGGCGGCGAGTGGCCGCGCATCGACATGTACGGGTCGCTGTCCGAGGCGGCCGGTCGCGAGATCACCCCGGAGACGCCGCTGTCCGAGCTGCGGGCACTCGCCGATGCCGAGGGCGTCGAGGT
>NZ_MJGQ01000068.1:0-560 GCF_001865095.1 Curtobacterium sp. MCBA15_013 | reverse complement strand
GCACCGGCTCGTCCGAGGGCAGCGCCATCTCCGCCGAACGGTGCAAGGAGAACAAGGCCGCCGGCCCCATCACCTACCTGTCCGGCTACCAGTACCAGTCCTCGGCGTCGATCCTCGAGTACATCGCGGCCGACGAACTGGGCTACTTCACGGACCTCTGCCTCGACGTCACCCTCAAGCCCGGGTCGGGCGACACCGCGCAGAACACCAAGCTCCTCGCGAGCGGCCAGGCGACCGTGTCGGCCGTCGCGGAGCAGGACCTCATCCAGGCCCGGGCGAACGGCATCGACATCACCGGCATCTCGTCGTACTCGAACGCCGGGCTCGACATCCTGATGACGAACAAGGACATCACGAAGCTCCCGCAGCTCGACGGGAAGGTCGTCGGCCACAAGGGCTACGTCCCCGCCTCCGTCCGGGCGATGATGGAGAAGGCCGGGGTGGACTGGGACTCGCTCACCCTCGTGAAGGAGGGCTACGACCCCTCGGTCCTGCCGCGCAAGCAGAACGGTCTCGAGGCGCTCACCGGCTTCGTGTCGAACGAGCCGAACCTGCTCAAG